>JBCDCW010000251.1:0-5063 GCA_039180995.1 Pseudomonadota bacterium
CAAATCCATCACCAAACCCGGATGAAAGCACCTCGAACAGGCCGTTTTTCGGGCGCTTCGCGTCACCAGGGCGGACCTTGGCACCCTGGCAAACGCTACCAGCGACGAATCCAGGTGAATCGCAGGCCGACCAACAGAACGGCCAGGGCGAGATAGACCATCGACTCGGTCGTCCACACCTTCTCCTGCATGATGAAGTGCACGCCGCCCAACAGGGCCGTCAGATAGACCAGCCGATGCAACCGCGCCCAAGCCAGGGGCCCCATCCACTTCATCGCCCGCTGGAACGAGGTCGCCGCCAGCGGGATCAGCAGGACAAACCCGGCGAATCCCAGGGTCAGATACGGCCGCTTCACGATATCCGTGCCGATCTGACCCCACATCAGTTGCAGGTCCAACAGCAGCCAGACCAGGAAATGCACGGTCAGATATCCGAAGGCCAGCAGGCCCAGCGCCTTGCGGAACTTGATCAGGTTGATCCGGGCGAACCGCAACAGCGGCGTCACACATAACGATGTCAACAGGAACTGAAGGGCGATCAAGCCCATGGAATGGGTCAGCTTCTCGACCGGGTCGACCATGCTGAACGCCTGAAAGATCGCCCAGATCCCCGGCAAAAGCCCGAGGACATACACGATCCAGGTCGGAACGCGCCGTGCCGCACCCGATACCCGGGGCCCCAGTGTCGCGACCGCCTCCACGTCAGAAGAACTTCGTCAGGTCCATGCCCTCGTACATCGAGGCGACTTCATCTGCGTAACCGTTGAACATCAGCGTCTCGATCCGCTTGCCGAACAGCCCCGCGCCGATCACCCGCTCGGTCGCCTGGCTCCAGCGGGGATGATCCACGTCAGGGTTCACGTTCGCAAAGAAACCGTACTCGCTCGGCCCCGCCTGCTTCCAGGTGTTCACGGGCTGCTCTTCGGTTAGGGTGATGCGAACGATGCTCTTGGTCGACTTGAACCCGTACTTCCATGGCACCACCAGGCGCATCGGCGCGCCATTCTGGTTCGGGATCGGCTTATCGTAGATTCCCGTCGCCATCATCGTCAGCGGATGCATGGCCTCGTCCATCCGCAGCCCTTCCACATAAGGCCAGTCCAGGATGGGATAGTTCACGCCCTCCATCACGTCGGGCAGGACAGCCGTTTCGAACCGGACGTATTGCGCCCCTTCCTGCACCCCGATTTTGGTGAGAAGCTTGTTCAGCTCAAACCCATTCCACGGAATGATCATCGACCAGGCTTCCACGCACCGGAACCGATAAATCCGCTCCTCGGTCGGGATATCCCCGATCAAGTCCGCCAAGGAATATTCGCCCGGATTGTCCACCAGCCCGTCCACGGTCACAAACCATGGGTCGGTCTCCATGTCCTGCGCGTTCTTATGGGGGTCATCCTTGCCGGTCCCGAACTCGTAGAAGTTGTTGTAGGTCGTGATGACCTCCCAATCGTGGGGCTCCAACTCCTCGGTCGCCAAGACCGGGCGGCCCAATGCGCCCGCAATCGAGCCCGCGCCCAGCGTCTTGATCAGACGTCGGCGGTTCAGCCAGAGCGCCTCTGGCGTGACATCAGCGCGGGTCAGTTTGGGCATCGCTCTATCTCCTGACAACTTCTGTCATGAATATAATGTAGGCATGCCTCGCAAAATTGCGATGACACCTTTCGCGCAGAACTGCCGCTTCTCATTCGGCAGCCATCCGCACGTCGTCTTCGGGGCGCTGATGCACCTTGTGCATCGGGATCGAACTTCCGTCCGCCTGGACCAGGCGAACGTGGCGTCGCCGCATCTGGCGCGGTTCGGTCACACCGACGGAATGGGCGATCACCTCGACCTCTTTCACCACGCCCTCCGCATACCGCGCGACCTTCCGCCATTTATCCTCGACCACCAACCCCTTCTGGAACCTTGGGTTGTGGGTCGTGATCCCGGTTGGGCACGTGTTCTTGTTGCATTTCAACGCCTGGATACAGCCCAGGGAAAACATGAAGCCCCGGGCACTGACCACGAAATCCGCACCAGCCGCCAAGGCCCAAGCCACATCCCCAGGATTGACCAGCTTGCCACTGGCGATCAAGCGGATCCGGTCATGCAGGCCGGCGGCATCCCGCAGCCCGCTCACCATGGGTAGGGCTTCGCGGATCGACATCCCCACCAAATCTATCAACGGCATGGGGGCCGCTCCGGTTCCACCCTCTCCGCCATCCAGCGTGATGAAATCCGGCGCGCAAGCGTCGCCCCGCACCTTGATGCGGTCGAACAACTCGATGAACGGCTCTTCGGCCCCGCCCACGGTCTTGATGCCCACGGGCTTGCCCGTCACCTCCCGGAGGCGCCCGACCAAGTCCAGCAGTTCGTCCACATTGGCTGCCTCCGCATGGCGATTGGGGCTGATCCCGTCCTCGCCCGGTCGCAGCCCGCGAATCTTGGCGATCTCCGGCGTGATCTTGGCCGCCGGCAGGATCCCGCCCTTCCCCGGCTTGGCCCCCTGGGCCAGCTTCAGCTCGAACATCTTCACCTGGGGGATCGCCGCGACCTCGCGCAGCTTGTCGTCGCACAAATTGCCCGCATCATCCCGCACGCCGAACTTGGCCGTGCCGATCTGGAAGACGATGTCGCAGCCGCCAGACAGGTGATACGGGCTCAACGCGCCCTCGCCCGTATTCATCCAGATCCCCGCATCCTTGCAGCCCCGGCTCAACGCCTCCACCGCGGGTTTCGAGATCGCCCCGTAGCTCATCCCCGACAGGTTGAAGATACTGGTCGCCACATAAGGCTGCCGCGCGCCCGGCCCGATCTCCATCGGCGCCGTTTTGGCCGCCTGCTGATCCAGCGGCGGAAACGCCGAATTCACGAACAAGGCCGTCCCCGGCACTGCAATGTTCCGCGTCGACCCGAAGGCGACCGTATTGCTAGCGCCATCCCCCGCCCGTTTGATCCAATCACGCTGGGCCCGGTTGAACGGCAATTCCTCGCGATCCATGGCGAAGAAATACTGCCGGAAGAACTCGCCCAGCTCGGTGAACAGATGCCGGAACCGCCCGATCACCGGGTAATTTCGCCGGATCGCATCCTCTGTCTGCAACCGGTCGATGAAGAAGAAGACGATGGCAACCACCACGCCCAAGCCGATCAGCGATACGAAGACCACGGCCAGGAATTCGAGGATCCCCGCCGTCTGCTCCACCATCTCCATCGGTTTTTCCCTTCATCTGGTTGCGGTCACCCTGCGCATCGCCGCCCCGCGACGCAAGCGAATGGGGCCCTGCTCACGAAACTGCGACCGGGCGCGCGGGCCCGAAATCCGCCGGACGCTTCCCCAAGGTAAGCGAAAATCCGCCTATCAATAATGTCAACAATCTGACACGGATACGGCACAGACAAGGTCGCCCCGGCACAGAAGGGCGACGTGCGGAACGTGTAAGGGGACGACCGGAATGACGACGCTTGCCCAAGCGATCGACGGCAACAGCCGTTTTACGATCTTTTCAAACCTGCTCGACGTCAGCCTCGGGTCTGACCGAACGCCCATCCTGGGCGACCTCGACGTGAGCGGTGTCGAAAGTGAATACGATTACGTGATCGACGATTACGTGGCCTATGTGCCGACGGACGCCGCCTTCGAAGCGCTGGCTCGCACGCTCGGCTTCGATGGCGTCTCGGCGCGCGCGGGGGAATACCTGCTGACCGCCTTCGCACAACTTGCGGACGCGGCCGGGACCGACGTGGCGGACCTGATCTACGACGTGCTCGCCTACCATGTCCCGACGGGCATCACCGGCCTTCGCCCCCCGGGGGGCGAGGGCAAGGTCGAATCCACCCTCCAAGGCGCCACTCTGGCCTTCGTGTCCCCGGGCGAGTTGCTGGACAACAGCGGCCTGACACGCAACGCCGAGTGGGCCACGCTGGACAGCCGGTTCATCGGCCTCGCGGAAATCAATTCCGTTCTGCTCCCGTTCGAGATCGCCCCGCCCGACTTCGACCCGGCCGTGGGGCTGGGCATCACCCTGCCCTTCCGCGTGGAAGACTTCATTACCGAAGGCGATGACAGCATTCCGGGCACCGAAGATGCCGACGTCATCTTCGCCCTTGGCGGCGACGATACCGTCCGAGCCGACGATGGCGGCGACTTTATTGACGGCGGCAACGGGAACGACCGGCTCTTCGGGCAAGACGGCGACGATGTGATCGACGGCGGCGCGGGCGACGACCGGATTTATGGCCAGAACGGAAATGACGACCTGCTGGGCCAAGACGGCGACGACGTGATTGTCGGCGGCGCGGGAAGTGACCGGATCGAGGGCAATTTCGGCGATGACCGGATTTACGGCCAGAACGGCGACGACCAGATCAACGGCGGCTCTGGCGACGATCTGCTGGACGGTGGCGCCGGCGACGATGTCATCGAAGGCCTCGCCGGAGACGACCTCATCCGCGGCGGAGACGGGAACGATCTGATCTTCGGCGACAGGTTCGATCTCTTTGACGGCGGTGACGACACGATCGACGGCGACGCCGGAAACGACACGATCCTGGGCGAGACGGGCAACGACTCGATCCTGGGCGGCACCGGGGACGACGTGCTGGCCGGTCTCGACGGCGCCGACACGATCCGGGGCGAAAACGGCAACGACGTCATCGAAGGCGATAACGGAAATGACATCCTCTTCGGCGGCAACGGCGATGACAAGATCTGGGGTGGCGACGGCGACGACCGTCTCTACGGTCAGACCGGCGACGATTCCATCCTGGGCGGCGACGGCGCTGACCTGATCACCGGCGCTCTGGGCAACGACACCCTGCGCGGCAATGGCGGCGACGACGTCCTTTTGGGCGGCGACGACGATGATATCCTCTTCGGGGGCAACGGCGCAGACCTGCTTGGCGGCGATGCCGGGAACGACCGGCTGTCGGGCCAGAACGGCGACGACGCGTTGGACGGCGGCGGCGGCAACGATGACCTGATCGGCGGCGGCGGCAACGACACGTTGGATGGCGGCGTCGGCGATGACGTGCTGACCGGCGGCGGCGGCGCCGATACGTTCGTCTTCGCTGCCAGCACC
>JBCDCW010000252.1:0-4990 GCA_039180995.1 Pseudomonadota bacterium
GGGGCGATCTGGGCCGAGGTGCGGATGCGGTCGGGTGATTTGCGGGACACGGAATTCGGCGAGACGCCGCGGTTGAAGTTACGGGTCACGACCCATGCGGTGCCCGAGGGGCATGTGATGCGGCCCGTGGTCGGGGATCGGGTGCGGGACGGGGCGCGCAGCTATCAGGTGTCGGCGGTTCATGAGGGCGATGGGGCCGGACGGACGCTGGCGCTGCTCGTTTCGGAGGAGGTAGGCGCATGACCTATGCCTTGGGCGAGAGCCTGCAGATGGCGGTTTATTCCCGCCTAGCGGGGGACGTGGCGTTGGATTCGCTGATCGGTGGCGCTGTGTTCGATGCGGTGCCGCAGGCGGCGCCGGACCTGTTCGTGGCTTTGGGGCCTGAGGAGGTGCGTGGGCGCGGTGACGCGAGCGGGCAGGGCGCCGTACATGACCTGCGGGTCAGCGTGGTGACGGCGCGGGACGGATTTCTGGCGGCGAAGAACGTGGCGGCGCGGGTGTCGGATCTGCTGTCGGAGGCCCTGCCGATGACGCGGGGGCGAATGGTGTCGATGCGCTTCCTGAAGGCGCGGGCGCGGCGGGACGAGGGCGAGGGGACGCGCAGGATCGACCTGTGGTTCCGCGCCCGTCTGGACGATCAAATCTGAGGAGAGTGACGATGGCGGTGCAAAGCGGGAAGGACCTTCTGCTGAAGGTCGATGTGGACGGGACGGGCGTGTTCGTGACTCTGGCGGGTCTCAGGGCCACGCGGCTGACGTTCAATGCGGGATCGGTCGACGTGACCTCGACCGAGAGCGCGGGCGGCTGGCGCGAATTGCTGGGCGGCGGCGGCGTGAAGACAGCGCAGGTGAGCGGTTCGGGCATCTTCCGGGATGCGGATACGGATGCCCGGGCGCGGCAACTGTTCTTTGATGGGGAAGTGCCGAAGTTCCAGGTGATCATCCCCGATTTCGGGATCGTGGAAGGGCCGTTCCAGATCACCTCGTTGGAATATGGCGGCAGCCATGACGGCGAGGCGACCTACGAGATCGCGCTGGCCTCGGCCGGTGAGTTGATCTTCACGGCGCTTTGATGTCGGGCGGCAACCCCTGGGCCGGAGAAGTGGCGCTGGTCGTCGATGGCGAGCGACGGGTCTGCAAGCTGACCTTGGGCGCGTTGGCCGAACTGGAGGCGTCGATGGAAGCCGATAGCTTGGTGGCGCTGGTCGACCGCTTCGAGACCGGAGGGTTCCGGGCGCGGGATGTGATCGCGCTGCTAGTCGCGGGTCTCCGGGGCGGCGGCTGGGTCGGTGGGGCGCGGGACCTGGCCGAAGCGGAGATCGAGGGCGGGCCGGTGGAGGCGACGCGAGTGGCGGCGCTGCTGCTGGGTCGGGCCTTCGCGTTGCCGGTGCGCGCGTGAGCGAGAGCTTCGATTGGCCCGTCTTGATGGTGGCGGGGATGCGCGGCTTGGGGCTGAGCCCGGCCGCGTTCTGGGCGCTGACGCCGGCCGAGCTGGCCTTCCTGCTGGGGCAGGAGGGCGGACGATTGCCAATGGACCGGGCGGGCTTGGATGCCCTGGCCGCCCGGTTCCCGGATGTGACGGAGACTGGCGATGGATGACGGAACGGAAGATGCCCTGGAGGCGCTGGAAGAGCGGCTGGGCGGAAGTGCGGCGGTGATCTCACGCTTCACGGCGGAGATGGGCGCGCTGGAAGGCCAGATGCTCTATACCCAGCAAGAGGTTCAGGGGCTGTCGCGCAGTTTCGGGGGATCGCTGAAGCGGGCTTTCGACGGGGTCGTCTTCGATGGCCTGAAGCTGTCGGATGCGTTGCAGGGATTGGCGCGGTCGATGGTGAATGCGGCCTTCAACACGGCCGTCAAGCCGGTGACGACGGCTTTGGGTGGGGCCTTGGCCAACGGGTTGAATGCGGCGTTGCCATTTGCCGATGGCGGGTCGTTTGCCCAGGGCCGAGTGATGCCTTTTGCGAAGGGTGGGGTCGTGTCGGGCCCGACGACGTTCCCCATGCGCGGCGCGACCGGGTTGATGGGCGAAGCGGGGCCGGAGGCCATCATGCCGCTGACGCGGGGGCCGGACGGGCGGCTTGGGATCGAGATGCAGGGTCAGGGCGGCGGGGCCGTTCAAGTGACCATGAACATCTCGACCCCAGATGTGGCCGGTTTCCGCAAGTCGCGCAGCCAGATCGCCGCCGAGATGTCCCGCGCCTTGTCGCGCGGCGCACGTAACCGTTGAGGGTCAAACCATGTCGTTTCATGAAATTCGGTTTCCGGCCCGGTTGTCGCTGGGTTCGGTCGGGGGGCCTGAGCGTCTGACCGAGGTCGTAACCCTAGCCAATGGGCACGAGGAGCGGAACACGCCCTGGGCCCATTCCCGTCGGCGCTATGATGCCGGGGTAGGGATGCGGTCTTTGGACGATCTGGGTGAAGTGATCGCCTTCTTTGAAGCGCGGCATGGGCGGCTGCATGGATTTCGCTGGAAGGACTGGGCGGATTTCAAGTCCTGCCGTTCGTCCGAGGACGTGGCCTTCGACGATCAGGTGATCGGCACAGGTGATGGAATTGAGACTGCGTTCCAGTTGTCGAAGACCTATCGTTCGGGGACGCAATCCTATCGCCGTCCGATCGCGAAGCCCGTCGCCGGAACGGTTCGGGCCGGAGTGTCGGGGGACGAACTGGTCCAAGGAACGCATTGGCAACTGGACTCCACCAGCGGTGTCGTGACCTTTGCTTCCCCGCCCGATCTCGGGGTTGATGTGACGGCCGGTTACGAGTTCGACGTACCAGTTCGGTTCGATACCGACTCCGTTCTCGTTTCCGTGGCAACGTTCCAAGCCGGTGAGATCCCGGACGTCCCGATCTTAGAGGTGCGGACATGAGGGGCCTGGCAGACCATCTTGCGACCGGCACGTCCACCACATGCCGCGCCTGGATCTTGCGGCGAACGGACGGGGTTGTCCGGGGCTTCACGGATCATGACGACGCCTTGGAAATTGACGGCGTCTATTGTGCGGCGGCGAGCGGTCTGACGGCGGGCGCTTTGGACCGGTCGAACGGCCTGGCTGTCGACAATGTCAGTGCCTCGGGTGCGCTGATATCGGACGTTTTGACAGAGGACGACCTTCGTGCCGGGCGGTGGGATGCCGCCGGTGTCGAAATCTGGCTCGTCAACTGGGCCGACCTGGATCAGAGAGAGCTGCTGTTTCGCGGCACCTTCGGTGAGATCTCCTGGGGAGATGGCGCCTTTGGCGTTGAATTGCGCAGCTTGACCGAGGCGCTGAATACGCCAATGGGCCGGGTGTTTCAGTCGCGATGCGATGCGATCTTGGGGGATCGTCGGTGCGGCGTCGAATTGGGGCCTTTGTTTGCTATCGAAGCAGAGATTGAGGCGATCAAGGATGGCCGCGTTCTAACCGTGCCACAGCTTCGGGAATTCTCGCCGAAATGGTTCGAGCGCGGAACCGTCATCGTCTTGGATGGCGCTGCGATAGGATTGAAGGAGCGGATCAAGATCGACCGCACGCGCGATGATGGACGACAGATCGAATTGTGGAGCAGCCTTCGCGCGCCGCTTCTGCCGGGCGACCGCGTCCGGATCGAGGCGGGTTGTGATAAGACGGCGGACACGTGCCGCCATAAGTTTAACAACTTCATAAACTTCCGCGGGTTTCCCGACATACCGGGTGAGGATTGGATGATGGCATATCCTGTCCGTGACGGTCGAAATGATGGTGGCCGGTCATGAGCGTAGCGGCGGAGGTGGCCCGTACTTGGCTTGGGACCCCGTATGTTCACCAGGCCTCGGTCAAAGGTGCAGGAACCGATTGCCTGGGCTTGGTACGAGGGGTGTGGCGGGAACTTTGCGGCAACGAGCCGGAGGAGATCCCCCCCTATACCGCCGATTGGTCCGAACCGCAGCGTCAGGAAACGCTTTGGCGCGCGGCTGGCAGGTGGCTTGTGCCAGTGTCGGCAGCAAGAGACCTGGAAGTCGGCGAGGTTCTTTTGTTCCGAATGCGACAGGGCGCTGTTGCCAAACACCTTGGTATTGTCGGCAGGTCCGGTCCGGCGCCGACATTCATTCACGCCTATTCGGGACGCGCGGTGATGGAATCATCGCTTTCGCGGTCTTGGATTTCCCGGATCGCGGCGCGCTTTGATTTTCCGACACCCCCCCTGCTGGAGGATTGATACATGGCCACCCTTGTTCTCGGCGCCGCCGGCGCGGCACTTGGCGGTAGCCTTGGTGGTTCCGTGCTCGGACTTAGCGGCATGGTGCTTGGTCGGGCCGCAGGTTCTGTATTGGGACGCGCGATTGATCAATCGCTTTTGGGGAAGGGTGCGGAAGCCGTCGAACATGGTCGGATGGATCGTTTCCGAATTAGCGGGGCGTCCGAAGGGGCACCGCTCCCGCGTGCAATCGGTCGGGTCCGTTTAGGTGGGCAGATTATCTGGGCGACCCGCTTCAAGGAGCATACGGATACGTCAGGTGGCGGAAGTGGGAAGGGTGCCCCAAAGACACCGAAGACGACGACCTTTCGCTATACCGCTTCATTCGCGATGGCCTTGTGTGAAGGGGTCATTAGACGAGTCGGCCGGGTGTGGGCGGACGGCCGAGAGATTTCGCCTGATAGCTTCGACATACGGGTTTATCATGGGACCGAAGATCAGTTACCCGATTCATTAATCGAGGCGATTGACGGGCCTGACCGCGCGAATGCCTTTCGTGGAACTGCCTACGTGGTTTTCGAGGATTTGGATTTGGGTTCGTTCGGCAATCGCGTACCGCAATTGTCGTTCGAGGTCGTTCGTGCTGCTGTCGGATCGGATGGTACTACGGATGTGGCATCCCATATCGAGGGCGTTGCGCTTGTACCTGGAACCGGTGAGTACGCTCTGGCTACCACGTCCGTGCATTACGATTACGGAGTTGGCGGGAAGGATTCCGCCAACGTCAACACGCCGCTTGCCCGCGCCGACTTTTCGGTGGCGCTTTCTGA
>JBCDCW010000253.1:0-4986 GCA_039180995.1 Pseudomonadota bacterium
ATACCTGTCCCCAACGGAGTTCCTAATGAAAACCACCGCGCCAGCGCTTGAGACTCTTGCGGTCTCCACGCTGCCGCTCAACACTCAAACCCAACCGGAAGACTCCAGATCAAACCGGCCCTAACCGCGGGGGAAGGTCACCTGGCTGCCGACGGATGGAAATCTGTGATCGTGCCCGAAAATCCACCGCAACTGGAGCACCGGGGTCAAGGTCACCGAAGACGCCCATACCAATCCAGACCGCACCCGATAGACCTGCCCGGACCGACCGAACGTCCAGCGGGTGACAGCCCTGGCCATCGCAGTCGGCGCGCAAAAGCGCTACTTCAAGGCATATTCAACCGTTCGGGTCAGATCGGCCAGCGAAAACGGTTTGGGAAGGAATTGCGCGTTCGGCACCGGAGGCGCGTTCTCAGACAGCGCGTCCTGGGCATATCCAGACATAAAGACGGTGCGAACATTGGGCCGGTTGGCCATGGCCTGGCGCACCCAAGTCGGACCGTCCAGGCCAGGCATGATCACGTCCGTCACGAAGAGATCGACGGTCATGTCCTCATCTTCCAGGGTGGCCAGGGCCTCCTCGGCCGATGCCGCTTCCAATACCTCGAAGCCGCGCAATTTCAGCGCTCGCGTCGCGAAAGCCCGCACCGGCGCCTCATCCTCGACCAGTAGAACACGGCGCCGGCCAGTCGGCGCAGGACCGTCTTCGGTGCTGCACGGCTGGTCAGACATTTCAGTTGCCCGAACGTCGTCCGAGCCGCTTGACCCCAGGCCGCTCACCGAGGCGTCTACCTCGTCGCCGTTCACTGCGCCGTCCGATTGGTCGAGCAGATCCTGGTCTGCCCCGCTCGCCAGCAAGGTTGAAATAAAATCCTCGCCGTCAGCTTCTGGGTCGGGGCGACGCTGATCGGACGGGTCCGCGGATGCTTGGTCGGCTTCGTGGGCCGTATCAAGGGCCATAACCTCCGCACCCGGCGACGGGATCAATTCTATGCCTTCTCCCGTCGTTGGATCGGATGCCAACGGGCTCCCGGCAAAATCCGCATCCGCATCCGCAGATGCGGCTTCGGGCATCACCCGCGCCGAAGCGTTCGGACCATCGACTTCGGGCCGGGTATCGGCGGAAATCGTCATCGCGACATCCATCTCGGCGGGCGCCGTGTCAGCGGGTAGATAAACGCTGAACGTCGTCCCCTGACCCGGGACGCTGTCGGCAAAGATGTAGCCGCCAGATTGCTTGACGATCCCATAGGCCATCGACAGGCCGAGGCCCGTCCCCTCGCCCGGACGTTTGGTGGTGTAGAACGGCTCGAAAATACGCGACAATCGGTCCGGCGGGATGCCGCAGCCATCGTCGATCACCGAGACGACGACGAACTGACCAGCCGGAACCGATACGCGATCC
The DNA here is from genome assembly GCA_039180995.1 of Pseudomonadota bacterium. Taxonomy (GTDB): domain Bacteria; phylum Pseudomonadota; class Alphaproteobacteria; order Rhodobacterales; family Rhodobacteraceae; genus Jannaschia. The sequence continues at coordinate 1,406 of JBCDCW010000253.1, forward strand.
CGGCGCAGGGGCTTGTCCAAATATCGGCAACGCGTTTCGATACGGATACTGCCACCGTCGGGCATGGCATCCCGGGCATTGACGACCAGGTTCATCAAAACCTGTTCTAGTTGCCGCCGATCACCCCGGATCGGCAGAATGGCCGGGTCATGATCGGTTTCAAGCGATATCCGCTCGCCAACCAACCGGTTCAGAAGATGCGTCAGGTCACCCAGCGTGTCCCGCAGGTCGATCCGCTGCATCTGAAGCGTCTGCTTGCGCGAGAAGGCGAGCAACTGGCCCACAAGCGCCGCCGCCCGGTTGGCATTCTGGGTGATTTGGAGAAGGTCGGCATTGTCCTCGTCCCCCTCGCCATGGCGCAGCAGCAGCAGGTCGCAATGGCCCGAGATCGCCGTCAAGAGATTGTTGAAATCATGGGCGACGCCACCCGCCAATTGCCCGATTGCCTGCATCTTCTGACTCTGGACGAATTGAGCTTCCATTGTCTTCAATTCGGTCGCGTCGTTCAAAACCGCGATCAACCCGCCTTGATCGCCCCCCAGCGGTCGACCCAACGTCACTTGCAAAAAGCTCTCGGTGGCGGCGCCGGTTACACGCACGATCTCCGGATGGTCCATGATCCGACCCATATGGGCCTCCTGCACCCAGTCGCTGACAGGCCGTCCCAAACCCTCGACCATGGCCGACAGCCGCACCCCCTGCCCTTCGTCAAGCTTCGGAAGCAGGGCCTTGGCCCGTTCGTTGGCGAAGGTCACATGGCCTTCTGCATCCAGCCGGAGCAACGCAACCGGCAGCGAATCGAGCGCGACACGCGTATCCATCTCTTCCCCCGCTGGGATGACGAAGACCTCCTGGCGGCCATCCGTCGACGCCGAGAGAGCGAGACGCACCCGCTCCTCCCCCGCCTTAGTCGTCAGAAAATTCACTTCGCCGTTGCGAAGCGGGTGGTCGCGGAACAAATCCCGCACCCGTTTTGCCCGGCCGCCCACCAATTCGCGCAGCACTTCATTCATGAACAGAACCGTGCCGCTGGGCCCGCAGGTCAACATGGGCAGCGACAGCCCGTCAGAGGCGCGCGCCGGCCGATCCATCAGATCTTCCAGGCGCCACAGATATCCGCCGGGAATGCGGTGCAGGGCCATGCGGACATGGCCCCGGCGGGTCACGACGTCTTCCCGGGCCGCATCCCGGCCCTGCGCTCCAGACAGAAGACGGTGCACCACCGCGTCAGGATTGGCGAACAGCCCCTCCAGCGTCCGGGTCATCGTCTCGCCCTTTCGGGGGCCGAACCGATCCATCGCCGCGCGATTCTGTGCGAAGATGCTGCCGTCATCCCGGGTGCAAAAGCCGGGGGCGGCATCGTGCTCCAGAAACCCCATGACCACGCCAAGCCGGTGATCCGCCGTGGCCCGGCGCGCGAAATGGGCAATCTGCAAAGCAGCCGTAATGGCCAACAGGGCCCCCGTGGCGGCCAAGAGAACGGTCCGAACGTTCGGCATATCCACGGCGAATGACAGGCCAAGTGCCGCCAGAGCCAACACCGCAAAGGTCGCTGACCCGCTGCGCAAACGCCCGATAAGGTTGGTAGTTTCGCCCAAGCCGTTTGCCCCCTGGCGCGTTAAGCGCCCGTGATCTGCGTCAGAATCATACACTAACCTATCTCCAGTAATCGTTAAGGACGCCTTAACGCGACATTTTCGCGGCCCATCGGGCCCACGTCAGAGGCGCCGCAACAGACCCAGATAGAAGCCGTCGCAGCCATCGAACGGTGTGCAGGACCAGGTGAAATCCAACGTGACACCGCCATCGCGGAGGCAGTCTTCGATCTGCGCCATGTTCTCCGCCTGCAACAGTGAACATGTCATGTAGGCAATCCAGCCACCCGGTCGGGTCAACGAAATGGCGCGAGACAGGATCGAACGTTGCGTCTCGATCAGCGCCGACAGGTCCCCCTCCGATAGGCGCCATCGGGCCTCGGGCGCGCGCCGCCAACTGCCCGTGCCAGAGCATGGCACGTCCGCGATCACCCCGTCGAAAGGCGCCCCGGCTTCGGGCACCTCGATGATCTTGATGGCGGCGCCAGCCCGCGCCGCCCGCTCCGGCAGGTCGCGCAGTCGTCGTGGCGCGGCATCATGGGCCAGGATGTGCCGCGCGCCTCGGGCCGCGAGGGCCAGCGCCTTCCCGCCCCCACCGGCACAGAGGTCCAGGACCCGGTCTCCATCGTCCGGCAGGCGATCGGCCATGGCTTGACTGCCGGCGTCCTGCAACTCGAACGCGCCAGCGCAAAAGGCCGCGAGGCCGGTCAGACCTCGGGGAGCTCCGTCGACTTCGACGGCCGTCGGCGAAATCGGATGCGGGTTCGCCCCGATCCCATGCTCCCCCAGCTCCGAGATCAAGGCCGGCCGGGTGATGCGCCGAAGATTGGCCCGCAAGATGACCGGTGCGCGGTCCCGTAGGGCTGCGGCCAAGCCGGTGGCCCGTCGGCCATATTCGGCCTTCAGCCGGTCGAAGACCCAATCGGGCAGGTCGGCCGCCACCCGATCTGGCATCGCGCCCGGATCCGGCGGCAGGTCGATGGGCGATGGCGCGTGCCCTGCGCCCGTAAACAGGGCGGCCAGGTCCTGCCCCCGATCCAACAGCATCCCGGCCACCAGGCGCGCCGGGTCGTGGATATCCGCCAGGCCATCAACCTCGCCCAGACCGCCGCGCCAAGCCGAGGATCGGAGCCGCCGCAGCGTATCGTAGACATGGTCCCGCACCGCCGCGCGGTCCTTCGAGCCAGCATAGCGCGCCCGCCGCGCCCATGCGGTCAATTCGCGCTCAGCCGCCGCGCCGTCGATGATCGCTTGCAGGATCTCAATGGCCGCCTGAACGCGGGCGCCGGGTGTCATTCAGGTGCGATAATTCGGAGATTCGCGGGTGATCTGCACGTCGTGGACATGGCTCTCCTTCAGGCCCGCGCCGGTAATCTTCACAAACTGGCAGGCCGACCGCATCTCCTGGATGGTGGCGCAGCCGGTATATCCCATGGCCGCCCGCAGCCCGCCCACCAATTGGTGAACCACTGCCCCGGCCGAGCCCTTATAGGGCACCTGCCCTTCGATCCCCTCGGGCACCAGTTTGTCGCCCGCCGCATCCGCCTGGAAGTACCGATCGGCCGATCCCCGCGCCATGGCCCCCATGGAGCCCATACCGCGATACGATTTGAAGCTGCGTCCCTGGTACAGGATGACTTCGCCCGGGCTCTCATCGGTGCCCGCGATCATCGAGCCCACCATGGCGCAGGACGCCCCCGCCGCGATGGCCTTGGCGAAATCGCCGGAATACTTGATGCCGCCATCCGCGATCACCGGCACGTCACCGGCGGCCCCGGCGGCATCGCCGATTGCCGTCAGTTGCGGCACGCCCACGCCAGCGACGATCCGCGTGGTGCAGATCGAGCCGGGCCCGATCCCTACCTTCACCGCATCCGCGCCCATGTCGATCAAGGCGCGGGTGCCCTCGGCCGTGGCCACGTTCCCGGCAACAACTTGAACATCATTCGATAACCGCTTGATCCGGTTGACCGCAACTCCCACACC
>JBCDCW010000254.1:0-4973 GCA_039180995.1 Pseudomonadota bacterium
GATAAAGATAATACCGCTCAGCACCCGCCTGTCATCGACACGAGGTTTACCGTGTGACTTCGGGAAGAAGGGCGCAAGGCGGGCCATCTGCGCCTCGCTCAGCCAGAAAAGATCACTCATGTCACCGCTCGCTTTTTCCGGAAATGAATCAGCCCGTAACCCCAAAATCAATGGGTCCTGACCCTAGGTCCTTATGGGGCTCGTGAGGGTCCAGCATGTCTGCCGCGTTGCTCGCGGGCGTCCAGGCCGGGCCCATCTAAGACTATTCCGCCGCCTTGGCCATCCGATGCCGGGGCTCAATCCAGCCCGCCAGGTTTTCACCAACGATATCAGCCAACGCATCCATATGGGCGTCGTCGTCGTTCAGGCAGGGAATATAGAGGAAATGCTCGCCACCGGCTTCCTCGAAGCTCTCGTGGATCTCCTCGTTGATCTCCTCCAGCGTCTCGATGCAATCGGCGCTGAAGGCCGGCGCGATGACCGCGATGTTCTTCCGGCCCGCTTCCGCCAGTCGCGCGACCTCTTCGACCGTATAGGGCTGCAACCATTCCTCGGGGCCGAATTTCGACTGGAACGTCGTCACGATCTGCGTGTCGTCCCAGCCCAGCCGTTCGCGCAGCAGGCGCGTCGTCTTCTGGCATTGGCAATGGTAGGGATCGCCCTCCATCAGATAGCGCTTCGGCACGCCGTGGTAGCTGCAAACCAAGATCTCCGGCTTCGGGTCGGCGGCGGCATAGGCCCGCTCCACCGATTGCGCCAGCGCCTCGATATAGCGCGGATCGTCGGAATAGGCGGGCACCGTGCGGACAGGCGGCTGCCATTTCAACGTCATCAGGGAGCGGAAGAACTGGTCGTTGGCCGTCGCCGTCGTGGCCCCCGCATATTGCGGATAGAGCGGGAAGAACACGATCTTCTGACAACCCGCTGCCTGCATCTGCTCGACCTTGGATTTGGTCGACGGATTACCGTAGCGCATGCAGTAATCGACCACGACCTTGTCGCCGTACCGGTCGCGCATCAGATCGGCCATCTTCGCCGTCTGCGCCTTGGTGATCGTGGCCAGGGGGCTTTCGCCCGCCGCTTCGTTCCAAATCGACTTATAGGCGGCCCCCGACGAAAACGGCCGCTTGGTCAGGATGATCCCTTGCAGGAGCGGTTGCCAGAGCCAGGGGGAGTAGTCGATGACGCGCCGGTCCGACAGAAACTCGTTCAGATAGCGCCGCATGGGCCAGTAATCGTAGCCGTCCGGCGTGCCGAGATTGGCCAGCAGCACGCCAATCTTGCCCATCCGCACCTTGGGATGGTCCTCGGGCGCGTGGGGCAACGGTGTCGCTTGCATCATGTTCATGCCTCAGGTCCCCTTTCCTTCACCCCCAACGCATCGGCCAGCCGCGCCTGGGCCGATCCGGGCCGCAAAGGCTTCTGCTGCGTCTCCGAGGGCGCCCAGCCGGTCAGGTAGACCAACTGGAATGTCGCCGCGATCCCCTCCCCATCGGGGAAGGCTTCGGAATATATACGGCCCGCGCGCGGAAACAGACCACGGGGCGGCGTGGTTTTATGCCGCGCCGCCAGGGCATTCGTCTCGCCCATGGCGCGCAGGTCCCGGGCCAGGTGCGGCAGATCGCGGTATCGCGCCCGCAGCGTACCGACATCCGCCACCGGCAGAGCCAGACCCGCGCGCTGCAGCAGGGAACCCATATCCCGCACCTCCCCCATGGGCGCGACCCGGGGACTGAGACCGCCCAGCACCTCGGTTTCGGCCTGTCCGAGCGCGGCGCGGAGTTCCTGCAAGGTCTCACCACCCGGGGCGACGGACATGAAAAGGCCGTCCTCCCGAAGCGCCCGGCGGCATTGGATGATCTGGCCCACCGGATCATCGGCCCAATGCAGGCACATGGCGTGGATCACCAGGTCATGGGCGCCGACGGTCAGGTCCAGCACCTCCGCTTCGGGCACGATCTGCGCGCCGGGGACCACATCGGCCCAAAGATCGGGATGTGCCGTCACCACGGCCGGGGCCGTAAACGTTCTGTTAACGTCTTTCAGTCTCTCCTGGACCTCGTCCATCGCCGCGTCGTGCAAGAACCAGGCCGACCCATCGGCGCGCGCCCGATGGGCGGCCAAGGCCCGGCGGTCGGTTAAACGCGGTCGGGTGGGAGAGGGAATTTCCATGCGCGGGACCTATGCCATCGCCCCAAAGTTGCAACAGGTCCTGCGAACCCTGCGCGTGACCCAGGCCGCGACCTTCGCGCGCGACCTGCTTTACCCGCCTTCCTGCCTGACCTGCGATACGCGGGTGCAAGACCATGGCGGGCTCTGCCCGAAATGCTGGTCCGAGACGCCGTTCATCACCGGCGCCGCCTGCGATATGTGCGGCGTCCCATTGCCCGGCGACGATGACGGCCCGGCGCGCTGCGACGATTGCCTGACGCTGGCCCGACCCTGGGACGAAGGCCGCGCCGCCTTCTGCTATGCCGGCAAGGGCCGCGCCATGGTGCTGTCGCTGAAACATGGCGACCGGACAGACCTGGCCCAGGGCGCCGGACGCTGGCTGCACCGCGCCGCCCGCGATGTGCTGACGCCCGAAACGCTGCTCGTCCCCGTCCCGCTGCATCGCTGGCGTCTGCTGAAACGCCGCTACAATCAATCCGCGCTGCTGGCCCAGGATCTGGCCCGGCGGTCGGGCGCCGAATACGGCCCCATGATCCTGACCCGCAGCCGGCAGACGCTCAGCCAGGATCATCGTTCCGTCTCGGACCGCTTCGCCAATCTGCGTGACGCCATCACCCTGACCGGCGACGTGCAGGACCGCCATGTGGCCATCGTCGACGACGTCATGACCTCGGGCGCCACCATGGCCGCCTGCGCCGACGCGCTGCGCCAAGGGGGGGCCGCTCGCATCACCGCCCTGGTGCTGGCCCGCGTTGCGAAGGATATGTGACAGCCTATATGCAGGTGCAGCATCATCTCCGGAGAGCGCCATGCAGCCCGTCACGATCTACACCCAGCCGCTTTGCGGTTTCTGCACCGCCGCCATCCGGCTGCTGAAACAGAAGGGCGCCCAGATCACCGAGATCGACACCGCCCGCCAGCAAGGCGCCCGGGCCGAGATGATCCAGAAGGCCAATGGCCAACGCACCATGCCGCAGATCTTCGTCGGCGACACCCATGTGGGCGGCTGTGACGACCTCTACGCCCTGGATTCGGCCGGCAAGCTCGACCCTCTTTTGAAAGCCGGATGAGGGTCGCCCTCCTCCAACTCAATTCCTCCGACGATCCGTCGGCCAATCTGCCCGTGACGCTGGACCTGGTGGCCCAGGCCGCCGCCCAAGGCGCGGATCTCATCGCCACGCCCGAAGTCACGAATTGCGTCTCGGCCAACCGCGCCCATCAGAAAGCGGTGCTGCTACCGGAAGCAACGGATGAAACCCTCAGGGCCCTGCGCGACGCCGCCAAGACCCATGCCCGTCACATCCTGATCGGCAGCCTAGCCCTGCGCACCGCCGACCCTCAGGGCCGCTTCGCCAATCGCTCCTTCCTGATCGGCCCCGATGGGGCCATCGCCGCCCGCTACGACAAGATCCACATGTTCGACATCCAGGTCTCCGAGACCGAGACCTACCGCGAATCCGCGGGCTATCGCCCCGGCACCCGTGCCACGCTGGCAGAAACGGACCTAGGCCAGATCGGCCTGACGATCTGCTACGACCTGCGTTTCCCGGCGCTCTACCGCCGTCTCGCCCAAGCCGGCGCCCAGATTCTCACGATCCCCTCCGCCTTCTCGCCCGTGACCGGCGCCGCCCATTGGGAACCACTGCTGCGCGCCCGCGCCATCGAAACCGGCTGCTTCATCCTGGCCCCGGCTCAAACCGGCACCCACACAGCCCAAGTGGGCCGAGCGCGCAAAACATACGGCCATTCCATGGTCGTCGCCCCGTGGGGCGAAATCCTTCTCGACGCGGGCACCGAACCTGGCCTCCATACCATCGACATCGACCCGGTCGAGGTCACCAAGGCCCGCAGCCGCGTCCCCTCCCTCACCGCCGACCAATCCTGGGACGGTCCATGATGGGCGACGTCGATGACCTCGCCGTGGCCCTCTTTTCCGAGATGCTGACGGCCGACCAACTCGTCCGCGCCCGCCTGCGATCCGCCCTGCCCAAAGGCATGGAACTCAGCCACTTCACCGTCCTGAACTACCTGGCCCAACATCGCGAAGAACGCACCCCGGCAGACCTAGCCCGTATCTTCCACCTCAGCCGCGGCGCCATGACCAACACGCTGGCCCGGCTCGAATGGGCAGGCCACATCCACATCCGCCCCGATTGGGACGATGCCCGCCGCAAGCGCGTCGCCATCTCGGGCGCAGGCCTGACGGCGCGCGAAACCGCCTTGGCCGCCATCCGCCCTGTCATGACCGAAGCGGTGCAGGATATCGGCCCCGACCGCACCCGCGCCGCAATCCCTGTGCTTCGTGCCATCCGGCAGACCTTCAGCGATCAGGACTAACCCGAAGCCGCCACCCCTGGCACGAACACCTTCCCACCGGCTCCAGTCGGTCAGCCCCCCAAGTGCTCCACCAAGCCGCATGTCTGAGATTTGCGTTTGTGGACCAGAAATGACGCAACCATTGTTATAAATAGTAAGTTTCCAACCTTTGGGCCCAAGGTGGCGTTAAGGGCCTCCTGGGTTTATGTCTTCATCCGATCCATCAATAACGGGTTCATGTCTTGGTACCGATGGTCGCAGCGGTGGCAAATCTCACCCAGGAAGAGAGGTAAGAACTTTTGAGGCTCGCCGTTGGACGGCGCCAGCCAGGTTTTTCGCGTCCCTCCACAACCCCTCAATCCCATTGATCTGGTCCTGCCCCATCGACCAGCCCTTGTCCTTGCGCATCATCACATGGTCACCCTGCGGGCGCAGCGACGCGCATGCCGTCCAGCCATCGGCGTAGACCACTGCGCCCTCCGAGC
>JBCDCW010000255.1:0-4963 GCA_039180995.1 Pseudomonadota bacterium
CGCCAGCATCTCGGCCGCGATCAGCACCATCCAGCCCACGCCCAAGCTCAGCCGCAATCCGGTGAAGATCAGCGGCAAGGCCGAGGGCAGCACCAACTTGGTGATCTTCGACCACGTCCCCATCTTCAGAACCTTCGAGACCGACACGAGGTCCTTGTCGATGCTCGACACGCCCAACGCCGTGTTGATTAGCGTCGGCCAAAGCGAGCACAACGTGACCGTGATCGCCGACACCAGGAACGACTTCGCGAACAGCCCATCCTGCGTGACGTAAACGGCCGACACGACCATCGTCACGATGGGCAACCAGGCCAGCGGCGACACCGGCTTGAAAATCTGGATCAGCGGGTTCAGCGCCGCATTCGCCGTCGGCGACAGCCCCGCCGCGATCCCCAAAGGCACCGCCACGACCGTCGCGATCAGGAACCCGAAGAACACCGTCCCGATGCTCGTCCAGATCTGGTCGTAATAGGATGGCGCGCCGGTATAGGCCCGCTCGATCGGCTCCTGCCCCTGGGCCGCCCGGCGTTCGTTCAACGTCGCCACCTGCTCCTGGAACCGCGCCTCGCTTGCCGCCTTCGACGCGGCATCCTCATGAAGGTTGACCGCCTGTTCCCACACGGCGGCCGGGCCGGGGATCGCCCCCAGCGAGGTCTGCACCTGCGGCGCCAGGGTCGCCCACATCATCAGAAAGGCGACGATGGCCACCAGCGGCACACCCAACAGGCGCCAAATCTCGGAAATCTGTCCCTTCGGATTGTCCCCGGCGGCAGCGCGCAGCACCGGCGTGATCCAAGACAGGCCCAGCACCTGGAACCATTTGTCGGCGGCGTTGATGCGGGTGAACAGCTTGGCCCGCCGCGCCTCTCGGGCCAGGTCCAACTCGGTGTTCGGATCGATGGCGGTCATCTCTCGGCCTCTCGCTTCGCCGCCCAGTCGCGGGCGTTTTCAAACTGCCCAAATTTTGGGCACATTAACCGTTCAGTCTTTTTCTGCTGCGCGGCGGTGTAGTGGGGGGGGTACGGGGGGTGTACGCCCGGTGTACGCGGGGCACCCCCCTTTGCGGCGTTAACATTCTGCGCCTGCAGCCCATGGGATTGACCCGCGCCATGCTCTGGGCATCCGGCGGGGGCCTCAAACCCTTGGATCAGCCCTGCACCTCGCCACCCACGACGACCTGCTCGCCCTTCAGACCAATCGGCAAGCTCTCCAGATAGGCGTTGGGTGCACGGCCGTCATAGGCGATCCCGTCAATGATATCCTCGGCCGGGGTCGGCGCCTTGAAGCCGTCGCTGTCCCAGGGGAAATCGGCCTCATCCGCCAACCCTTGGTCCACCAGCAACCGGGCAGCTTCCAGATAGATATCAGGACGATAGACCGACTGCGCCGTCTCGATGAACCACTCGTCCGATTGCGGCTCGGCGATCTGCCCCCAGCGCCGCATCTGCGTCAGATACCAAATCGCGTCCGAATAGAACGGATAGGTCGCATTGTACCGGAAGAACACGTTGAAATCAGGGATATCCCGCACATCGCCCTTCTCGAACTCGAACGTCCCGGTCATGGACGCCGCGATCACCTCCTGGTCGGCGCCCACATATTCGGGCCGCGACAAGATCTCGACGGCTTCCATGCGGTTGGCGTTGTCGTTCTCGTCCAGCCAGATGGCCGCCCGGATCAGCGCCTTCACCACGGCCTTGGTCGTATTCGGGTTCTCCTCGGCGAATTCCTTGGTGATGCCGAAGACCTTCTCGGGGTTGTTCTTCCAAAGCTGGTAGTCGGTGATCACCGGCACGCCGATGCCCTTGAACACCGCTTGCTGGTTCCACGGCTCGCCCACGCAATAGCCGTGGATCGTGCCCGCTTCCAACGTCGCCGGCATCTGCGGCGGCGGCGTCACCGACAAAAAGACGTCGGCGCCGATCTGCCCGGACACGTCCTCGGGCGAATAGTAGCCGGGCTCCAACCCGCCAGCGGCCAGCCAATACCGCAGCTCGTAATTATGCGTCGAGACAGGGAAAACCATGCCCATGTTGAACCGCTCGCCCTCGGCCTGGAAGCGCTCGACCACCGGCGCCAGCGCCGAGGCCGAGATCGGATGCTGCGGCCGCCCATCGTCCATCGTCGGGATGTTCGGCTTCATCTCCTCCCAGACCTCGTTCGACACGGTGATCCCGTTGCCGTTCAAATCCATGGAAAACGGCGTGATGATATGCGCCTCGGTTCCATACCCGATCGTCGCCGCCAAAGGCTGTCCGGCCAGCATGTGGGCCCCGTCCAACTGTCCGTCGATCACGCCGTCCAGCAGCACCTTCCAATTGGCCTGCGCCTCCAGCGTCACGAACAGCCCTTCTTCCAGGAAGTAACCCTGTTCATAGGCCACGGCGAGCGGTGCCATATCGGTCAGCTTGATGAAGCCGAACGTCAGTTCGTCCTTCTCCAACTCCAGCAGCTCCGCCGCGGCGGGCGCGGCAAGGGCCAAGGCGGCCACGGCAGTCAAGGTACGGATCATGGTGGTCTCTCTCCAAAGGCGCCGACGGGCGCGGTCCGAAACGAAAAAAGCCGCCTGGATTCCGATTGCTCCCGGTTAAGGTGCAGTCCGAATCAAGCGGCTTTGCTTGGATATTGCCCGCAATCGCTGCGAGGCCGTAGCGAGACGTCGTTGTCTCGTATTGCCGTTAACAAGACCGATTCGACTGCGTTTGAGAACCCACTTTCCGCAGCGCAGCATGGATTTCACCACCGAACGCTCAAGAAATGGGCAAATGCCCGTCGGGATCGAAGGATTTGCCATCGAAGAAGGCATCGGGAGAAAGGATCAACCGCCCCTCCGCCGATCCCACGGCGGTGGCCGCGCCCAGGGCGCCCTCGACCCGGGACGACGCGCTGGGGATCGCGGCCCCGGTCCCGGCCAGATGGGTCCGGTAGAGATCGCTGCGGAAGACCGCCTTGGCTGTCTCCATCGCCGCTGCCGGGTCCAACCCATGCCGCAGCGCCAGCCGAGCCCCGATCCACGCCGCCTGGCTGCGCCAAGGGAATGTGGCCGCGCCGTCATAAAAGTTAATAAAGTCTGAAACCTGGCGGAGATGCCCATCGGGCGAGACGATCAACTCATCCCGCAGCGCCCGTTCCAAGACGTCCGATGACCGCCCTAAATAACTGTCACGCGACAACAAATCCGCCGCCATCGCCCGCCGCCCCGCCCCGGCCAACCACTGCCCCGCGCGCCAGACGGCCCGCATCAACGCCCCCGCCTGATCCGCATTCGCCTCCGCCCATCCCGTCCGGGCCGCCAGCACCTTCTCCGGCGCGAATCGCCAAATCGCCGCCCCCGGCAGGATCAGTTCCGCCACCCCCTGATCCACCGCGACCGAGCCCCAGGGCTCGCCCACGCAGAACATGTCGATGTCCCCCGCCGCCAAGGCCTCCGCCATCATCGGCGGCGGCACCGTCCGGATCGCCAGGTCCGGCGCATCCCCAAGCCAGCGGTGCAACAACTCCCGATGCATCGAGAATGCGAAGGGTACACCCACGCGCAGCGGCCCCGCCGCCAGAACCGCGTCCCGTGCACCCAAGGCGTCACCAAACGCAAACGCTTGACCAGCTTCAGAAAACTGTGCCGCCAAACCCCGCGACACGCCCACGACGGTCCCATTTACCGACAGAACCTGCAGCGCCTCCATCCCCGGCCCCCAGGGTCCCAACCCCAAGGCCAACGCCACCGGAACCGGCGCTAACATATGCGCCGCCTCGATGTCTTCCTGCAGCAACAAGTCCCGCAGAAACGCCCAAGACGGCGCGGGCCGCAGTTCCAGCGCCAACCCCTCTTCGGCCGCAAACCCCATCTCGCGCGCTACGACCAACGGCGCGCAATCCGTCAGCGGCACGAAGCCCACGCGCAGCACCGTCGCGCTCACCCGAGCAACCCCGCCGCCGTCACCAGCGCCTCGGCCACTTCCACGACCCGCTGCTTGCGATCCATGGCCGTCTTGCGCAGCAGCGCATAGGCCGCGTCTTCGTCCAAGCCCTTGGCTTTCATCAGAATACCCTTGGCCCGGTCGATGACCTTTCGCTCCTCCAGGGCGCGTCGCGTCTCGTCCAACTCCGAGCGCATCCGCCGGATCATCTGGAACCGCGCAATGGCCGCATCCAAGATCGGCTTGATCCGCTCGCGCCGCAGCCCGTCGACCACATAGGCCGAAATCCCCGCCTCAACCGCCTGCCGCGCCAATCCGTCTTCGCTGCGGTCCACGAACAGCGCCACCGTCCGCTCCTCCGGTCCGGACACCAGGGTCAGATCCTCGATCGCATCCCGCGATGGATCGGCGATATCCACCAGAACGATGTCGGGATTCCGCTGCGCCACCGCACTCGCCAAGTCCTGCAAGCCCCCGACCACATGGGTCTGACACGGCACGGCCTCCTGCAACGCCTCAACGATCAACGCGGCGCGGTCTCGATCCTGTTCGACGATGAGAACCATGAGTTCAGCAGCCATGGCCAGAGCCTGTCGCTCAGTCGGATGAAACGGACAATGGGACCAGGTCGCGCAGGCCCGAGCAGTCCGATCCTGCTGACTCTTTGGGCACTGGAGCCCCGGCTCGGTCTCTCACTGGGCAATTGCATCACGCCCCGCCCCACCCGGCTTGTCATTAATCCGTCACGAATTCGTCCCGTCAGCCCTTGCGACTCGGAACGGCTCGTCATAGCTAGCCGATGTTGGCGCGGGATGGAGCAGCCCGGTAGCTCGTCAGGCTCATAACCTGAAGGTCGTAGGTTCAAATCCTACCCCCGCAACCAACGATACTTGCGATGCCTCCGTCGGTCCCGCCGCGGAGGTTTTTGCTTTTGTACCTCCCGCATGCCGGGATCGTCTGCTGCACCCTCCCGCAACCAACGATTTCTGCGAAAGCAGGTTGTCCAGAGCCTCGGCCTCCGAAAGGAAGTTGGGGTTTTGCTTTCC
>JBCDCW010000256.1:0-4923 GCA_039180995.1 Pseudomonadota bacterium
GCCCCAGCGAAAGGCGACCAGCAACGACGGCTGCGCCTCGATCAGCGCCCCCAAGCCCGCCACCCCGGCCGAGATCAGCAGCACCTCCGACAGCGGACAGATGGCCACGACCGCAAATACGTGCTCGCCCCGCAGCCCCTGGCGCAACACGAACGCATTCTGGGCCCCGATGGCCAAGATCAACGACAGGGACAGGCCGAAGCCAGACAGAAACGACGTCATCCCACCCCATCGGATCGGTATCGGCCAGCCCGGGCCTTAGCGAATCGCGAACCGGCCAGACCGGATCTCGAACCCTCTGTCAAAGCTGCGCCATGACCTCGTCGCTGGCCTCGAAGTTCGCCGTCACCGTCTGGACGTCGTCATCGTCTTCCAGCGCGTCGATCAGCTTCATCAACGACTGCATCCCCTCCAGATCCAACTCCGTCGTGGTCTGCGGCCGCCAGACCAGCTTGGTCGATTCCGCCTCGCCCAATGCCTCCTCCAGCGCGGTGGACACCGCGTTCAGGTCGGTGTCCGCGCACCAGACGACATGGCTCTCCTCGTCGCTCTCCACGTCCTCCGCCCCCGCCTCGATAGCGGCCATCATCACGTCGTCCTCGGATCCGACCGCGCCGGGATAAACCACCTGCCCCTTGCGGTCGAACATGAAGCCAACCGACCCGGTCTCCCCCAAATTCCCGCCGTTCTTGGAAAATGTCGACCGTACCGACGACGCCGTCCGGTTCCGGTTATCCGTCATCGCCTCGACGATGATCGCGACGCCGTTGGGGCCGTATCCCTCATACCGGATCTCGTCGTAATTCTCCGCATCGCCCCCGGTGGCCTTGGAAATCGCCCGCTCGATATTGTCCTTGGGCATCGAGTTCGACTTGGCTTCCTTCACGGCCAGGCGCAGGCGCGGGTTCTTGTCCGGATCCGGATCACCCATCTTGGCGGCCACGGTGATCTCCTTCGACAACCGCGAGAAGATCTTGGCGCGCAGCTTATCCTGCCGCCCCTTGCGGTGCTGAATATTCGCCCATTTGCTGTGGCCGGCCATGGCGCGCTCTCCGATGCGATGTCTGTTTTCCGGGCCTATACCGCCCCGGCGCGCGGACGTGCAATCCCGGGCCGGGCGGCATCCAGGGCCGATCGGCTCCGACACTTGGCCCCCTGGTCGCGACGCGATAGGCCCATCCGAGCAAGGGGCACGCCATGACCACCGACCAAATCCTCCTCTTCGCCCTATTCGCAGGTGTCTTCGCTGGCCTGCTCTGGGGCCGGTTCCGCTATGACATCGTCGCCTTCTCGGCCCTTCTGTTGGGCGTCATCCTGGGTGTTGTCCCGGCCAGAGACGCCTTCTCGGGCTTTGGCCATCCCGCGACCATCGTCGTGGCCTTGGTCCTGATCGTCTCGGCGGGCCTGGTCCGGTCCGGCGCCGTTCTGCTGATCACCCGCACGCTGGTGGACAGCTCGCGCCGCATCCTGGGCCATATCGCGATCATGGGCGGCATCGGCGCGATCCTGTCGGCCTTCATGAACAACGTCGCAGCCCTGGCCCTGCTCATGCCCGTCGACATCGCCACCGCGCGCAAAGCGGGCCGCCTGCCGGGCGCGACGCTCATGCCGCTCAGCTTCGCGACGATCTTGGGCGGCATGATCACGTTAATCGGCACGCCGCCCAACATCATCATCGCCGGCATCCGCCAAGACCAATTGGGCGACAGCTTCGCCATGTTCGACTTCGCCCCCGTCGGCGCTGTCACCGCCCTGATCGGCCTCGCCTTCGTCGCCCTCATCGGCTGGCGCCTGATCCCCGGCGTGGCCGAGGGTGCCCAGGGCGGCGACACCGAAGGCCAGATCACCAATTACGTGGCCGAACTGACGCTGCCGACCGACCACAAGCGCGTGGGCGCCAAGCTGCGCGACCTGGCCGAGGCCGCCGACGACGCGGGCGTGATGCTGATCGGCCTCGTCCGCAACGGCCGCCGCATGTTCGGGTCGGCCCGCGATGTGACGCTGACCGCCGGGGATGCCATCGTGCTGGAGGCCGAGCCGATCGCGCTGGACGAATTCCGCGCGTCCGAGGGTCTCGCCCATACCGACGACCGCCGCATGACCCTGCTGGAAGCCGCCGACCAGGGCCTTTCCCTGGTCGAAGTCGTCATCCGCGACACATCTCGCATCCAGGGCCGTTCGGCCCAGGAAATCGGCCTCGCCTGGCGCCAGCGCACGATCCTCATGGGCATCGCCCGCAAGGGCAAACGCATCACCCAGCGCCTGCGCCGCGAGACGGTGCAATCGGGCGACATCCTCCTGCTCCTCTGCCCGACCGAGACCACCGAGGACGTGGTCGCCTGGCTGGGCGCCCTGCCCCTAGCCGATCGCGGGCTGGCGGTGACCGACAATACCAAGATATGGACCGCCATCGGCATCTTCGTCGCCGCCGTGCTGGCCGCCAGCTTCGGCCTGGCCGATCTGACGGTTGCTTTGGGCGTCGTCGTCACCGCCTTCATCCTGACCAAGATCGTCCCCTTGCAAGACCTCTACGACCATGTCGAATGGCCCGTCGTGGTGCTGCTGGGCTCGATGATCCCCCTGGGCGCCGCGCTGCAAACCTCGGGCGGGACCGAGTTGATTGCCGGGTGGCTGACCACGCTTACGGCCGGCCAACCCGCCTGGGTCGCGCTGCTGGTGCTGATGGTTGTCACCATGACCCTGTCGGACGTCCTCAACAACGCTGCCACCGCAATCGTCGCGGCCCCTGTCGGCATCGAAATCGCGCGCACCCTGGGCACCAATCCCGATCCGTTCCTGATGGCCGTGGCCGTCGCCGCTTCCTGCGCGTTCCTCACGCCCATCGGGCACAAGAACAACACCCTGATTCTCGGCCCCGGCGGCTACCGGTTCGGGGATTATTGGCGCATGGGCCTGCCGCTGGAGATCATCGTCATCGCTGTCTCTGTCCCGACGATCCTGGTGGTCTGGCCGCTCTGACGGCACAGCGCCGTTCCATCAATACTCGCGCATACGCCATAAGTTGTCAGCAAAGCAGGCGTCGCCAAACGCCGGGACTTCTGCCATGTTCGCGTCAGACCATCTCTGGGGAGACAGGAATGACCGAGATCACCCTCAGCCGCCGCGCCCTGTTGGCCACCGGTATCGCCTCCACCG
This sequence comes from Pseudomonadota bacterium, assembly GCA_039180995.1. GTDB lineage: Bacteria > Pseudomonadota > Alphaproteobacteria > Rhodobacterales > Rhodobacteraceae > Jannaschia. The sequence goes on from JBCDCW010000256.1 coordinate 3,157, forward strand.
CCTTGATCGCGGGCCAGGCTCCGGCCCGTGCGGGCGGCAAACTGACCCCGTCCGGTTTCGATTTCGAGATCACGCGGACCGAGGCGGACTGGCGCGCCATGCTCTCGGACGAGGAATACCGCATCCTGCGCGAAGGCGGCACCGAGCAGCCGAAATCCAGCCCGCTCTGGGAAGAAACGCGCGAGGGGACCTATGCCTGCAAAGGCTGCGACTTGCCGGTTTACGAGTCCGAATGGAAGGTCGTGCTCGACAAGGGCTGGGTCTTCTTCATGCACGCCATCCCCTATTCCAGCATGACGCGGATCGACAGCCCGGCCGAACCCCGAACCCCCGGTGGCCCACCCGCGCGCTTCCAGGACGGGATCGACTTGGCCGGGATCGCAATGTTGGAAACCCATTGCCGCCGCTGCGGCTCCCATCTGGGTCATCTGTTTCCCATCGACGGCCAGATCCTGCATTGCATCAACGGCGCCGCGCTCACCTTCGCGCCGGCAGCCGCTTGAGACTGGGCAGCGCCCGCAGCCACGCAATCTTAACCCCGTCTCAATCGTTCGCGCGGACAAACAGGCCGCTGCAGCAAGACGATCATAGGACGACCCGCAGGGCGTCGTGGGCCTGACAATCCACGACCATCGGCCGGGTCGGGCTCGACCCAGCCATCGGACCGGCCCCGCCCCAGGCGTGGCTGGCCCCCGCTCCAGGGACGTCCGCCCGGGACGCGGCGCCGCCCCCATCACCCGAGATCCCAAGCCTCCGGCGCCGCCGCCGGACCTTTCGTCATGCCCGCAGCGAAGAGGGCCAGCCGGCCCGATGAGCGCCGCCGCCGACCCGTCATAACCGGCAAACATCGGCGCAGGCCTTGCCCGCCTTCTGTGCTGGCAGTCGATCACCGCCACCCATGCGGGTAGTGTCGACGGCAATCATGCCCATCCTCCACCTCCATATCCTCGACGCCCGCGAGCGACTGACCGACCTCCGACCCTGGGTCACCTCAACCCTACAAGGGACACATGCCCACGCCGCCGCGCTCCTGCCCCTGGATCCGCTGGATGTCGTCGTCCAAAGTGGGACCCGGGTGATCCCCCAGAAAGGCCATGTCGGCCAGGCCCTCCAACCGGGCGTGATCCATCTCACCCTCGATCCCGACAATCCCGCGCTCCGTCGCGACACGAACCAATCCCTGGCCCGCATGTTCGCCCACGAACTGCACCACGCCGCCCGTTGGGACGGCCCCGGCTATGGCCGCACCCTGGGCGAGGCGCTGGTTTCCGAAGGTTTGGCGTGCTGCTTCGTGCGCCATCTTTTCGGCCCCCCGCCCGAGCCGTGGGAAGCCCTGCCTCGCGATATGATCCTGTCCCATGTGCCCCAGGCGGTTCGGGACTGGGACAAGACGCATTATGATCACGCCGCTTGGTTCTTCGGCGCAAACGATCTCCCGAAATGGCTCGGCTACAGCCTCGGGACCACCCCTTATCTCCGATCATTTGGACCACCACCCCGAGCAAACCGCCGCCAGCCTGGTCCATGCCCCAGCCGCCGCGTTCCGCCCTGGCCTGTCCACCCTAACACCACCCCGCGGCGAAGAGGGCCAACCGGCCCGATGAGCCTTGCCCCCGCCGCGCGCCCGTCGCATGAACCCCTCCATGGCCATCCTGCGCTTCACCATCCTCGGATGCGGCTCCTCCGGCGGGGTGCCGCGCCTGGGCGGCAATTGGGGCGATTGCGACCCCGCCAATCCCAAGAACCGCCGCCGCCGCTGCTCGCTCC
>JBCDCW010000257.1:0-4915 GCA_039180995.1 Pseudomonadota bacterium
CAGGTTTATCAGGGTCACGAAGGTGTAGAGCCCTGCGAGCCCAAGGCAGATATAGGCGAGGAACGTCAGGATCATGGCCATGTGATGCCTCTAGCTTTCGGTCAGATGATCGGGGTTGTGGCGTCGGCCGGTGATCAGATCGCGCAGGCGGCACCAGGCGCCATAAATGCCGCCGACGCCGCGTGTGCCGCCCAGGATGGTCTCGAACGCGGCGGGGTCGCGGGCGATGGCGGCTTGGGCCAGATGGTCTTGAACTGTCTCTAAACCTGCCGTTAGAGCCGTTTGCCAGCCATCCACATCGTCCGCAGTGTTTCGAAGCGGTTCGCCGAACGCGGCCAGCGCCTCGGGGCGTTTTTCGGACCAGAACGGGTATTCCATCGCCAAGGGCAGGGCGATGGCGCCGGGTATGCGGGCCATCAGATGAGCCAGCCCAGCTTGCAAGGTCACGGGGCGCTCGCGCGGATCGGCGAACCGACCTTGGGGGGTTAGCCAGAGGCTGCGCCTTGGGTCGGACAGCAAGTGTTGCCCGACCCGAATGAACCGCACCGCGCCCGCCGGGCTGCCGGGGTCGACGCCGAAAACGCCAATGCGCTTCATGAAGCCGTAGCGTTCCAGCGCGGCGTTTTCCATGGGTGCGTAGCCTTCGCGGTCCGGCAGCAACGCCGCCCCCAGGACGATGAAGAAAGCCGGGTCCCACCAGCCGGGATGGTTCAGGTAGACGACAAGCGGCGCGTCCGGTGGCAGATCCGGCAGACCGGGTTTCAGCAGGCGGACGGCGCGAAAATTGCCGTACATCTGACGCTGCATGACGCGCGTGAAGAAGCGGACTTTGAAGGGGGATCGCAGGGCGACCGGGTCATCCTGGATCTCCCCCATGGCGTCACCCTACTCGGCCGCGACCAAGTTCGCCGTCGCGTCCTGGTGCAGGCTGTCGGCGGCGATCCAGCCGGACATCAGCGCCATGGGCATGCCGGGCCCAGGATGGGCCGAGCCGCCCGCCAAGTACAGATCGGGCACCTGGCGCGAGCGGTTGCCGGGCTTGAACGCGCCGGTGATGCGCCCGTGGCTGACGAGGCCATAGATGGCGCCGTCGAGCACCTTGTACCGGTCATGAATGTCCTGGGGCGTTAAAGTGCGTTCGATAACGATCCGCTCCTGCAAGTCTTCCAGTCCGGCGGCGCGGGCGAGCTTCTCCATGATCTTCTGCCGTTCGACGGGCAGCATCTGGGTCCAGTTCTGGCCGGGCCGCAGATGGGGCGTGTGGACGAGGATATAGAGCGCCTCGCCACCCGCGGGCGCGACGCCCGGCTCGGTCCGGGCGGGGGCGGCGATATAGGCGGTGGGGTCGGGCGCTGGGATGCCTTTGTCGTAGATCGCGTTGAACTCTTCTTTCGGATCGCGAGAGAACACGAAGTTGTGGTGCGCCAAGTGATCGTAGGCCTTGTCCAGACCCAGATAGAGCACGATGCCCGAGCAAGCCGCCTCACGGTTCTTATAGCCGAATTCGTCCCAAGCGTTGCCGCCGACCAGTTCTTTGTAGGTCCGGACAGAATCCATGTTGGAGACGACCTTGTCGAACACCATCCGCTCGCCATCCGCGACGATTGCGGCGGCGCGACCGCCTTGCAGCTCGATCTTCGAGACGTCGACACCGGTGCGATAATCGACGCCCAGTTCCTCGCCCAGGCGGGTCAGTGCCATGGGCACGGCGCGGGTGCCGCCGATGGGATACCAGACGCCCTCGCCCTGCTGCATCTGGGCGATGCCGCACAGCACGGCGGGCGAAGCCAAGGGCGAGGAGCCCACATATTGGATGAAATGCTCCAGCATCTGCTGGACGCGCGGGTCCTTGATATCCTTCTTGATCTGCCCGGCGACGGTGCGGTGCATCCGCAAAGCCAGCACATCGGACAGGGTCGATAGGTTCATGTTCTCCTTCATGTTCATCGTGTCGCGTAGGTCTTCGACCGAACGCCAAAAGAAGAACTTGTCCGATACATCGGACAGGCGGTCGGCGACGGCCATGAACCGCTCGAACCCTTCGCGATCAGGGGGGGAGAGCTTGCCGATCTCGGCCGCGGCCTCTTTGGGGTCGTTGCGCAGGTCCAGCACGGTGCCGTCGTCGTAGAAACACCGCCATTGCGGGTCGAGCCGGCGCAGGTCCAGGTAGTCGGCCATGTTCCGGCCGGCCTCGCTGAAAATGCGCTCCAACACCCGTGGCATGGTCAGGATGGTGGGGCCCATGTCGAAGCGGAAGCCTTGCTCTGACAGTTCGGCCGCCTTGCCGCCCAGCCACTCGTTCTTCTCGAACAGCGTCACGCTGTGCCCGCGCGCGGCCAGCGTGGCCGCCGCGGCCAGCCCGCCAAGGCCGCCGCCGATGATTCCAACCTTGCTCATTCCGCGGCCTCCTTCATGTCGGGCAGCGCCATGGCGCTGGGCTCCGGCAGACCCAGATCCTCGGCCGCCAGTTTCGATGCGATCTTCGCACTTTCAAAGATAGTCGGCAGGCCGGACCCAGGATGCGTGCCCCCGCCCGTCAGATAGACGCCGTCCACATCCTCGAACCGGTTGCGGGGCCGCCAATGCAGCATCTGACCCAGATTGTGGGCCAGGTTGAAGGTGGCGCCGCGATAGATGCCCATCTGCGATTCCCAATCGGCGGGCGTGATCATCCGTTCGGTGCGGATGCGGGGCCGGATGTCGTGGCCGGACAGCTTCGACAGCCGATCCAAGATCTTCTCGCGGTAGACCGGGCCCAACGTCTCCCAATCTTCCTCGCCCGACAGGTTGCCGGTGGGTACCAGGACGTAGAGCGTCGAGTGTCCCTCGGGCGCCAGGGTCGGGTCGGTGACGGAGGCGTTCTGAACGTAGATCGTGGGTTCCTGCGGGGCTTTGCCCTCGTCGATCTCTTGGATGTTGTGGAGGTAATCTTCGCTAAGGAAGATCGTGTGGTGGTGCATGTCGTCGAAGCGGCCTTCGATGCCGAGATAGAGCATGAAGGTCGAGCAGGAGAACTTCTTCTTGGCGATCTTCTGATCGGTCCACCGCTTGCGCTTGGTGTTCGGGATCAGCTTCGGAATGGTCGACGAGAAGTCGCCATTCACCACGACCGCATCGGCTTCGATCCGATCATGGGCCGTGCGGACGGCCTTGGCTTGACGTCCGTCAAACTCGATCTCTTCGGCGCCCTCGTTCAGGCGGATCTGCACGCCCATTTCTTGCGCGACGCGGGCCATGGCGTTCGGGATCGCGTTGCAGCCGCCGACGGGGTGGAAGACGCCGAATCCGTATTCCACATGGGCCACGATGGTGAAGAGCGAGGGGCACTTGAACGGGCTCATGCCCAGATATTTGGACTGGAAGCTGAAGGCGAGCCGCAGGTCCGGGTGCTTGAACCAGCGCCGCAGGTCCTGATCGACGGTCAGCCAGGGCCGGAACAGCGGGAAGGCCCGCAGCATGTCCATCTTGAACAGATCCAGGGGACCGTTGAAGGGCCGTTCCAGGATCGGCTTAAAGACGGAGAACTTGTCGGTGTTCTCGGTCAGGTACTTGTGGACGTTCGGCGCATCCTCGGGGCTGATCTTGGCAGCCTCGGCGGTCAGACGGTCAACGTCCGGGGTCGCGTCGAAGGTCGTGCCGTTGTCGAATTGCAGCCGGTACATCGGGTCGAGCTGCTTCAGCTCGACCTCGTCGTCCAGGCTGCGGCCACAGGCGGCGAAGATCTCGCGCAGACCCTCGGGATACAGATAGAAAGTCGGGCCATAATCGAAGGTGAAGCCGTCTTGGGTGAAACTGGCCGTGCGACCGCCGACGCGATCCGACTTCTCCAGCAGCGTCACCTTGGCGCCCGATGCCCGCAGCAACATGGCTGTGGCCAGACCGCCTGGCCCCGCGCCGATAACGACGACTTCGCGCAGTCGATCCTGTGTCACGACGTTCATTGGTAGTACCTCATGTTGATCGTCAGCCGCCCATTGCCTTGGACGCGGATCGCCGCGTCCTCAAAGCTGGGTGGCCCAAAGCGCATGCGCGCATCATTCGAGAAGCCCAGACCCTCGGACGGGCGGAAGCCGCGGCGATCCAGATCGCCATCGGAATCCTCATCGTGAAAGGCCTGGACGGCGTAGGTCCCGTCGGGCACCCCGGGCACGGTCACAACCGCGGCCGCGGCCGGTGCCGAGCCGCGCCACGGGCAGGTCGGCTCTGTGAACAAGTCTTCCGGACAGATCGCGATCCGGACCAGACCGTCATCCGATCGAAGGTTGTCGACTTGGACTGTGACATCTCCTGCCGCGGCTTGGCCGATCGACAGCCCGGCCACCATGGACAGAAAACAGGTAAGAAACCGCATATTGGCGCCTTTTTCACTATCGTGGGCGACCTAGGTCCCGAGAACGGGTTGTCACGTGGCGTGGAACGGTTTTGCATGGCGAACAGCGAGAGACGAGATGCGGAGCCAACCGGTCGATCTATGATTACGACATCCGAATATGCGCTCGATCAGGCTGCCCGGCAGGAGAATTTCCCAGTTGCGTCGCGCCTTCTGTCCCCCCGATTTCGCGGGCGGGTTGTGGCATTCTACCGCTATGCCCGATTGGCGGACGACATCGCCGACGATCCCGACATGTCGGCCGCAGACAAGCTGAACGGTTTGCAAGCGCTGGAAGATGGGCTGGATGGGCGCGGGACGCCGAATGTGGCGTTGGCCTTGCGTGAGACGCTCGACGGGACGGGGTCCGGCGATGTGGTGGCCTTGGCGGCGGCCCGAACGCTGCTGACGGCGTTTCGGCGAGACGCTGGGGGTATCGTCTGCGCCGATTGGGCCGATCTGATGGCCTATTGCGATGCTTCCGCCGTGCCGGTCGGGCGCTTCCTGCTGGCCATTCATGGCGAGGAGGCCGACACCCACGCACCA
>JBCDCW010000258.1:0-4912 GCA_039180995.1 Pseudomonadota bacterium
CAACGCGGCTGGACCTTCTTTCGGGCCGAACGGAATGAATTTCTGGACATCCTGCCCGCCTCGCAGCGCACGGGGACGGAGAGCTGGTACAAAGGCACCGCCGACGCGGTGACCCAGAATATCGACATCGTGGACAGCTACGATGTCGACTACGTGGTGATCCTAGCTGGCGACCACATCTACAAGATGGACTACGAGATCATGCTGCGCGAGCATGTGGAGACCGGCGCCGACGTCACCGTCGGCTGCCTGACCGTGCCGCGTATGGAAGCCGTCGCCTTCGGGGTCATGGCGACCGACAAGGATGGGCGGATCACGTCCTTCCTGGAAAAGCCCGCCGATCCGCCCGCCACGCCCGAGGATCCCGACAAGGCGCTGGCGTCCATGGGCATCTACGTCTTCAAATGGTCTTTCTTGCGCGACCTGTTGCAGAAGGATGCCGAGGATCCGAATTCCAGCAACGATTTCGGCCACGACCTGATCCCCGACATCGTCAAGAACGGGAAAGCCATGGCGCACCGCTACGACGACAGCTGCGTCCGGGCCGAGGGGGCGCCGGTCTATTGGAAGGATGTCGGCACCGTCGACGCCTTCTGGGAGGCGCATATCGACCTGACCAACTTCACGCCCGACCTGAACCTCTGGGATCGCGAATGGCCCATCTGGACCTATTCCGAGAGCGTGCCGCCCGCGAAGTTCATCCACGATGAACGGGACCGGCGCGGCATGGCGATCTCGTCCATGGTGTCGGGCGGCTGCATCATTTCGGGGACGGAGGTGCGCAATTCGTGCCTGTTCACCAACGTCCACACCAATTCCTATGCGGTGCTGGACCATGCCGTGATCCTGCCGCGGGTGATCGTCAACCGCTCTGCCCGCCTGCGACAGGTGGTGATCGACAGCGGCGTGGTGATCCCCGAAGGTTTGGTCGTCGGCGAAGACCCCAGCGAGGACGCCAAGTGGTTCCGCGTCACCGACAAGGGAACGACGCTGATCACCCAGGCCATGCTCGACGCGCGCGCCGCCGAGGCATGACGCGGGTCCTGTCGGTCGCCTCGGAATGCGCCCCGCTGGCGAAGACCGGCGGGCTGGCCGACGTGGTGGGCGCCCTGCCCGGCGCCATGGCCCCGCTTCGGGATGAACTGCGGACACTGATCCCGGGCTATCCGGCGGTGACGGCGAAGATCGGCAAGGGCAAAGTCGTCGCGACGCTCGACGATCTGTTCGGGGGGCCAGCCGAGGTTCTGTCGGCGAAGGCGGCGGGTCTCGATCTGCTGATCCTGGTCGCCGATCATCTCTTCGACCGGTCCGGCAGCCCTTACTTGGATGCGTCTGTTCGCGATTGGCCCGACAATGCCGAACGGTTCGCCGCCTTGTCCTACGCCGCCGCCCATATCGCGGCCAATGGGGCCGGCAAATGGCAGCCCGACATCGTGCATGGTCACGACTGGCAGGCGGGTCTGATCCCGGAATACCTCATCGCCTTGGGGTCCGACATCCCATTCGTCTTCACCATCCACAACATCGCGTTCCACGGGAATGTCCCCGGCGACCGCGTGGAGGCGCTGCGCCTGGATCCGGGACGCTTCGATGCCGACCACTACGAATTCTGGGGCCAGATCTCGGCACTCAAGGCCGGATTGATGGGGGCGTCGAAGATCACCACGGTGTCCCGAACCTATGCGGAAGAACTGATGACGGCGGAGTTCGGCATGGGGATGGACGGCGTCCTGCGCCATCGCCGCCGGGATTTGACCGGGATCGTCAACGGCATAGACGCCGATATCTGGAACCCCGAAACCGATCCGGAGATTGCTGTCTACAAGACGCCGAAAGGCAAAGCCGCCAACAAGGAAGCCTTGCGCGCGGAATTCGGGCTGGGGCCGTCGCCCGGCCCGCTCTGCGTGCTCGTGTCGCGGCTGAGCCATCAGAAGGGCATCGACCTGTTGCTGGACGCGGCGCCCGCGCTGCTGGACCGGGGTGGACAGCTGGCGATCCTGGGCTCCGGTGATCCGGCGTTGGAAGTTGCGCTGCACGAACGCGCCGCCGAACATGACGGCGTCGCCATCCGCATCGGTTACGACGAAGCGCTGTCCCATCGCATGATGGCGGGCGGCGATGCGATCCTGGTGCCGTCCCGGTTCGAACCTTGCGGCCTGACCCAGCTTTACGGTCTGCGCTACGGAACCGTTCCATTGGTCGCGCTGACCGGCGGTCTGGCCGACACGGTCATCAACGCCTCGCCCGCCGCCCTGGCTCGCGGCGTCGCCACCGGCCTTCAGTTCTCGCCGGTGACCGCCGAGGCGCTTGCCAACGCCTTCACCCGCCTCTGCGATCTCTTTGCGGCGCCGAAGGTCTGGAATACTTTGCAACGAAATGGGATGAAGCAGCCGGTCGGCTGGGACACCTCCGCTCTGGCCTATCACGATCTCTATGCCAGTTGCCGAGCTGCCCCCCGCGATGATTGAAAATTTCTCGATAGAGGCGGGATCGCCCAACCCATTGGGCGCGACCTTCGACGGCAACGGCGTGAACTTCGCCGTCTTCTCGCAGCATGCGACGAAAGTAACGCTGTGCCTCTTCGACGAAAGCGGAGCCGAAAGCCACTTGATCGCCATGCCCGAGCGCGAGGGCCATGTCTGGCACGGCTACATCCCCGGCATGCGGCCCGGCCAGCAATACGGCTACCGCGTCCACGGGCCCTACGCGCCCGAAGACGGGCACCGCTTCAACCCCTATAAGCTCTTGATCGACCCCTACGCCAAGCGGCTGACGGGCCACCCGATCTGGGACGATGCCCTATTCGGGTTCACGTTGGGCCATGATGACGAGGATCTGAGCCTCGACACCCGCGACAGCGCACCGTTTATGCCCCGCTCGGTGGTGGTGGATCCGGCGTTCAGCTGGGGCGCGGATGCGCGGCCGGATCACCCGATGGATCGGACGATCTTCTACGAAGCTCATGTGAAGGGCCTGACCCAGACCCATCCCGAGGTCGAGATGCCCGGCACCTATCTGGGCATGTCGTCGCCGCCGATCTTGGATCACCTGACGAAGCTGGGCGTAACGGCGGTGGAATTGCTGCCCGTGCAAGCCTTCATCGACGACCGCTTTCTGGTGGACCGGGGGCTGTGCAATTACTGGGGCTACATGACCTACGGGTTCTTCGCGCCCGAGCCCCGCTATATGAGCGGGTCCGACATCGCCGAATTCCAGCAGATGGTCGCCCAATTCCACGCCGCCGGGATCGAGGTGATCCTGGACGTGGTCTACAACCACTCCGGCGAGGGGTCGCATCTTGGGCCGACGCTTGCCTTTCGGGGCCTCGATAATGCGAGCTATTACCGGCTGGCGGAGGATCCCCGCTACTATGTGAACGATGCGGGTTGCGGCAATTCGCTGGACTTCGATAATCCCTTTGTCCTGCGCATGGTCATGGATTCCCTGCGCTACTGGGTCGAAATCATGCATATGGACGGCTTCCGCTTCGACCTCTGCTCCTCGCTGGGCCGCACGCAGGGGGTGTTCGACCGCGACGGCCCGTTCTTTCGCGCCATCAAGCAGGACCCCGTTCTCAACCGCGTCAAACTCATCGCCGAGCCCTGGGATCTGGGCCCCGATGGCTATCAGCTGGGCGCCTATCCGGCCCCATTCGCCGAGTGGAACGACACGTTCCGGGACGACACGCGGCAATTCTGGCGCGGCGATCCGGGCATGGTCGCGGCCATGGCCGGGCGGCTCAGCGGATCGGCCATGTTCTTCGACCATGACGGACGGGCGGCCACGTCTTCGATCAACTTCCTGACCGCCCATGATGGATTCACGCTGCGCGATGCGGTCAGCTATGCCCAGAAGCACAACCTCGCCAATGGCGAAGACAATCGGGACGGGCATTCCAACAACCATTCCGATAATTTCGGAATCGAGGGCGAGACCGACGACCCGGCCATCGTCGCGGCCCGGACCCGCAGGCGCCGCAACATGATTGCTACGCTGATGCTGTCCCAAGGCACACCGCTGATGCTGGCCGGCGACGAGATCGGGAACAGCCAGAGCGGCAACAACAACACCTATTGCCAGGACGGCCCCCTCGGCTGGATCGACTGGCAGGACCGCGACGATGCCTTTCTCGATTTTTGCCGCAAGGCCATCGCTTTCCGCGCCGCCCACCCGATCCTGCGGCAGCGGCGGTTCCTGCATTCGCAGGCCAGGCTGCGGGACGGGACGCCCGACTTGTTCTGGCGTCGCGTGGACGGGAAGGCCATGACCCAGGCCGATTGGGACGAACCCGACCTGAAGGTCGTCATCGCCGAGATGCGGATGGCGTCGGACACGCCCGCCTATGTGGATCAGGAGACGGCGCTTCTGGTCGTGCTGAATGTGGGTGAGGCCGTCGAAATCGCACTGCCGGAGCCGATTGCCGAAGCCCGCTGGGTCCGTCGCTTCGACACCGCGCAGGACGATCCGGCCGCCATGCGGGACAGTCCTATGATCGATGCGAACTCGGTCGCGGTTTTCGTGTTGGAGCCGCTGACGTGACCCTTGGGAGGGATAGAGATGAAGATTGAAGACATCGCCACGCAGCCCATCGACGGGCAGAAGCCCGGCACCAGCGGCCTGCGCAAGAAGACCAAGGTCTTCATGGGACCGCATTTCCTGGAAAACTACGTCCAAGCCATCATCGACGGGATCGAGGGCGTTGATGGCAAGACATTGGTCGTGGGCGGCGACGGCCGTTTCTTCAACGAACGCGCGATCCAGGTCATCTTGCGAATGCTGGCGGCTAATGGCGCGGCAGGCTGCATTGTCGGCCAGGGCGGGCTTTTGTCGACACCCGCGGCCTCGCATCTGATCCGCAAGCGCGAGGCCGGCGGCGGACTGATCCTGTCGGCCAGCCACAATCCCGGCGGCG
>JBCDCW010000259.1:0-4897 GCA_039180995.1 Pseudomonadota bacterium
GCGGCGGAGGCGGATTTGAACGCGCTGGACGCGAAGTCCGGCGACGGGGACACGGGGTCGACCCTGGCCGGGGCAGCGCGGGCGTTGGAGGGCGCGTTGGGTCGGCTGCCGCTGGCGGATCATACACAGTTGTTCCGGGCCATCGGGCAAGAATTGTCCCAGACCATGGGCGGGTCGTCGGGCGTGTTGATGGCGATCTTCTTCACCGCCGCCGGGGATGCGGCGGCGAGTGGGCACCGGATGTCGGATGCATTGCGCGCCGGGCTCGACCGGATGTGCGAGATTGGCGGCGCGAAGCGTGGGGACCGGACAATGGTCGATGCTTTGGGGCCTGCATTGGAGGCGTTGCCCCAGGGTGTGACGGCGGCGGCCAAGGCGGCGCGGGACGGGGCCGACCATACGGCGACCTTGTCGAAGGCCCGGGCGGGCCGGGCGGCTTATGTCGGGTCCGCGCAGTTGAGCGGGCATTCCGATCCGGGCGCCGAAGCGGTGGCGCGGCTGTTCGAGGGATTGGCGAAAGCCCCGGCATAGAGACTGTTTCGAGGGAGGAGAGACCATGAAGACCATCAAGGGACCGGCCCTGTTCCTGGCGCAGTTCGCGGGGGACGAGGCGCCGTTCAACTCCTGGGATGCGATCACGAAATGGGCGGCCGAATGCGGCTATGCGGGCGTGCAGGTGCCGTCCTGGGACGCGCGGCTGTTCGACTTGGCGAAGGCAGCGGAGTCGAAAGGCTATTGCGACGAATTCCTGGGACAGGCCCGGGCCAATGGCGTCGAGGTGACGGAGCTGTCGACGCATTTGCAGGGGCAGTTGGTGGCGGTGCATCCGGCTTATGACGCGGCCTTCGATGGGTTTGCGGATCCGTCGGTCCATGGGGATCCGAAGGCGCGGCAGGCATGGGCCGTGGATCAGGTTAAGAAGGCTCTATCTGCGTCTCGAAATATGGGGATTTCAGCGCATGCGACCTTCTCTGGTGCGCTCGCCTGGCCCTATGTCTACCCTTGGCCGCAGCGGCCTGCGGGGCTGGTGGAGGCCGCGTTCGATGAATTGGCCAAGCGCTGGCGTCCGATCCTGGATCACGCGGAGGAATGTGGGGTCGATGTCTGCTATGAGATCCACCCGGGAGAGGACCTGCATGACGGTGTGACCTACGAGATGTTCCTAGAGCGGGTCGGTGGGCACCAGCGGGCGATGATGCTGTACGACCCGTCGCATTACGTTCTGCAATGCTTGGATTATCTGGACAATATCGACATCTACAAAGACCGGATCGGTATGTTCCATGTGAAGGATGCAGAGTTCAATCCGACGGGGCGGCAGGGTGTTTATGGCGGGTACCAGTCTTGGGTCGATCGCGCCGGGCGGTTCCGCAGCTTGGGCGACGGGCAGGTGGATTTCGGGGCGGTGTTCTCGAAGATGGCGGCCAACGATTTCAATGGCTGGGCCGTGGTCGAGTGGGAATGTGCGTTGAAGCATCCGGAGGATGGCGCGCGCGAGGGGGCCGCCTTCGTGCGTGATCACATCATTCGCGTGACTGAACGGGCCTTCGATGATTTCGCCGATGGCGGGACCGATGATGCCGCCAATCGCGCCATGTTGGGGCTCGACCGATGAGCCGCATTCGTCTGGGCATGGTGGGCGGCGGCAACGACGCCTTCATCGGCGCGGTGCATCGGATCGCGGCGCGGCTGGATGATCGGTACGAGTTGATGGCGGGGGCGTTGTCCTCGACGCCGGGCAAGGCGCGGGCCTCGGGCGAGGCTTTGGGCTTGGCGCGGATCTATGACGATTACACCGCGATGGCCAAGCGCGAGGCGCGGTTGAAGGACGGAATCGAGGCGGTCGCCATCGTGACGCCGAACCACGTGCATTTCCCGGCGGCGCGGGAGTTCCTGAAGCGCGGGATCCACGTGATCTGCGACAAGCCGCTGACCTCGACCTTGGGGGATGCGAAGAAGTTGGTGAAGGCGGTGGAGGCGTCGGATGCGTTGTTCGTGCTGACACACAATTACACCGGCTATCCCATGGTCCGGCAGGCGCGGGACATGGTCAAAAAGGGTCTAATTGGTCGGGTTCGGGTCATTCAGGTCGAATATCCGCAGGATTGGCTGACCACGCCGTTGGAGCATGAAGGGCTGAAGCAGGCCGAGTGGCGGACCGATCCCGAGCGGTCAGGGGCCGGCGGATGTGTGGGGGATATCGGGACCCATGCCTACAACCTCGCGGGCTTCGTGACGGGGCTTCGCGCCGAGAGCTTGGCGGCGGATCTGCACACCTTCGTCGAGGGGCGACGCCTGGATGACAACGTCCATGTGATGCTGCGCTTTGAGGGCGGCGCGCGCGGGATGCTCTGGTCGTCGCAGGTGGCGCCGGGGAACGAGAATGCCCTGCGGCTGCGCGTTTATGGTGAAACCGGGGGCCTGGAATGGGCGCAGGAGGACCCCAACTACCTCTGGCACACGCCGTTCGGCGAGCCGAAGCGTGTGATCACACGCAATGGGGCTGGGTTTGACGGAGACGGTGTGCGGGTTCCGCCGGGACATCCGGAGGGATATCTGGAGGGTTTCGCCAACCTCTATTCCGATGCGGCCGATCTGATTGAGGCGCATCGGGGTGGGACCGTGCCAGGGCATCTGTTGCCGACGGTCCAAGACGGGTTGGCCGGGGTGCAGTTCGTCGATGCCTGCGTGCGGTCGTCGAAGCGGAATGCCGCTTGGGTGGAGGTGTAGCGCCCAAGCATGTGATAGAGCGGTGGCCGACGTTTTTTTGGGCAGCGTTTTGCCCGGGGTCGAAACCTGCGGGTCGCCTTCGCTTAGGCTGGCTCGCAACGGGCGCCGCGCCAGCGGGTGGCGTCGGGCAGTTGCTCCCACCCGAACGCGTCGCTTGAGGGTCCGTCGGCGTCGAGCTTGGCGAGGCGCTCCATCGCCTCGGACACCGGTGGGCGATGGCATGGCGGAACCCACCACATTGCAAAATGCATGGCGCCCAGGGCGTCGAACCACTCGGCCCGGCGCTCGTAGAAGCGGGCATGCAGGGTGCCCCAGACAAAGGTTTCGAGCGCGGGCGCGTCGGTCCAGGTCGAGGCGTTGTAGACGACCAGTGGATCCATCCCGGTCTGGTCGGCGGGCGTGTTCACATGGCGCCAGACGAAGCCCGGCATGCGGGCCGCCAGCGCGTTGATCTTGTCGATGGCGTCGATGAATGGCGCGACCAGAGGATCGTCGGCCGGGGCCTTGAGGCGGGCGACGTTGACCTCGGCCAGATGCCAGTCGGGGGCGGGAGGATGGATGAGGGTCATGACGCGCTCCGGAACGTGGGTTTCCGATTGGGTACACCAGCCGTCGCTTTCGAGCCATGGGGTGACTTGGATGCGCTTTGGTCGCCGCCTTCGATCCGATAGCCTGCCCCCGAACGACGGGAGCGCATCATGGCCTTGGACGATGGCAAGGGCGTCTGGAAAAACGGGCGGGGCAAAGGGCGCGCGACGCCCAAGGGGCGGCAATATGACGATGCCGCGCTTGCCGAGGTGCGTGCGCTGCTGGGGGATCGGCCGCGGCGGCGGGACCTGCTGATTGAGTTTTTGCATCTGATCCAGGATGAATATGGCCACCAATCGGCCCGGCATCTGCGCGCCCTGGCCGAAGAGATGCGGCTCAGCATGGCGGAGGTCTGGGAGGTCGCGACCTTCTACGCCCATTTCGACCCGGTTCGCGAAGATGAGCTGCCGCCGCCCGATCTGACGATCCGGGTTTGTGACTCACTGTCTTGCGAGATGGCGGGCTCCGAAGCGCTGATTCAAGCTTTAGAAGCGGGGCATGACCCCGCCAAGATTCGCGTATTGCGCGCGCCCTGCATGGGCCGCTGCGACACCGCGCCGGTGTTGGAGATCGGGCACCGGCATGTGGACCATGCGACACCCGAGAAGGTCGACGCGGTCATCGCGTCCGGCGACTTCGAGCCGGAGATTCCCCCGTATCAGGGCCTGATCCAGTATCTGGCCGAAGGCGGCTACAAGGTCCTACGCGAACTTCGTAAGGACGGCGATTGGGAAAAGGTCCAGGAAATGGTCGCAACCTCGGGCTTGCGCGGCCTTGGTGGCGCGGGCTTCCCGGCGGGCAAGAAATGGGGCTTCGTGCGCTCCTATCCCGGGCCGCGGCTGATGGCCGTGAACGGCGATGAGGGCGAGCCGGGGACGTTCAAGGATCGCTACTATCTGGAACGGGTGCCGCATCTGTTCCTGGAAGGGATGTTGATCTGCGCCTGGGCCATCGAGGCCGAGCGGGTCTATATCTACATGCGCGACGAATACCCGGCGGTGATGCACATCCTGCGGCACGAAATCGTGGCTTTGGAGGCCGAAGACGTGATCCCACGCGGCTATGTAGAGCTGCGGCGCGGCGCCGGTGCCTATATCTGCGGTGAAGAAAGCGCCATGATCGAGAGCATAGAGGGTAAGCGTGGCCTGCCCCGGCACCGCCCGCCCTATGTGGCGCAGGTCGGGCTGTTTGGGCGTCCGACGCTGGTCCACAACATCGAGACTTGCAAATGGATCGCGCGCATCTGCCGCGAGGGGCCGGACGTGGTCTGCGCCCATGAAAAGAACGAACGCGTTGGGCTGCGGTCCTATTCCGTGTCGGGCCGGGTGACGGCGCCGGGGGTCTATGTGCTGCCCGCCGGGTCCACGGTGCGCGATGTGATCACAGCCGCCGGTGGGATGCTCGATGGTCATGTGTTCAAGGCCTACCAGCCGGGCGGGCCATCTTCGGGATTGCTGCCCGCGTCGCTGGGCGACGTGCCGCTCGACTTCGACACGTTACAGCCTTTGGGCACGTTCATCGGTTCGGCGGCGGTGGTGATCCTGTCGGATCAAGACAGCGCGCGGGGCGCAGCGCTCAA
>JBCDCW010000260.1:0-4891 GCA_039180995.1 Pseudomonadota bacterium
CGGTTTTGGTGACGGGATCTTAAATGTTCGATGCCTGCGCCTGTTGAGGGGATAGGAGCGAGGGGTCTCCCCTCGCGCTCCCCGCGGTATTTCCGGCCAGAGGAAGAGGGGCGCGTTAAGGTTAATGCAGATTTACTTTCACCAGTGCGCCGAACATACGCAAAATCGGTCCATCGCGTCTGAGCGGATTGCGCGCGCGGTGGCTGGAGGCGGGGGATGGCATGATCCTGATCACAGAATTCATGGACGAGACCTGGGTCGATTGGCTGCGGGCGCGGGCGGAAGTTGTCTATGAGCCCGACCTGCCGGATCGGCCCGAGGCGCTGGACGGGCTGGCCAAAGAGGCCCAGGCGCTGATCGTGCGGAATCGGACGCAGGTGCGGGGCGACCTGCTCTATGCCGGGTTCGGTTGTGTGGGGCGGCTGGGCGTCGGCTTGGACAATATCGACCTGGACGGGTGCGCGGCCCATGGGATCGCGGTTTACCCGGCAACGGGGGCGAATACGCTGTCGGTGGCGGAATACGTGATCACAACGGCGGCGATGCTGTTGCGTGGGGCCTATGGGATGCGGGCCGACATGGAGGCGGGGGCCTGGCCGCGGGCCGCCGCGGGCCAGGGGCGCGAGATTGCGGGGAAGACGCTGGGTTTGGTCGGGTACGGCGAGATCGCGCGGGCCACGGCGAAGCTGGGCGCGGCGCTGGGGATGTCCTGTCTGGCGTTCGATCCCTATGCGGACGACTTCCCCGGGGCGATGGAGGGGACCGAGGAGGAGGTCCTGACCCAGGCCGATGTGGTGACGTTGCATGTGCCGCTGACCGACGAGACGCGGGGGATGATCTCGGCGGAGGTGTTGGCGGCGATGAAGCCGGGCGCCGTGCTGATCAATGCGGCGCGGGGTGGGATCGTGGACGAAGGCGCGCTCTGCGATGCTTTGCGGGCGGGGCATCTGGCGGGCGCGGCATTGGATACGTTCGCGGTTGAACCTCTGACAGCGGATCATCCGTTTATTGATGTTCCCAATCTTGTTTTGACGCCGCATATCGGCGGGGTGACCGCCGAGGCCAATGCGCGGGTGTCGGAGATGACGGCCCGGCGGGTGGCGGAGCATCTGGGGTTGTGAGCCTGCGGTGCTTCGACATTGCGGGCCATGGGCTGCGCGCGCGGTTCACCGATTGGGGCGCGGCGTTGATGGATCTGCGGTGGGAGGGGGTCGAGGGACCGCTGGTGTTGGGGTTCGGCGATCCGAACCTCTATCCCGATTATTCACGGTATTTCGGAGCGACGGCGGGGCGCTATGCGAACCGGATCGGGGAGGGGCGGTTTACCCTGGACGGGGTCGCCTATCGGACCGATCCGAACTTTCTGGACCGTCACACGCTCCATGGCGGCTCGAAGGGAACGGGCAAGCGGGTCTGGGAGATGCTGGACCAGGAGGTCGATGCGATCCGGTTCGGGGTTAGCTTGGCCGATGGGGAGATGGGGTTTCCGGGGGCCATGCGGGTGGAGGCGCTGTTCACTTGCGCGCCGGGGGCAGTGTTGCGGGTGGAGTATCGGGCGACCTGCGACGCGCCGACATTGTGCAACTTCGCGCATCATAGCTATTGGTGCCTGGACGGGACCGGGGACCTGTCGGCCCATGTGCTGACGGTTGCGGCGGATCGCTATGTGCCGGTGGATGACGGTATGATCCCGACGGGGGTGGCGCCGGTCGAGGGGACTCGGTTCGATTTCCGCCAGGGGCGGGCGCTGCCGGGGGACGGGCTGCTCGATCACAATCTGTGCCTGTCGGACGGGCGGGTGGCGCTGCGGCCGGTGGCCGAGCTGCGGTCGGAGGCCAGCGGGGTGGCGATGGAGATCGCGACGACCGAGCCGGGCCTGCAGGTCTATGACGGCGCCAAGCTCGATGTGAAGGTGCCGGGGCTGGCGGGCGTTCGCTATGGGGCCTATGCGGGGGTGGCGCTGGAGCCGCAGATCTGGCCCGATGCGCCGAACCAAGACGGGTTTCCCGATGCCGTGCTGCGGCCGGGCGAGACATACACCCAAGTGACGACATTCGGGTTTTCGGGAGGATAGGCGATGCTGGACGGAACGGGTTTCAAGACGTGGATGAAGCAGGCGAACTTGGTTGCCGGAGAGTGGATCGGCGCCGATGGCGGCGCGACCATCGACGTGACCAACCCGGTGGACGGGTCGGTGATCGGAACCGTGCCGAAGGCCGGGACGGCGGAGACGGAGCGGGCGATTGCGGCCGCGTCGGACGCGTTTCCGGGCTTTCGGGACATGTCGTTGATGGACCGCTGCGCGCTGCTGTGGAAGCTGCACGACGCGTTGATGGACAACCAGGCGGACTTGGCGGAATTGTTGACGGTCGAGATGGGCAAGCCCCTGGCCGAGGCGAAGGGTGAGATCGCCATCGGCGCGCAATATGTGCGCTGGTTCGCCGAGGAGGCGCGGCGGGCCAAGGGGGAGATCGTGCCCGCGGGCGTGAACGGGCGGCGGATCCTGGTGACCAAGCACGCCATTGGCGTGGTGGGGATGATCACGCCGTGGAATTTCCCGTCATCCATGTTGGCCCGGAAGATTGCGCCGGCTCTGGCGGCCGGATGCACGGTGGTGGCCAAGCCCGCGACGGCGACGCCCTATAGCGGGCTGGCCTGGGGCGCTTTGTGTGAGGAGGTCGGATATCCGACGGGTGTGGTGAACGTGGTGACGGGCTCGGCGCGGGAGATCGCGGGGGCGATGATGGCGGCGCCGCAGGTGCGTAAGATCACGTTTACCGGCTCGACGGAGGTGGGCAAGGAATTGATCCGGCAATCGGCGGATACGGTGAAGAAGGTGTCCATGGAGCTGGGTGGCAACGCGCCGTTCATCGTGTTCGACGATGCCGATTTGGACAAGGCGGTCGAGGGCGCCATGGTCTCGAAGTTCCGCAATGCGGGACAGACCTGTGTGTGTGCGAACCGGATCTACGTGCAGTCGGGCATCCACGATGCGTTCGTCGCGAAGCTGGTCGAGAAGACGCGGGCCATGAAGGTGGGCGACGGGCGCGACGATGGCGTCGAACAGGGACCGATGATCGACCTGGACGCGGTCGAGAAGGTCGAGGAGTTCGTTGCCGATGCGAAGGCGGGCGGCGCGGAGATCGTCACGGGCGGGGCGCGGCATGAGAAGGGCGGGTCGTTCTTCGAGCCGACCGTGGTGACCGGCGCGACGCAGGCGATGAAATTCGCCACCGAGGAGATCTTCGGGCCGCTGGCACCGGTCTTCAAGTTCGAGACCGAGGACGAGGCCATCGAGATGGCCAATGCGACGGTCTATGGGCTCGCCTGCTACGCCTACACCTCCGATCTGGGCCGGGCCTTCCGACTGAACGAGGGGCTGCAATACGGGATGATCGGGATCAATTCGGGGCTGATCACCACCGTTGAGGCGCCGTTCGGCGGCGTCAAGGAAAGCGGTCTTGGGAAGGAAGGCGGGTCCCAGGGGTTGGAAGATTACCTGGAGACGAAATATGTCTGCGTGGATGGGATTTAGACGTCTGTTAACAAGCGATCCAGGGCACGGGTGATCGTGTCCTGGTGTTGCGTCAGGTTGCCGATCGGTAACCGGAGCGCCGTGACCGGCACGATGCCGATATATTGCGGCAGCAGCATGTGCTCAGTGCCGTCTATGTCAAAGCAAGGGTTGAGATGGGCGACGGGGTCCGGTCCCTCACGGCGTGGGACGAGCGGGACGACGACGCGGGTAGGCAGGTAGGGCAAGAGGTCCGATTGCACCTCGACGATGAGCCCGGGCGTGCTGCCCGGGGCGCGATGCAGGTCCATCCGAGCCATCAGAACATGCGGTATTCCGACAGCGGAATGCCGTGTTTGTCGATCCAGTCCTTGTTCGATTCCATCGCCGCCCGGTTTTCCGCCATCCAACGCGCGCGTTCGGCGGCGCGGACGGCGCGCGCCAGGCCCTCTTCGGCGGCGCGGGAGACGTTGATGCCTTCGGCCTTGGCACGGGCGACGAGGTCGGCGTCGAGCGTCAGGTTGGTTCGGGTGCGGGCGTTCATGGGGGGTCTCCGATCTGCGCATAAGATATGCGCATGACGCGTGTGGGTCAAATCGGAGGTATCTCAGGTGACGGGCGCGGGCGCGCGTTGCGCCCCAGGGATGGCGGGGTTCATCACCCCTCCGCCGGTGGCACGGCGCGCTGGTAGAGGTGCCAGGTGGTGTGGCCCAGGATCGGGAGGGTGAAGATCAGGCCCAGGAAGGCGGGCACCAGGGACAAGAGCATGGTGACCGAGATGATCGCGGCCCAGGTGAGCATGACCAAAGGGTTCTGCGCGACCACGCGAACGGAGGTGACCATGGCGGAGACAACGTCGGTGTCCCGGTCGAGCAGCATGGGCATGGCGACGACGGTGACCGAGAACAGGACCGCCGACAGCATGGCGCCGGCACAGGTGCCGACGGCCAGGAAGGTCCAGCCCTCGGGGGTGAAGAAGACGGCATTCATGAACCCGTTGAAATCCGAGAAGGACGCATCCTGCAGGATGACCGCCAGCCAGAGGCGGACCTGGTAGCTCCAGACCCAGAAGATGAAGAGGGTGACGAAAGCCATCCAACCCATCTCGCGTTTGCGTTGGTTGGCCATCACGGTGAGGATGTCGGACCAGCCGAACGCCTCGGACCTCTGCAAGCGGCGGGACATCTCATAGAGCCCGGCGGCTGCGAAGGGGGCGACCAGTGGGAAGCCGACAATGACGGGAATGATCATCCAGATCTGGCCAAGCCAGGCCAGGCACCATACCAACAGGATGCCGAACAGAGCATAGAAGAGGCCGAAGAAGCCGCTCATGATGGGGCGGGCCAGGAAGTCGGAGAAGCCGGCTTTCAGCGAGGC
>JBCDCW010000261.1:0-4884 GCA_039180995.1 Pseudomonadota bacterium
CTCACACAACACCATGGAATAGGTGCACTCCATTACCGACGCGTGGTTTATTCATGCCAATGAACTATTTTATGAGTTTCATACAAAAAGTTAAGATTTTACAATACACCAATATGGCTGTAATTTATTCGAGATGATTATCGCAGGGCAGTATAACAAAAGGCAGTCTACTATATGGCTATCATCTTAGTTGGGTGACGTCCCTAAAGCTGGAGAGAACTCTCCTTGGCGGTCTGGGGCGGAACGTCGGCGGCGGTCAGCGCGTCGGCCAGGCCATCGGCGCGGTCGTAGACCCGCAGGATCTTGAGCGGAAATCGCCGTTGGTTCACCAATTCCCGCCGGACCGAAACGGCTTGCTCGGCATCGTCGAAATAGCGCGTGATGACGGTTGTCATGGGACCTCCACCGGGTTGGATTGCGGGGTGCCCGCCGCCCGGCGGCCGCGCGCCGCAAGCGGGATGGCCACCAGAACGGCCAGGGCAAGAAAGGCGATCTCGATCATGAAGACGACGTTATAGGGCGTCTCGGCCTGAAGTCGCGTGACGGCGGACAGGCCGACCAGTACGTCGCGCACCACGCCCGCCAGGGCGATGCCGATCCCGGCGCAGGTCGCCTGGACGGCGCCCCAGGCGCCCAGGGACAGGCCGATCCGCTCGGCCGGGGCGCTGCGGATCGTGGCGGTCAGGGTGGCGTGCCCGAAGAGACCGGCGCCCAGCCCCGTGGCCAGCGTTCCGGCCACGAACAGCGCCGGGCCGATCAGGATTGAGGATAGGATGATGGCCGCGAAGCCCGGGATGCCGATCAGCGCGCCCATGACCGACAGCCGCGCCGGGTCGCCGCCCGCGCCCAGCACGCGCGAGGCCAGCCCGAAGCCCAGCAGGGTTCCCGCGGCCAGAACGGCGGTCAGCTTGGTGGTTTCGGCGACGGAGAAGCCCAGGGCCTGACCGCCATAGGGTTCCAACAACACATCGGCCATGCCGAAGCCGAAGGTCCCCAGGCCGATCACGGCCAGAAGGCGGATCGTGCCGGGCCGGGCGACCAGCGTGGCCCAGGCATCGCGGAACTGGACCCGAGGGGCGGTTTCCATGGCGCGGGCGCGGGTCCGGTCGCGGGATTCCTGCTTCCACAGCGCCAGCAGGTTCAGCGCGACGGTGACGACGGCGGTGCCTTGGATGACCTGGATCAGGCGGCCGGGCGTGTAGGGGTCCAGCAAGGCGCCGTAGATCAGCGCGCTGGCGACCATGCCCAGCAGCAGCATCACATACATCAGGCCGACGACCTTGGGGTGATCCTCGTCCTTGACCAGATCCGTGGCCAGCGCCAGGCCGACGGTCTGCACGATATGCACGCCCGCCCCCACCAGCAGGAAGGCCAAAGCCGCCGATGACAGGCCCAGCCAGCGCGGCGCGTCGACGGCCTCGGCATAGCCGGACAGGACCAGCAGCGCGAACGGCATGATCGCGAAGCCACCGAATTGGTAGAGCGTGCCCTTCCAGATATAGGGCACCCGTCGCAGGCCCAAGGCCGAGCGGTGGGTGTCGGATTTGAAGCCGATGAGCGCCCGGAAGGGAGCGAAGAGGAGCGGGAGGGCCAGCATGCCGGCGACCAGCGTGGCGGGGACGGCGAGTTCCACGATCATGACGCGGTTCAGCGTGCCGACCAGCAGGACCAGGGCCATGCCGACCGTGACCTGGAAGAGCGACAGGCGCAGCAAGCGCGATAGCGGGACATCCTCGGTGGCGACGTCCGCGAAGGGCAGATAGCGCGGCGCGATCGAGGTCAGCTTGCGCAGGGCAAAGGCGCGATAGTCGAGCATATCTCGTCTCAGTCGGTCCGGGTCCCGGCCGGCCCGTTTCGGGAACGGCCGCTAGATGCCGGGGAAGGTTTGCCCGGGCGGGTGTCCGCCCGGGCCACGGGCTGCTTACTTGTAGACCAGTGTCGGTGGGGCCGACGCCGAAGCAAGCACCTCGTCAGGTTGCAGGACGGCGCGCGCCACGCTGCCATCGGGCAGGATGACGGTCACTTCGCGTCCCGCGTCACCGCCGTCGACGACATAGGCGACATTGGCCGTTTCCACGTCCGGGGCGGTCAGCGCGGCGGCGGCGAGTTCGTCGCCCGTGCCGAGTTCCTGGCCGGACAGGAAGTCCGACACCCAGGACGTGTTGCTGAGCACGGCCACATGGACCGAGAACGAGCCGACAGCCACGGCGCCCAGGAAAACCGGGACCCCGACGGCGGGCGGCACGACAAGCCACATCTTTGCATTGTTCATGGCGTCACCTCCTCAGCCGAGCCAAGGCGTTGTCGTCGCCACAAGAATATGCGCCAGAAGCGCGATGGCTCCGAACACTCGGGTGCCGTCGATGAGGTAGCTATGCACCTCCTCGGCCTCCTTCAGGTTCAGGCCGGTTGGCCAGACCTTGTCTGGATCGTCGGACATATCCGGATTCCTCCATAGTTTGTCATACGGAGCTGGGCAGACCCGCACGGAGAAATGCGATCCTGCTCGGGACTCCACGGCCACGCCCCCACGGGAATGACCGACTCCTCAACTGTGTCAATTTGGATTGACAAAATCAATAGTAAGTTAAAGTTGACAGCGCCGGGCCATGGCCTAGGCCGCAAGTGTCCGTGTTTTCCAATACTTGGCACCGGCGCACTGGCTCGCGGCCGCCTGTTCCGGGCAGATCCCGGCCCTGGCCGCGCCCAACACCGAGGAAGCGGCACGCCCCGCTGGACGGCCCGGGGACAAGTCTGCGCCGTGTCCGTCCCGCCCCGCCTTGCCCCGCCTGGCCTTAACCCCTATCCCCCGCCCGACCTGACCCACCCCGGAGCGCCCGATGCCGCGTCTCGTGATGAAGTTCGGCGGGACCTCCGTCGCCAATCTGGACCGCATCCGGCGGGTGGCGAAGCGCGTGGGCGTCGAGGTGGCCAAGGGCTACGAGGTGATCGTCGTCGTATCGGCCATGTCGGGCAAGACGAACGAACTGGTGGGCTGGGTGAATGAGACCTCGCCGCTTTACGATGCGCGGGAATACGACGCCGTCGTCAGCTCGGGCGAGAACGTGACGGCGGGCCTATTGGCCCTGGTGCTGCAAGAAAACGGGATCGAGGCGCGCAGCTGGCAGGGCTGGCAGGTGCCGGTGAGGACGAATTCGGCCCATTCCAGCGCCCGGATCGAAGAGATCCCGGCCGATAATTTCGACGACCGCTTCGCCAAGGGCATGCAGGTGGCGGTGGTGGCGGGCTTCCAGGGCGTCAGCCCCGAGGGGCGGATCACCACGCTGGGCCGCGGCGGGTCGGACACGACCGCCGTCGCCTTCGCGGCGGCCTTCGGGGCCGAGCGCTGCGATATCTATACCGACGTGGACGGGGTCTACACGACCGATCCGCGGATCGTGTCGAAGGCCCGCAAGCTGGACCTGATCGCCTTCGAGGAGATGCTGGAACTAGCGTCCCTGGGCGCCAAGGTCTTGCAAACGCGGTCGGTCGAGTTGGCCATGCGCTATCAGGTGCGCCTGCGCGTGCTGTCCAGTTTCGAGGAAATGAGCGACAATGCCGGCACCCTGGTCTGTGCCGAGGAGGACATCGTGGAAAGCAACGTTGTGGCGGGGGTCGCGTTCCAGCGCGACGAGGCGAAGATGACGCTGATCTCGGTCGCGGACCGGCCCGGCGTGTCGGCGGCGATCTTCGGGCCATTGGCCGATGCCGGGATCAACGTGGATATGATCGTCCAGAACATCGCCGAGGATGGCCGCACCGACATGACCTTCAGTCTGGCGGTGGATCATGTGGCCCGGGCCGAAGTGGCCATGCGCGCGGCCATGGATCGGGGCGAAATCAATTTCCACGACCTGATCGCCCACGAGAACGTGTCGAAGGTGTCGGTCGTGGGAATCGGGATGCGCAGCCATGCGGGCGTGGCGGCCAAGATGTTCAAGGCGCTGTCGGACGAGGGCGTGAACATCAAGGTCATCACCACGTCCGAGATCAAGATCTCGGTTCTGATCGACCGCAAATACATGGAGCTGGCGGTGCAGGCGCTGCACGACGTGTTCGAGCTTGAGATGGCCTGAGCCTTAACGCTTTCTCAACCCTTGCCCGGCTAGCGTCAGGGCATGAAAAAACTGCCTGAGATTTCGCTCGTCTGGGTGGCGGCGCTGCTTGCCTTGGCGATAACCCTGTTCGGCCTCCCGCCGGAACGGTCGATGATCGCCGATATCGACATCCCGCGCAACGACGTCGCCGTCCAGCACGGATCCGCCGCGGGCCGGCCGCCTTAAGGCCGCCGCCGGCGGTCAAGACGGCCTGGGCGCGCGCCCGCGCCTTTCCGGGGCCTCAGCCTTTGAAGCGCAAGCCGGTCCATCGACGGGCCAGGATTCGATGACGCGACCGTCGTGCGGCAACGGATTCTGGCAGCCGAGGCTCTGTAAGATCGGAGCGTCGCCCTGATATCGGCCAAATCACCGCCCCCCCGCGATGGGTCGACGCCCTTCGGGCTCGATCCCGGTCCAAAACCAGGCTCGAAGGTCCGCTCCAAGCCGCCGCTCTAAGCCGATTGTGCTAAAAGACCCCGATAGAGAGCGGATTGCGTCGTCGTCGCAGGAAATCGTTCTTGTTTGGCAGAGCTAAAGCCCTTCGCGTTTGATATGAATCGCAAGGCGCTGCCTCTTCCTTCCGTCGAACGCGCCTTGGGAGGCACTTGGCTCAGATAAAACGCAAAATGCTCTCGGCGAGCTTCTCCAAGGTGAAGCTCACGGGTGCGAGAACGTTGTTCGCCGGCTTGGGGCCTCGTCACACTGACGAGGAGTTTTTCAACACAATCAGCCAGATGCCCAGGTTTCAAGCGACGTGCGGCCCCGCGCTTGGGTAAGCCATCGGCCC
>JBCDCW010000262.1:0-4878 GCA_039180995.1 Pseudomonadota bacterium
GGGGGTGTCGCCGAGGGTGTCGAAGGCGGTTCGGATTTGGGAGGTGAGGTCGGCGAAGTCGGTGACGGCGCGGTGCGGGGAGCGGCCGTGGTTGGGCAGGTCGATGCGGTGGATCGGGGCCGTTCGGCCGAGGTGGCTCGCCAGCGCGTCCCACTGGGCGGCTTCGGCGGCGAAGCCGTGGAGCATGAGCCAGGGGAGAGCGTCGCCGGTGCCGGTGGTTTGGATGTGCAGGGCGCCGGGTTGAGATGCCGGTCGCGCGGGGGCGGAATCGAGGATCGCCTGGATGTCGGCGCTTTGGATGCGGCCACGGGGGCCGGAGCCGTCGATGGTGTCGAGCTTTAGCCCGGCCTCCCGCGCCAGGCGGCGGGCGGCTGGGGTGGCGCGGATTGTATCGGAGGGCGATGGTGTGTCCTGGATAGGCTCTAACGTGGGGATTTTAGTCTCTATTGTGGGTCTCTCTGGGGCGCTGTCCGCTTGTGAGGGCGGCTCGGTCACCTCTTCGCCGTCCGCGTAGATCCAGGCGACGGGGGTGCCGATGGGGACTTCGGCGCCTGCGGGGAAGGCGACATGATGCAGGGTGCCGTCGCCGGGGGCTTCGACTTCCATGGCGGCTTTCTCGGTCTCGATGTCAAAGAGCGGGTCGCCTTTGGTCACCGCGTCGCCTTCGGCCACGTGCCAGGTGGCGATGGTGCCGGTGGTCATGTCCATGTCGACCTTCGGCAGGATGACCTCGACCGGCATGTCAGGTGCGGCCTGTGGCCAGCTTTCGGGCGGCGTCCAGGATGTCGGGCACCTGGGGGATTGCGGCCTTTTCAAGCTCCGGGTTGTAGGGGATCGGGCTTTCGGCGCCGCCAAGGCGCACGATTGGCGCGTCCAGATAGTCGAAGGCGTCGCTTTCGGCGACCATTGCGCTGATCTCGGCGCCGATGCCGAGGGTCTTGACGCCTTCATAGACACAGAGCAGGCGACCGGTGCGGCGGACGCTGTCCAGCACGGTGGCCCGGTCCATGGGGCGGATGGTGCGGAGGTCGATGATTTCGGCCTCGATGCCCTCGTCGGTCAGGGTGGTGGCGGCGTCGAGGGCCTTGTGGACCATGATCGAGGTGGCGACGATGGTCAGGTCGCGGCCCTCGCGCCGGATGGCGGCCTTGCCGATGGGGGTGGTGTAATGGCCCTCGGGGACGGGGGCTTTCATCTTGTAGAGCAGCTTGTGTTCGAAGATCAGCACCGGGTCGGGGTCGTCGAGGGCGGCGAGGAGGAGGCCCTTGGCGTCTTCGGGGGTCGACGGTTGGACGACCTTGAGGCCGGGGACGTGGCCGAACCAGGCTTCGAGGGATTGGGAGTGCTGGGCCGCGGCGCCGGTGCCGGACCCGGCGGGGAAGCGCATGACCAAGGGGACGGAGACGGCGCCGCCCAGCATGTAGCGGACCTTGGCGGCCTGGTTGACGATCTGCTCCATGGCGAGGGTGGCGAAGTCGGAGAACTGGAATTCGAAGATCGGTTTGAGGCCGGTCATGGCGGCGCCGACGGCGACGCCCGCGCCGCCCAATTCGGAGATGGGGGTGTCGATGACGCGGTCTTCGCCATAGCGGTGGACCAGGTCGCCGGTCACCTGGAAGGCGCCGCCATAGACGCCGATATCCTCGCCCATGAGGATCACGCGGTCATCGGTGCTGAGCGCGATGTCCATGGCCTCGCGGATGGCCTCGGCATAGGAGAGTTCGCGTGGCTTGACCTGCGCCTGGGCGTTCATGCGGCGTCCTCGGTGTAGACGTCGCGCAGCAGATCGCCCGTGTTCGGGTCTGTTTGGGTCTTCGCAGCCTCGATGGCGCGGGCGATCTCAGTGTCGGCGTCCTGTTCGATTGCGTCGGCCTCGGCTTCGGTCAGGAGGCCGTGGTCGATCAGCATGGTGGCCATGCGGGGGATCGGGTCGCGGGCCATCCAATCGGAGATCTCGTCTTTGGTGCGATAGCGGTTGCGGTCGGATTTGGAATGGCCGCGCCAGCGGTAGGTGAGGCTTTCGATCAGGCTGGGGCCGTCGCCATCGCGGGCGCGGGCCACGGCGGTGTCGACGGCCTCGGCCACGGCGGAGAAGTCGTTGCCGTCGACCGAGGTGCCGGGCATGGCATAGGCGGCGGCGCGGTCGGCGATGGACGCGACGGCCGTCGAGCGCTCGGTCGAGGTGGACATGCCGTAGCGGTTGTTTTCGCAGACGAACACCACGGGCAGTTTCCAGATGGCGGCCATGTTCAGGGCCTCGTGGAAGGCGCCCTCGTTATTGGCGCCGTCGCCGAAGAAGCAGATCGTGACCGCGCCGGTGCTCAGGCGCTTGGCCGAGAGCGCTGCGCCCACGGCGATGGGCAGGCCGCCGCCGACGATGCCGTTGGCGCCCAGATTGCCCTTCGCAACATCTGCGATGTGCATGGAGCCGCCCCGGCCCCGGCAATAGCCGGTTTCCTTGCCGAAGAATTCGGCGAACATGCGTTCGACATCGGCGCCCTTGGCGACGCAATGCCCGTGGCCGCGATGGGTCGAGGTGATCTTGTCGTCATCGGTCAGGGCCATGCAGGCGCCGACGGCGCTGGCTTCCTGCCCGATGGACAGGTGCATGGTGCCGTGGATCAGGCCGCGCATGTAGCTGTCTTCGGCGCCCTCCTCGAACTTGCGGATCAGGTGCATCTTGCGCAGCGCCTCGCGCAGGCGGTCGGGGGTGTAGGCGCGGATGGCGTAGGGGATGTTCTCGGCGCTGGCGTCAGGCATGGGCCGGTTCCTTCGCGTAGCCCAGCATGGCGTCTTGGCGGGCGCGGAGGGCGGCGATCTGGCTGTCGGCGGGGATCTGTGTGTTGGCCTGGGTGATGAGGCCGCCCTTCGGAATGGGTGCGGTGACTTGGCAGCCGGTCAGGATCCCGCAGGGGATGGCGTCGGCCTGGCGCGCCTCGGCGGCTTCCATGACCCAGGCGCGGTAGCAATATTCGCCGATCTGATCGAGGGTCTCGCCCGGTTTCAGGTCGCGCTTGGCGACGGCGCAGACCTCGGCCACGGGGCGGCGCAGCGGGACCATGTCGGCCTTGCCGTAGAGCACGGCGCGGGCGCAGGTCAGGGGTACCTCAAGCGAGGTCAGGTGATAGGGGCGCAGGAAGGTGTAGTAGGGCCCGTCGCCCATTTTGAGGTCGCGGAGGCGTTCCTCGATGCGGGGGTGTTCGGCCTCGATGACCACGAACACACCGGGGGCGACGCCCTTGCCGATGGAGTAATCGACGCGACCGGCGCCTGACAGGACGCCGCCATCGGTGGTCGGAATCAGGGTCTGTGCAAGGGCTTCTGGCCCAGCGGCGGGCCCGTGCATCCCGGGTGTGTCGGGGATCAGGCCGGTAGCATTGGCGATGGCGGCCATCTCGACCATGGTCTTCGAGCCGTCCACGAACTCGACCAACATGCGGGCATTCATGTTCCGCTGCTGTGCCTCGTCCAGATAGGCGTCGGGGGTGGCGTCGATGTTGAGCGGGTTGTTCTTGCCCTTCCCGGCGCAGACGATCTTGTGGCCCATGGCCGATGCGAACTCGATCAGCTCCATGCAGGAGGAGGGTTCGTCGCCCGCGCCCAGGGAATAGGTGACGCCCAGGCGCAGGGCCTCGGCGTTGAGGTAGGCGCCGATGGTGACGTCGGCTTCGACGTTCATCATCACGAGGTGCTTGCCGCGTTCCATGGCATTCAGGCCGATCTGGGCGCCGACAGCGGGGACGCCGGTGGCGTCGATGACCACGTCGATCAGGCCGGAGCCGAGGATGGCGTCGGCATCGGGGGCGATGGCGGTTTGGCCCGCTTCGATGGCCGCGTTCAGGGCGTCGGTGGTGGCGGTGTCCGTGGAATGGCCCGGCGCGCCACGGGCGATCTCGACGGCCTTGTGAGCGGCGGCGGGGTCCAGGTCGGCGATGGCGGCGATGTCGATGCCGTCCATCATGGCGGTGCGGGTGACGATGTCCGTGCCCATCTCGCCCGAGCCGATGAGGCCGATGCGGACCGGGCGGCCTTCGTCGGCGCGGGCCTTCAGGTCCTTGGCGAGCCCGGTGAGGGCGACGTTGCTGGTCACGATGGGCTCCTCCTCTGTACGGCAGAAAGGTGAAGAACTTATGTTCATATGTCAAACGTGATGTTCAATTCAGCGGGAATAGGTCAGGAATAGTGCCACATATGATTTGGTTGGTCCCATGAGTGCACCTTGACAGGTCAACTGGTGCGAACATAGCGTTCTCAATGGATACAAATGTTCGGGCTTGCTGGGAGGCGCCCCGTCCTATGTCCATCAATGGGAGGAATACACATGGTCACACGCAACGTTTCCCGCCGCGGATTCCTGCGCACGAGCGCGGCTGTCGGCGTCACTGGCGCCGTGGGGGGTGGGCTGGCCCTGCCGGCGCTCGCGCAATCGGGTCTGCGGAACCCTGCGGACATCTTGGCTGAAATCTCGGTCAATTCCTATGTCCGAGAGGATTACCGCGACCTTTACAACATGTCGGGCGAGCCGCTGTGGGATCCGGCCAAGGATTGGATCCGCACCGTCGATTGGGAGAAGGTCCGCGAGGAGTTGGGCGGCACAACCGTGCGCTTCGCCATCGGCGCGGCCGACCAGGAATCGGCAGCCGAGGGCCTGGTGCCGTTCGAGGAGCTGTCGGGGATCACGGTCGAATTGGTCCCGATCCCGGACGACAGCTTCTATGACAAGGCGGTGACCGAGTTCATTTCGGGCAATGCCAGCTTCGACGCGCTGCAATTCTTCTCACCCTGGTTGGGGGATTTCGCGGCGCCGGGCTTCTTGGCCCCGCTGGATGAGTATGCCGAGAAGTGGAACCTGCCGCTGGACGATTTCTACGACACGTA
>JBCDCW010000263.1:0-4842 GCA_039180995.1 Pseudomonadota bacterium
GCCCAGCCTGGGCCAGCGCCCCATTGGAAGGCCCGGTCGTTGATCCGACGGCTCCATCTGGGCGAGGCCCAGCGGCTGGACGGCCACGGGATCGCCTTCGGATGGAATGGGTCCGGTTGGCTCTGGCCTGCCATGGCCCGCGCGCGGCAGGCCGGACAGGCCCTGGCCCATACGTGTGAACTCATCAGCATCCTCCGGCCCGATCTGCGGGTCGGGATCGTCACCCATTCCCTGGGCGCGCGGGTGGTAACCGAAGCCATGCTGCAGGCGGATCGCCCGATCTTCGACCGGGCCCTGCTGCTGACACCGGCCGATACCCGTGGCCGGGCGGCGCGCGCCCTGGCAGCCGCGGGCGGGCAAACCTGCCAGGTGATCGCCACGCAAACGCGTGAGAACTGGCTGACATCGCTCGGGTTCGCAGCAGCCGTACCGGGGATCCCCACGCTGGCCTTCGGACCGCGCCACGGGCGCTGGACGGATTTCGTCCCCGACCGGCTGCCGGACCTGGGCGTGCGGGCCTGGGGGCATCGGACCTGCCATTGGTCCTGTTATCTGCGCCCCGGCCTCTGGCCGCTCTACCGTGCCTGGCTGACCGGTCCCGCCCGTGCGACCCTGTTCCAGCCGACCTCGCAGCGCTTGCAAGCGCCCGGAACAGGGCCGAGGGTGGAGCCGGTCACCGCCTGAGGAGCCTTCCATGCCGACAATCGACCTGTATTTCTGGCCCACGCCCAACGGCTGGAAGATCACCATCGCGCTGGAGGAGATGGGCCTGCCCTACAAGGTCCATCTGGTGGATATCGGCAAAGGCGACCAATTCGACCCAGACTTCCTGAAGATCGCGCCGAACAATAAGATGCCCGCCATTGTCGATCCGGACGGCCCCGACGGCGCCCCCCTCGCCCTGTTCGAGAGCGGCGCGATCCTGCAATATCTGGCCCGCAAGACCGGCCGCTTCGGCGGCGCCACCGAACGGGACCGGATCGCGGTGGATCAATGGCTCATGTGGCAAATGGGCGGGCTGGGTCCCATGGCGGGCCAGGCCCATCACTTCCTGAAATACGCGCCGGTGATGGACCCGCCGCAGGACATTCCCTATGCCAAGGACCGCTACCGGGCGGAAACGGGGCGGCTCTACCGCGTGATGGAGACACAGTTGGCGAACCATCGACACGTGGCCAGCGACGACTTCACCATCGCCGATATGGCGATCTGGCCCTGGGCCTCGCTCTGGGAAGGCCAACAGCAGACCTTGGACGACAAACCCAATCTCGCGCGCTGGCTGGACGAGGTCGGAGCCCGGCCCGGCGTGATCGCCGGCCGCGCCGTCGCGGCCGAGCTTCGCCGCGAACCCAAGCGCGACCCCCAGATGCAAGAGGCGATGTTCGGTCAGAAAGGCTGACGGGGTGGCGATTGGGCCCAGGGTGCCTTACGTTAACACCTGACGATTTAGGGGACCCAGATGACATCTACCGGAGCGCAGAAGATCGCCTTCGCCGCGCTGGCCGTGCTTGTCGCATTGGCCGGGCTCGGCGTGTTGGATGGCGGGGGCCTGTAAGGCATGGCGCAGCGCTACGGCGGCAGATTCAGCCCCGATGGCAAGGGCGGCCGGGTCGAAGCGGCCCCCGCCCCGAAACTGGCCTCGCCACTGAAAGGGCGGGCGCGGGTTTCGATCCTCATGGCGCTGTCGGTGATCCCCATCGTGACGGCATTCGGCCAAGGCGGCGCGATCCCGCTGGCCGTGAATCTTCTGTCCGGTGCAGCGATCTTCGCGGGGGCGGTGGTCACACGCGAAGGCCTCAAGGCCGAAGCGGCCTGGACCGCCCGCAAAATCGCCCGGCGCCCAGCGGTTCCTCGCAAGATTTTCGGCTCCGTCTTGGTCGGGATGGGTGTGGCTCTGGGCGCCATGTCAGGCCTTGCGGGCATTCCGGCCGCGATCGTCTATGGCGTCGTGGCGGCCGGCTTGCACCTGACCTCGTTCGGGCTGGATCCGATGCGCGACAAGGGCATGGAAGGCGTCGACACCTTCCAGACCGAGCGCGTCGCCCGGTCCATCGAGGAAGCCGAGAAACACCTGGCCGCCATGAAGGATGCCGTCCTGCGCGCCAAGGATCGCCAGGCCGAAGGCCGCGTGGACCGCCTGATCGAGGCCGCCCGCCGCATGTTCCGCCAAGTCGAGGACGATCCCCGCGACCTGAGCTCGGCCCGGAAATATCTGGGCGTTTACCTGATGGGCGCCCGCGACGCGACGGCCAAATTCGCCGATCTCTATGCGGAAACCCGCGATCCCGTGGTGAAGACAGACTACTTCGCCTTGCTCGACGACCTTGAAAAAGGGATCGAGGCGCGGCGCGAAACGTTGCTTGTCAGTGACCGCACCGATTTGGATGTCGAGATTGAAGTGCTAAGGGACCGTCTGAAACGAGATGGCCTACCAACGGGAGAGTAATTCATGGACACGATGACCCGCCAGAAGGCTGCCGAGGATGCGACCGAAATCGCCCAGGTCGCCGTCCCCCTGCCCGAGCCCGGCACTGATATCGTCCCGCTCGAGCAGGCGCCGGCGCCGGTGGCCGCAGATATCCGCAAGCGGATGGACGAATTGGACATGGCGGACACCAACTCGATCATCGCCTTCGGATCGGCGGCCCAGGCGGAGTTGCAGCAGATCAGCCAAGCCATGCTGGCCGACGTGAAAAACAAGGATGTGGGCCCGGCGGGGGATTCCCTGCGATCCATCGTGTCGACGATCCGGGGTTTTTCCGTCAGCGAACTGGACGTGCGCCACAAGCAATCCTTCTGGGAGAAGCTGCTGGGCCGCGCCGCGCCTTTCTCGAAATTCGTGGCCAAGTTCGAGGACGTCCAGGGCCAGATCGACAAGGTCACCGACGACCTGCTGAAGCACGAACACGTCCTGCTGAAGGACATCAAATCACTCGACAAGCTCTACGAGAAGACGCTGGAATTCTACGAACAGCTGGGGCTCTACATCGCGGCCGGGGAAGCCAAGCTGGCCGAGTTGGACAGCGACACCATCCCCGCGAAGGAAGCCGCGGTCGCGGCGCTGCCGGAAGACGAACAGATGATCGGCTCGCAGGAATTGCGCGACCTGCGTGCCGCCCGCGACGACCTGGAACGGCGGGTCCACGACCTTAAGCTGACGCGCCAGGTGACGATGCAATCCCTGCCGTCCATCCGCCTGGTCCAGGAGAACGACAAGAGCCTGGTCACCAAGATCAACTCGACCTTAGTCAACACGGTTCCGCTGTGGGAAACGCAGCTGGCACAAGCGGTTACGATCCAACGTTCACGTGAAGCCGCCGAAGCGGTGCGCAGCGCCAACGATCTCACGAACGAGCTTCTGACGGCAAATGCCGCCAATCTGCGCGAGGCCAATTCTGTCGTTCGCAAGGAAATGGAACGGGGTGTTTTCGACATCGAAGCGGTGAAGAAGGCCAACGACGATCTGGTCGCCACCATCAATGAGAGCCTCCAGATCGCCGATGAAGGCAAAGCCAAGCGCGCCGCCGCCGAGGAGGAATTGCAGAAGATGGAGGCCGAGCTGCGCGACACGTTGGCGTCGGCCAAGGCCCGCAAGGACGGCGTGGGCGACACGGCCGCGGCGGCGGTGCCGCCTGCATGATCCAACGTCTCCTGACTTTGGCTGCGGCGGCGTTGCTGGCCGCCTGCGAAACGGCGGTCCCACCGCCGCAGCCGGAAGTCTTGCCCGTGCAACGGCCCGAACGTCCTCCGCCATCGGCCGAACCGTCCGATAGCAGCATCCGGGCCGCCCTGTTCTACCGGCAGGTGGAACAGAGGCTGCTAACCGAAGGTTTGCTTCGCCAGGATGGCGGCGGCGTCGACACCCCCTTCGACGCCGATACCCTGTCGCGCAATTTCGAGCGGATCGCGCTGTTCTCGGAATATGTCCAAGTCGGCGGTCGCTACGTTGCCCAGCAAAGCCGCGCGGCCCTGCGGCGCTGGAAGGGCCCGGTGCGCTTTCAGCTTCACTTCGGCGACTCCGTCGATCCAGCGACCCGCGCCGAGGATACCCAGCGTATCCGCGCCTATGTGGCGCGCCTGCGCCGTGTCACGGGCCATCCGATCAGCTTGGTGACCCAAGGCGGCAACTACCACGTATTCGTGACCAACGTGGACGAACTCGCCGACCTCGGCCCCGAGATCAGCGCGGTGGAACCCGCGCTCAGTCGTCAGACCGTCAGCGAGATTACCTCGCTGAGCCAATCCACCTATTGCGCCGTCTACGCCTCTTCGACGGCCAACGATCCCAACGCCTATGTGTCGGCCCTGGCGATCATCCGGGCCGAACATCCCGACCTGATGCGCCTGGCCTGCTACCACGAGGAACTGGCCCAGGGCCTTGGCCTGGCCAATGACAGTCCCCGCGCACGCCCGTCGATCTTCAACGATGACGAGGAATTCGCCTTGCTGACCAACCATGACGAATTGCTCCTGCGCATGCTCTACGACGACCGCCTGTCCATCGGCGATACCGCCGAAGAGGCGCGCCCCATCATCCGCCAGATCGCCGAAGGGCTGATCGGCGGCAGCACCTAACCCCGGAGGCCCGCACATGCCCATCATGGATTTCCTCAAAGGCCAGTTCATCGACGTCATCGAATGGACCGACGACAGCCGCGACACCCTGGTCTACCGGTTCGAGCGTCACGGGCATGAGATCAAGTACGGCGCCAAGCTGACGGTCCGCGAGGGCCAGGCCGCCGTCTTCATCCACGAAGGCCAGCTGGCCGACGTCTTCATGCCCGGTCTCTACATGCTCGAGACCAACAATATGCCGATCATGACGAACCTCCAGCACTGGGA
>JBCDCW010000264.1:0-4819 GCA_039180995.1 Pseudomonadota bacterium
CGAGGACGAAATTCGCCTCGGGCGGGTCGCAGGCGATGCCGTGGGCCAGCAATCCGTCGTGAAGCCGGGCCCGCTGGGCGGCGTTCTCAGCGAAGCAGGCGGCGGCAAAGACCCGGTCCCGAATGGCGGCCTCGGCGGCGGCCAGGGCCGGCACCGACAGGTTGAACGGGCCCCGGATGCGGTTCAGCACGTCGATCACCTGCTGCGGGCCATAGCCCCAGCCCACGCGCATCCCACCCAGGCCATAGAGCTTGCTGAAGGTGCGCGTACAGATGACGTTGTCGCGCAGGTCAGTCAGGCCCAGCCCGCCGTCGAAATCGCCGACATATTCCGCATAGGCCCCGTCCAGAACCAGAAGGCAGCCATCGGGCAGGCCATCGGCCAACCGCACGACATCTTGCCCGCCGATGATCGTGCCAGTCGGGTTCGCGGGGTTGGCCAAAAAGCAGAGCTTTGTCCGTTCGGTCGCGGCTGCCAGCATGGCGTCCACGTCCACATGGCGGTCGGTTTCGGGCGCGGCCACGGGCGCCGCCCCGGCAGCGCGGGCGCTGATCGGATACATCAGGAAGGCGTATTCGGGGTGCAGAACCTCGTCACCGGGCCCGGCATAGGCCTGGCAGAGCCAATGGATGATCTCGTCCGATCCGACGCCGCAGATGATCCGATCCGGGTCCAGGTCATGCACGTCGGCAATGGCGGCACGTAGGGCGGCATGGTCGGTCGAGGGATAGAGATGCATCCCGCGCGCCGCCTCGACGACGGCGTCCACGGCGGCAGGGGGCGGGCCGAACGGGTTCTCGTTGGAAGACAGCTTTAGAACGTCGTTCCGCCCCGCAACCTTGGACGCGCCGCCCTTATAGAGTTCGATCTCCAAGATCCCCGGTTGGGGGGTCGGTGCGGCCGGCATCTCTGTCATCCCCGTCTGGTCCGCGCCGTTCTAGGGATCCCGCACGGCGCTCGCAATGGGCTGGGCGCAACGAGCGCCCGGAACCGGCCCTAGGGCACGCCGTTCGCCCGCGCCGGATCGGGCGCCATGCGTCGTCGAGGACCAGTGATGACTCACACCGCATTGACCTTAACGCGCTCCCCTTCCTTTGGCCGAAAATACCTCGGGGGCGCGCGGACCCTCCGGGAACTTACACTGCGCCACTGACGCGACGGTTGCCCTCCACCCTCGCTCCTATCCTCCGGACCGGCACAGACATCGAACGCTCAAGATCCCGTCACCAAAACCGTGCGAGCACGCTTTCGCACAGGGGGTGCACGGCGGATGCCCTCTTCAATCCCGCCGCCGCACCATCATCTGTGTGCCCTGCATCTGGGTCTCTAAACGTTTGATCTCCCCAACCAAATCGCTCAGCTTTCGCTTCCCGTAAGTCCGCGTATCGAAATCCGGCATCTCCGCCACGATCTGCGACCCCAGCGCGCCCATGGAATACCATTCCCCATCCGCATCCATCCGCTCCATCGCCCGCAAGATCAGCGGCAGCGCATCAACCGCCTTTTTCTTCGAGACTTTGGCCTGTGGCTCCGTCGCCTCATCCATCAAGTTCTCGATCAAAATGAACCGGTTACACACATTCCGCAGGCTCTCCGGCGCCTTGCCCTCGCCGATCCCGATCACGTCCAACCCCTGCTCGCGAATGCGCGATGCGAGCCGGGTAAAGTCACTATCCGACGACACCAGAACAAACGCATCGAACCGCCCCGAATGCAGGATATCCATGGCGTCGATCACCAGGCCGATATCGCTGGCGTTCTTGCCCTTGGTGTTCGCCGTCTCCTGGTGCGCGACCAGGCCCAGTTCCAGGACCTTGTCGGACCAGCCCCGAAGCTGGCCCGACGACCAATCCCCATAGACCCGGCGCAGACCGGGTTCGCCCAGCCCGGTGATCTCTTTCATCACGGCCTGCGCGTATTTCGCCGGGATGTTGTCCGCGTCGATCAGAACGGCGAGCAACGGGCGGTCGTGACTGGCCATGGGGCGTCTCCGATTGGGTTGTCCCTGCCTGTCGTGCGCCGCGCCCCATTGCAAGGGGCACGCCGGCGCGCGAGCATGGGCCTGGGAGGATATGTCATGGATTACAGGTATCTCGGCCGGACGGGCCTGCGGGTGTCGGCGCTGTCGATGGGGACGTTCACTTTTGGCGGCAAAGGCGATTTCGGCATGGTCGGCGCCCAGGACCTGGCCGGGGCAGCGCGGCTGGTCGATGTCTGTTTGGACCGGGGCGTGAACCTGATCGACACGGCGAACATGTACTCGCTGGGTCTGTCGGAACGGATCGTCGGCGAGGTCATGAAGGACCGGGATCCGGACGTGCTGATCTGTTCCAAGGCGCGAATGCGGATCGGGAACGGACCGAACGACGAAGGGATCAGCCGCTGGCACCTGATCCGCGAATGCGAGCGGACGCTGGAGAAGCTGCAGCGCGACCATATCGACATCTATCTGATGCACGAATGGGACGGGCGCACGCCAATGGAGGAGGCGATGGCCGCACTGGATCGCCTCGTGCAGGACGGGAAGGTCCGGTATTTCGGCTGTTCGAACTGGTCCGCCTGGCATGTGATGAAGGGGCTCATGGCCTCCGGCGCCGGCGGGCTGGAGCGGTTCGCGGCGCAGCAGATCCACTACACGCTGGAAGCGCGGGAGGCGGAGTATGAGCTGCTGCCGCTCTCAGTGGATCAGGGG
Source organism: Pseudomonadota bacterium (assembly GCA_039180995.1). GTDB lineage: Bacteria > Pseudomonadota > Alphaproteobacteria > Rhodobacterales > Rhodobacteraceae > Jannaschia. The sequence continues at coordinate 2,693 of JBCDCW010000264.1, forward strand.
TTGGGCGTGATGATCTGGTCGCCTCTGGCGGCCGGGTTGCTGACTGGGAAGCACAGCCGTGAGGGCTTCGCCGAGGGATCGCGTCAGGGGAAGGGCTGGACCGAGCCGCCGGTGCGGAATTGGAACCGTCTTTGGGACATCGTGGATGTATTGCGCGCCGTGGCGGGCGATCGCCCGGTGGCGCAGGTGGCGTTGGCCTGGCTGCTCGGGCGGCCTGCGGTGGCAACATTGGTGGTGGGCGGCCGGACGGAGGCGCAGTTCCGGGAGACGCTGGGGGCCTGCGATCTGACCCTGACTGAAGACGAGGTGGCGAAGCTTGACGCAGTCTCCCGCCCGCCGCTGATCTATCCATATTGGCACCAGAACCAGTTCGCGAAGCCGCGTTTTTCGGACGCCGACTGGGCGCTGCATCGAGGGCAAATGGTGGACGGGCTGGACGGGTATGACTGACAAGTGGTGGGTTTTCACCCACCCTACCGGCGCGGTTCGGGGGGTTGAAAACCCACCGATCACCGCCCCGTAACGGCCTTCACGATCTTGGTCATCGCGACCATGCCGGGATCGTCCATGCCGACGGATTTCTCCGCGAAGATGCGGGCGCGGCCGATCTGGGCAGGGGTATCGCGTAGGGCGATCTGGGCGGTCTCGGCGGCGTCCAGGGCCGCCTTCGCCGGGTCGGTCGCTCCGTTCAGCGCTTTGGCCATGGCATCGAGTGAATCCAACACCGTCTTGTTGCCCAGAGCCGCCTTACCACGTTCCATCATCTTGTCTCGGGCCGCTGCGACCAGGCCGGACAGGTCGGCGGTCTCGATCCCGGCGCGGCCCTTCGCCTCCTTCGCCACCGCCATCAACCCAGTCGCGATCAGGGTTCCATAGGAGGAGGCAGACGTCTTGGTAAACGCCTGCGCCGCGACCATCAACGCCTTGCCGATATCATCCTCGGGCATCTCCTCGGCGCGCTCGGCCACCGCCCGTGCGCCGCGTCGCATGGTGACGCCCAGATCGCCGTCGCCCAGGGCGCCATCGATTTCGTTCAGGGCGTCGGCCTCGACCTCCATGGCGTTGCGTAACCGGACGGCCGCGGCGCGGAGATCGACAACGGTGATCATTTGACCGTCCAGAAGGCACAATCGCACGGGGCCGTCAGGAAACCTTCGAGCTCGTCATCCAGCTTGCAGAGCGTGAACGACACGCCCGCCATCTCCATGGATGTCGCGTAGCGGCCGACCAGGGGCATGACGATCTCGCCGCCCGACTCTTCGAGCCGCCGCTTCACGATGCGGTAGAGGATGTAGAGTTCCTCGGGCGGTGTGGCCCCCAGCGAGTTCACCAGGATCGAAACCCGGTCCCCCGACCCCACGGGCATGTCGGCGAGCAAGCGGTCCATCATCTCCTCCGCGATCTCATCCGCCGGTTTCAACTTGTCGCGCCAGACGCCCGGCTCGCCGTGGATGCCCATGCCCATCTCCATCTCGTCCTCGGCGATGTCGAACGTGGGCTTCCCCGCCTGGGGCACAGTGCAAGACGACAGGGCCGCGCCCACGGACCGGCAGGCATCGGCGGCCTTCTGGGCGACGCGGGTAACGCCATCCAGGTCGAGCCCCGCCTCAGCGGCCGCCCCGGCCATCTTGAAGGCATAGACCATACCAGCCACGCCGCGCCGCTTCTCCGCCTCCTCGGGCGGGGCGGAGGCCACGTCGTCGGCCAGCAGGACGGTGGTACAGGCGATGTCGTCCATCTCGACCATGTCGCCCGCCATGTCGAAATTCATGACGTCGCCGCCATAATTGCCATAGAGCCGCAGGACCCCTGCCCCCCGGTCGGCGGCGCGGATGGCATCGGCCATCTGGTCCGTGGTGGGCGAGTTGAAGACATCACCGATGGCGCAGGCATCCAGCAGGCCGGGGCCCACATAGCCGGTGAAGACCGGCAGGTGGCCCGAGCCGCCGCCCGAGACGATCCCAACCTTGCCCTTCGCGCCCGGCGTCGCGCGGGCCACGGCGCGTTTGTCGTCGCCGACCAGGCGATAGAACTGAGGATGCGCGGCGCAGAGGCCGTCGAGCATTTCATCGACATAGGCTTCGGGGTCGTTGAGGATTTTCTTCATAACGTCCTCCGTGAGGCGAG
>JBCDCW010000265.1:0-4790 GCA_039180995.1 Pseudomonadota bacterium
GCCCTTGTCGAAGAACGGTTCGGCGATTTTGGCCATCTCGGGGTCGAAGCCGGCATAGGCGTCCATGACGGTCTTGCGGGCCTCGTCCCAGCCGATGGTGCGGGTTTCTTCCATGGGTAAAGGCGCGTTCCGATCCCAGACCTGGAGCTTCTCCAGCCCCAGCCATTTGGCCTTCAGTTTGTAGTAGCGGTGGCTGAGCCGGGGATAAGCCGCGACCACGGCGTTGCGCAGGGCCTCGACGACTTCGGGTTCGACATGGTTGGAGATGTGGCGGCTGGCCTGGGGCGAGGGGAGCGACCGCCAGCGGTCAGTGATCTCCTTCTCTTTGGCCAGGGTGTTGTGGACGCGGGCGAAGGTGCGCAATTGCTCGCCGAAGACGCGGGCCAATTCGCGGGCGGCGGCCTCGCGCTTGGGGCGGTCATGGTCCGTCAGCAGGTTGAGGGTGCCCTCGATGTTCAACTCCTCGCCGTCCACGGTGAAGGCCAGGCCCGCGATGGTCTCGTCGAAGAGCTTGTTCCAGGCCGAAGCGCCGACGACGGAGGTGTCGTGGAGGAACTTTTCGAGCTCATCGCTGAGTTGGTAGGGCTTCATGGCCCGCAGCCGGTCAAGGGCGGGTTTGTAGCGGGCGAGGTCGGCGTTGGCCTTGTAGAGACCATCCAGGAAATCATCGTCCAGGCGGTTGAATTCCAGCCCGAAGAAGACCAGCGGGGTCATCATGTTGGTGATCTTGTCCTGCATGTCGGACATGAACTTGGCGCGGTCGCCGTTCGTGGTCTGCTGGTAGTAGCGCAGGCCCGCGAAGGACATGATCCGACCCGCGATCTCGTCGATCTTCTCGTTGCGCTCGATAGCTTTCAGCATGCCGTCCGCGTCCAGCATGGCTAGCTTGCCCTCGTAATCGGCGGCGTAGGATGTCGCTTCCGCTTCCAGCCACTCCAAGTCACCCGTCAGTTCCGGCGCGTCCTCGGCCGTGTAGAGATCGTCGAGATTCCATTCGGGCAGGTCGCCCAGGGGCTCGCCGGAAACGGGGGAGGGATTAGCGTCGCGGAGAAGGGTCATGGGGGCCTCGTGATTGCCGTCGATTGCTAGGTAGGGGGTGGCCGGCCTGGGGGCAAACCAAACCGGACCCAGAGACGCATGGCAGGCGGGTTTAGGACCGAGCCGGGTTGTCGCGTCCCCATGCCTGCATGGCGCCGACCACCGGCAGGATCGAACGGCCCACCTCGGAGAGCGCGTAATCGACCCGGGGCGGAACCGCAGCGTGGACGGTCCGGGTCAGAAGGCCGTCCGCCTCCAACTCGCGCAGTTGCTTCGTTAGCATCTGCTTTGTGATGCCGGGAATGGCGCGCTGCATGGCGCCGAACCGGTCGACGCCGTTTTCGATGCAGAACAGGATCACCGGTTTCCATTTGCCGCCGATCACCGAGAGGCAGCGGGTGACAGGGCAATCCGCCTGAGGGTCTGGGATTCTTAGTCCGGTTTTCATGACTACCTCAAAAAAACATGACTAGTTGTCATATTCATATTTCTGCGCATCATCTGGTCCCATCGTCAAGAGATGGAGCCGACTATGCAGCCGACCAAATCAATCCTCGCCGTCGTTCTGGCCTCGCTGGCCCTGCCGTCCCATGCGGAGGATCTCAGCCTGGACGGGCTAAAGACTCGCCTTGTGAGGACCTGGACGTCGATCAGTTGCGAGATGCGGCCGCAGGCCAATGCCCAGGACCCGACGCTCGCGCCGGATCCGTCCTACCTGACCCGGGATTTCGTCTATGACGCCGAGGATGGGTTCGAGGCCAATATCACCGTCTATGCCGACAGCGCCTGTGCGGTGCCGGCTGTGTCCTACGATTTCGCGGGCCGGATCGTCTGGCACGACCCCAATCCGGCGGCGCCGGGGGCCTGGTCACAGGATTACGTCCTGGATCGCCGCCTGGACCTGACGGTCCTCGCGCCGCCGATGGCCGATCAACTGAATGCGCTGCCCGATGGGGCGTGCGGCGATGGGCCGTTCGTCGTGGGCGAGACGCGGGACATTCTGGGCAAGCCGTGCGCGTTACTCCGCTTCGTCGACGGGAACCCCTATGTGGTGGATCACGACCTGCTACATGTACGGCAAGACACGCCCGACATGTTGTTCATGGGCGCCAAGCATGTGGACGGGACGGGCTTCTACTACGCGGAGAACCGGCCGGTCGTCGGGCTTCAGCAGCCACTGATCCGGGTGGTGGAATGATCCAGGTCGAGCACCATCAGGGCGCCCGGGCATCCAGTGTCAATGGGATGCCTGCGGCTTCCATCGTCTCGGCCCGGTCGAAGCGCAGATAGGCCAAGGCACGGTTGCCGGAGACGGTGTGGATGGTGCCCGCGGGTTTGCCGTTCGCGGTGATCTCGGTGCCCGGTGCAATCGTCCCGTCAAAGGCGACCCGTGCCAGGCCCTTCCGAAGCTCCGTCTTGTGCTTCATGCGTGCGACGATCTCTTGGCCCACAAAGCAGCCCTTCTTGAAATCGACGCCTTGGAGGCGCTCGAAGCCCATCTCCAGAATGAACGTCTCGTTCGGGATCAACTCGATGCCCGTTGCGGGGATCAAGTTTTCGACCCGTATCTCGTCCCAGTCCACCTCCGCCTCGGGCGCGCCGTCATAGGAGACCCAACCCATGCCGGGGCGGGGGTCATGGAAGGTTCCGGGGCGGGCGGTGATGCTGCGGGAGGGGACGAGGTCGGTCGTCTCGATCGCGACCTTGGCGCGCAGGCGGTACATGGTCAGGCGTTGCGTCAGGCCGGGGGCCAGGTCGGAGTGCACGTCCAGGAAGAGGGCGTCGTCGTCGCAGAAGGTCAGGAAATCGGCCAGGTACTTGCCTTGGGGGGTCAGCAGCGCGGCGTAGCCCAGCCCGTCCTCGGGCACGTCGCGGGTGGTGAGGCCGTGAAGGAACGGCTCGCGGTCGGGGCCGGAGATGCGCAGAACGGTACGGGTCATGTGTTCCGACATAAGGACCGGCGGCGATGACGCAAAGGTCCGGATTGACCCCCCATCGCGCCGGGCGTACCCCGCAAGAGATCTGACAGGGAGATCCGAGCCATGCGCGACGACGCCACGCCCACGCCCCCTAGCCTTGCCCACGGGCCGAAGGTGCTGTCGATCCCTGGACCGTCGATCATGCCCGACCGGGTGCTGCGGGCGATGCATCGGCCATCGCCGAACATCTATTACGGCGAATTGGTGGATCTGACTCATTCGCTGATCCCCGATCTGAAGCGCGTCGCGCGGACCGATCACAATGCGACGATTTATATCGGCAACGGCCATGCCGTCTGGGAGGCCTGCCTGGCCAATACGCACGCGCGTGGTGATCTGGTGCTGATCCCGCGCACGGGCACCTTTGCCGATGGCTGGGGCGAGATGGCGAAGGGGCTGGGGCTGCGGGTCGAGTACCTGGATTTCGGCAACCGAGTCGCGATGGATGCCGAGGCCATCGGGCAGCGGCTGCGCGAGGATGCGGCGCATGAAATCCGCTCGGTTTTGGTGGTGCAGGTGGATACGTCCTCCTCGGTCCGCTCGGACATCGCGGCGATCCGGCGGGCCATGGACGAAGCAGGGCACCCGGCACTGCTGCAAGCCGATTGCATGGCGTCCATGGGCTGCGACGTGTTCGAGATGGATGAATGGGGCGTCGATGTCGCCATGGCGGGGTGCCAGAAGGGGCTGATGACGCCGGCGGGCATGTCATTCGTGTTCTACAACGACAAAGCCGCGCGGGCCCGCGCGCGGGCCGATTGCGTGACCGGGTATTGGGACTGGATCCCGCGCACCAAGCCGGAGGTCTATTTCCGGTACTTCAACGGCACCGGGCCAACGCATCATCTATATGGCCTGCGCGAAGCCCTGGACATGATCGTTCACGAGGAGGGGGTCGAGGCTGTTTGGGCACGGCATACCATGCTGGCCCGGGCGCTGCATGCGGCGCTCGATCATTGGGAAGAGGGCGGCGCGTTGGAACGAAACGTGCGCGACCCGGCGGCGCGCAGCCACGCCGTTACCTCGGTGCGGCTGCCCGGCGAGGGAACGCGCCTGCGCCAATGGGCCGAGCGGCAAATGGGTCTGACCTTGGGCATCGGCCTGGGCATGGCACCCTTGGGAAGCCCGGAATGGGACGGATTCTTCCGGATTGGCCACATGGGGCACGTCTCGGGGCAGAGTATGATGGGGACCTTGGGGGGGATCGACACGGCCTTGAAGGCCCTTGATATCCCACACGGAAACAATGCGCTGATGGCGGCGGCTTCTGTTCTCGCAAATGGTTAATGGGAGCCTAACAATTGCCCTTTTATTGGGGCAAACCGCCTATTGCAGGGCGGGGGGCCTGTTCGATGGGAAAGACAGATGCAAGACCGTTCAAGTTTCTTTCGCTCTTCCACGTCGGTGACGGTTTTGGGAACGATGGGTATCGGATTGCTGTGGTCGCCTGTCTTGATCGCCTTCTTTGGCGTGTCTGATCCCGTGGTTCAGAGCGCGTCGGATGGCGCCACCATCGAGTTCCTCAAAAGCGATGGCGGCCTTTCGGAACCGGAAGACACGATTGCCATCGAGCGCGCGGTCGATCCGGAGGCCAAGCAGGTGTCGGTCGATATCGAGAGCGGGTCGGTCCTGCGCTGACGTCAGTTGCGACCGCGGGCAATGGCGGCGGCCACGCGGGCGTCCCAATCGGCCTCGCGCTGCGCCCGGATGACGGCCAGGCGCGCGATGCCCAAATGCAGCCCGGCGCAGATGGCTAGGGCCAGCACATAGCCC
>JBCDCW010000266.1:0-4653 GCA_039180995.1 Pseudomonadota bacterium
CGACGTCGTCCGTCTCAGCCGCTCCAAGGATGGCCTCGACGTCACCGACGACACGTCCGTCGCGGAGGCCCTCGCCGATCTTCCCCAGATCGACCTGGCGTTCGTCGCCACCGGCATCCTCGCGCCCGACGGCCAAGCCCCAGAGAAGAGCCTCGACGCCATCGACGCGCAGGCCATGGCCCACACCTTCGCCGTGGACGCCATCGGCCCGGCCCTGGTCCTCAAGCACCTGGCCCCGCATCTCACTGACACCGCGCGCATCGGCGTGCTGACGGCCCGCGTCGGCTCCATCGGCGATAACAAAATGGGCGGCTGGTACAGCTACCGCGCCGCCAAGGCCGCCGCGAACCAGATCACCCACGGTGCCGCCATCGAGATCGGGCGCAAGCGCAAGGGATCCGTCGTCGTCGCCCTCCACCCCGGCACCGTCGAGACTCCCTTCACCGAAGGCTACAAGGCCCCGAAGGTCACGGCCCGGCAGGCCGCCGAGAACCTGACGAACGTCCTCACCTCCTTGGACCCATCCCAATCGGGTGGCTTCTTCGACTATGCCGGTCAGGAGATACCGTGGTGAGCCGCCTCATCCTCGTCCTTGGCGACCAACTCTCCGACGACCTCTCCGCTCTCCGCGAAGGTGACAAGGAAACCGACACCGTGGTCATGGCCGAAGTCCAGGCCGAAACCGACTACGTCCCGCACCATCCCAAGAAGATCGCCTTCCTCTTCGCCGCCATGCGCAAGCATGCCGCCCACCTGCGCGACCAAGGCTGGCAGGTCCGCTACACCACGCTCGACGACCCGGACAACACCCACTCCATCCCCGGCGAACTCCTCCGCGCCGCGCAGGCCACCGGCGCCACCGAAGCCGTCGCGACGGAGCCTGGCGAGTTCCGTCTGATTTCCGCCCTCGAAGACGCGCCGATCCCCGTTCACCTTTTTCCCGACGACCGCTTCCTCGCCTCCCATGCCGAATTCGAGGAATGGGCGTCAGGGCGAAAAGAACTCCGCATGGAATGGTTCTACCGCGACATGCGCCGCAAGACGGGCCTTCTGATGGACGGCGACAAGCCCGTCGGCGGCAAATGGAACTACGACCACGACAACCGCAAATCCCCGCCCAGGGGCCTGACCGGCCCCGGCCCGAAACGGGTCGAACCCGACGCCGAAACCCGCGAGGTCATCGCCCTTGTCCGCGACCGGTTCGGGAACCGCTATGGCACCCTGGACGACTTTTGGTTCTGTACAGATCGGGAAGACGCCCTCGAAAGTCTCGCCCATTTTGTGACGAACGGCCTTCCGCTCTATGGCGACTACCAAGATGCCATGGTCACGGGCGAGCCCTTCCTCTACCACGCCATCCTCTCGATCTACCTAAACGCGGGCCTGCTGGGCTGGCGCGAAGTCTGCGACGCGGCCGAACAAGCCTGGAAGGACGGGGACGTCCCCTTGAACGCCGCCGAAGGGTTCATCCGCCAAATCATCGGCTGGCGCGAATATATCCGCGGCATCTATTTTCTGGAGGGGCCAGACTACACATCCCGCAACGACCTGAACCAATCCAGGGACCTGCCCGAGTTCTACTGGACCGGCGACACCGACATGCATTGCATGCGGCAAGCCATCACCACGACGATGCAAGAAGCTTACGCCCACCATATCCAACGTCTTATGGTCACAGGAAATTTCGCCCTTTTGGCGGGCCTGCACCCGCACCAGGTCCATGAATGGTACCTGGTCGTCTACGCCGACGCCTATGAATGGGTCGAAAGCCCCAACGTCATCGGCATGTCCCAATTCGCCGATGGCGGCGTCGTCGGCTCGAAACCATATGTCTCGGGCGGCAATTACATCAATAAGATGTCCGACTACTGCAAACACTGCGCCTACGCCGTGAGCCAGAAAACCGGCGACGGCGCCTGCCCCTTCAACCTGCTCTACTGGCACTTCCTGAACCGTCACCGCGACCGTTTTAAATCCAATCCCCGCATGGCCCAGATGTACCGCACCTGGGACCGCATGGACGCCGACCGCCGGGCCACCGTGATCGACGACGGCGATGCGATCCTGGCCAAGCTGGATGCGGGCGAGCGGGTGTAGCAAGGCGGCCCCCCTTGAAGGCGCCTGCCGCGCAGCGGTGCAACATGCGGTCAAACAATCGCCTTTTCGGCATTGGCCTGCATTCGGCGCAGCACGTCGAACGCCGCCTCCCGCTCCTCCGACGAAAATCCCTTGAACAAGGCCGCGTTGATTCGTTCATGGAAATCCGACAGGTGGCTCAGACCTTGGCCTTTCTCGGTCACGCCCACGACGATCACCCGGCCGTCTTGTTCATGCCTGCGCCGCGTCACCAGCCCCCGATCCACCATCCTGTCGATAATACGCGAGGTCGCGGGAACACCGGTCCCGACCAACTCGGCCAGTGCGCCCACCGTCAAATCGCCTTCGCGCCAGAGGCATGACAGGATCACCCATTGCGGCAGCGACAAATCGTAAGGGTCCAGGATCTGCTGGCACAGCGCATTCGTCCGCCCTGTCGCGAAGTTCAGGTGTCGTCCAATCGACAAGGGCGGTTCTATCTTTTTTGTTGTCATGTAAATTAAATCATGTATTATTTTACGTGTAAATTACCATTACCCGATGTCGGTCAATTCGACAACGCGCGCATTCGCCGCGCGGCCTGACATCGTGCCAAATCAAAGGAGAAAACATCATGGGAAACAAAGTCTTGATGGTGGGCTGGCATCCGTCGGTCGTGGATTACTCGAAGTATCCCGGTCTCACGGCCGAGAAGCTCGAAGGCGCACTTCGCGCCGATCAAGATGCACTGAACGGCCAAGGCTATGATGTCTCGATCGGGTTTATCTACAGCGGCGACACGGCCACCGATCAAGTGGCCGAAACCCTGAAGGCAAGCACCTATGACGTCGTGCTGATCGGTGCCGGGGTTCGCCGGGATGACGATCATTTCCTTGTTTTCGAAAGGCTCATCAACACGGTCCATGAAAACGCACCGGATGCCCGCATCGCGTTCAACACCGGACCCACAGATTCCGAAGCGGCCATCCGGCGATGGGCCTAATGGGCAGCCCATGCAACGGTTCTCCAACCTCGTCGGGGATGCCGTCTTGGGCCAAGATGGCCCACCCCTGCGGACAAACGGGATCGGACGCCACACCATCCCGGCCCTTGGGCAAAAACCAGGCGATCCGCCCCATGGGCGCGCGACATCTCCCCCGATTTACCCTGGGCATGCCCCAATTCGGCCCCGGACCGTCGTCATATGGGAAACAGAACCCCTGTATGGACCCAATGTCATGCAACTCGACCGCCTGGTAACCCGCACGATGAGCCGCGCCATGTCGCAAATCGTGAAATCCGGTTTCAAATCCGGCCTCTCGGGCATGCGCCCGAAGCCCGAAGCCGCGCCGAAACCCAAGGCACCGAAAGACGATCTTCGCGGCTCGGGGTCCTGGGCGAATGAATGGACAGGGACCCGCAGCGCTGTGGAACAGGCAAAGGCCCTGGCCAAACGGGGCAAGAAAAATAAGGCAGAGACGCCCGAAGCGCCCATCGTCGATGCAATAACCGAAGGGTCGATCCGTCCGCGCCCGCTGATGTCGACCCGCGACGTGAAACTGCGCAATTGGATCGCCGACCGGATGGAGGCGGAAGCCCCGACCTGTTCGCTCCATGCCGGCGTGGCCCTGTCGGCCTTCCTGGCCTCCAACGAAGCTTATCCCGGCTTCGACCCCCTGGGCGGCATGATCGCCGACATGCTGATCGCCGATGGCGAGGGCCAGCCGGTCCTGGCCCTGATCCGCGAGAACACCGCCGATCCCGCCCGGCACTTGCTGCTGCTGGACGCGCTCCTGGATGCCGATTTGCCGATCGTCGACATCCAGCCCCGGCCCAAGCTGGCGACGCTCTGGGAAGAGATTACCAAGCACCTCCCCCAGGAGGTGTGAGCCCCGGCGTCCGGTCGCTGGTGGCATGGGCCGCCGCCGCGCCCCAACCGGGCGGAAAGCGAAGCTTCTACGGCGGTTCTCGCAACACCTGGATCAGCCTTTGCCAGAGCCGCCTTGGAGGTTGCCCTTGCGCAAGCTTCCGGGCTCCGACGCAGCGCGACATCGCCCCCAAAGGCAGCCAGCTGCCATCGGTGGCCCGCTTGCTCCAAAATCGGCTGAATGCTCCGTGGCTCAATCGTCGGCCCGCCAAGGGCGACAAACCGATCATCTCGGCGAACGCCCGGCAAACACTGGCCATCAAGGGCCAACCCAACGGCTCGGCCAAAATTTGCGTTTGATATGAATCGCAAGGCGCTGCCTCAGACAAAACGCAAAATGCTGTAACCAAATCATCCTTGCGCGCGGCCGATCCCCCCATCCCGCGCACCCTGTGCCGGGGCCCGAAGCCCATCGCGCGAATTCGTCAGCCGTCGCTTTCCGTTTCAGCAGGCACGACCGCTTCGTCGGCCGTGGGCGTCACCTCTTCCACGGCCCGTTCCGTCAAGGACCCAGCCGCCCATTCGCCGCTTTCCACCTGACCCGTGGCATAGCGCATCGTCCCCGGCCCCTGCCGCCGCCCGGCCACGAACGAGCCTTCGTAGACATCGCCATTGGCATAGGTGGCCACACCTTCGCCCTCGATCTCGCC
>JBCDCW010000267.1:0-4619 GCA_039180995.1 Pseudomonadota bacterium
ATGACCTTCACCCAAGCCTTCACGAAATCCGCCACGAAGCGGCCTTCCGCGTCGTCCTGGGCATAGACTTCGGCAATCGCCCGCAACTGCGAGTTCGAGCCGAAGACCAGGTCGCAGCGGGTGCCGGTCCACTTGACCTGACCCGATGCACGGTCGCGGCCTTCGTAGATTTTTGCGCCTTCTTCCAATGGCTTCCACTCGGTTGCCATGCTGAGCAGGTTGCGGAACACGTCGTTCGAAAGCTGCCCCGGCCGGTCCGTCAGCACGCCGTGCTTGGACCCGCCATGGTTGCAGTCCAGCGCCCGGAGGCCACCGACCAGCACCGTCATTTCGGGCGCGCTCAGGCCGAGCAATTGCGCCCGATCCACCAGCAACTCCTCGGGGGACGCGGTGAAATCAGCGGCTTGATAGTTCCGGAACCCGTCAGCAACTGGTTCTAAAACATCAAAACTTTCCGCATCCGTCATCTCATCCGTCGCGTCCATCCGCCCCGGCGTGAAGGGGACGGCGATGTCGTGACCAGCCGCTTTGGCGGCGGCTTCGACGGCCGCGCCACCGGCGAGGACGATCAGGTCGGCGATTGAGATTTTCTTCGGCGCATTGGCTGCATCGAACTCCGCCTTGATACCCTCCAAGGTCTTGAGAACCTTGGTCAAAGCGGCGGGCTGGTTGACTTCCCAATCCTTCTGCGGCGCCAAGCGAATGCGCGCGCCATTGGCCCCGCCACGCCGATCCGACCCGCGATAGGTTGAGGCCGAGCCCCAAGCCACACCGACCAGATCCTGGGTCGAGAGACCCGACGCAAGCACCTTCGCTTTCAGCCCATCAATGTCCGCCGCATTGACCAACGGATGGTCGACCTCCGGCACCGGATCCATCCAAATCAGTGTTTCTTCAGGCACTTCTGGTCCGAGATAGCGGTTTTTCGGACCCATATCGCGGTGCAGCAGCTTGAACCAAGCGCGGGCAAATGTGTCGGCGAAATAGTCGGGATCAGCCCGGAACTTCTCGCAGATCTTGCGATATTCGGGGTCGACCTTCATCGCCATATCCGCCGTCGTCATCATCGGCGCATGGCTCCGCGACGGATCATGCGCATCCGGCACCGCGTCCGACATGGCGCCCCCCGCAGGCCGCCACTGATGCGCGCCAGCGGGCGATTTGGTCAGTTCCCACTCGTTGTCGAGCAGCGTTTCCAGATAGGACATGTCCCACTTGGTCGGCGTCGGCGTCCAGGCGCCTTCGATGCCAGACGTAATTGAATGGACACCCTTTCCACTCTCCCAGGTGTTGGTCCAACCCAGCCCCATGGCCTCCATCGGCGCGCCCTCGGGCTCGGCGCCCACATGAGCCACATCGCCCGCGCCATGGGCCTTCCCGAAAGTGTGTCCCCCGGCAGTCAGCGCCGCGGTCTCCTCGTCGTTCATGGCCATGCGAGCGAAGGTATCGCGGATATCGTAAGCGCTGGCTTGCGGATCGGGATTGCCATTCGGGCCCTCGGGATTCACATAGATCAGACCCATCTGCACAGCCGCCAGCGGGTTTTCGAGCATCCGGCCCTTGCCGTCCTCGCCGCTGTCATAGCGCTTATCGCCCAGCCATTCGTCCTCGGTGCCCCAGTAGATGTCCTCTTCGGGTTCGTAGATGTCAGCCCGGCCGCCGCCGAAGCCGAAGGTCTTAAAGCCCATGGTTTCCATAGCGACGTTGCCGGTCAGCAGGAACAGATCGGCCCAAGAGATGGCGTTGCCGTATTTCTGCTTGATCGGCCAAAGCAGACGACGCGCCTTATCCAGGTTGCCGTTGTCCGGCCAGGAATTGAGCGGCGCAAACCGCTGGTTCCCGGTCGAGCCGCCGCCGCGTCCATCGGCGGTGCGATAGGTCCCCGCCGCATGCCAGGCCATGCGGATGAAGAACGGCCCGTAATGGCCGTAATCGGCGGGCCACCAATCCTGGCTGTCGGTCATCAGGTCGGCCAGGTCCTTCTTCAGGGCCGGGTAGTCGAGCTTCTGGAACTCTTCGCGGTAATCCACTGTGTCGCCCAGCGGGTTCGTAACCGGCTGGTTCTGGTGAAGGATCTTCAGGTTCAACTGGTTCGGCCACCAGTCGCGGTTGCCGCGGACCAGGTTCGTGGTGTGCAAGGTGGCGCCGTGGATCACCGGGCACTTGCCGGCGGCGATATCGTTTCCATCCATCATGGGGAGCTCCTGAAGCTGGCAGAGATAGGCGGCGATAGGCCTGACGAACCCTCGCATGCCGAGCAGGTAGCACTGAGGTATGATTTGGAAAAGTTGCATTTTCCGATGTCGCCGATAAATTCAAATTATGGTGATGACGCTCAAGCATTTGCGTTATTTCGAGGTCCTGGCGCGACACGGCCATTTCGGTCGAGCGGCCGAGGCGGCGGCGATTTCGCAGCCCGCCCTGTCGGTGCAGATCCGCGATTTGGAAACGGAATTGGGCGCACCCTTGTTTGAACGGGGTCCACGCGGCGTGCACCTGACCGCGTTGGGGGAAACCTTCGCGCCCCGGGCGCGGGACATCCTGCGCAGCGTCGAAGAACTGGGCGATCTGGCGCGCGCCGCCCAAGGCGGGCTGGCCGGGCGGCTTCGCATCGGGATGATCCCCACCGTGGCGCCCTATCTGCTGGCCCCCGTTATAGGCGCGGTGGCCAAGGTACATCCGGACGTCATGCCCGACGTGCGAGAGACGGTGACGCCCACCTTGCTGGAGGAATTGGGCGAGGGGCGGCTGGACTGCGCCATCGTCGCGCTGCCCCTGGGCGAGCCGTCGCTGACCGAACGATCGCTTTTGCAGGAGGATTTCGTGCTGATCCGGCCCGAAGTGGAGGCCGACCAGCCCGTGCCCACGCCCGAGGGGCTGGCCACGATGCGGCTGCTTCTGTTGGAGGAGGGGCATTGCTTCCGCGACCAGGCCCTGGCCGTTTGCGAGATGCGAGCGCAGAACGTGGGTCTTGAAGGGTCGTCGCTGGCGACCCTGGTGCAAATGGTGGGGGCAGGTCTGGGTGTGACATTGCTGCCCGAGATGGCGCTGGGCGAAACCCGGTCCGCCCCGGTCTGCATTGCCCGATTTCCCGGCACGGCGCCCTCGCGCACGTTGGGGCTGGTCTGGCGCCGCACGTCGCCCTTGGCGGAGCCGCTGTTGACGCTGTCGGACACCATTGGCGCCGCGCTCGCCTAGCGTACCTGCCGTTGCGCGACGTCCAGGCCGATGGCAGGCTGCGCTGCGGGAGGAGTGACCATGCAAGACGTGCGCGCGCGGGCCGATGGCTCGCCATCCTTCGACGGGTGGACCGCCCTGTCGCCCGAGACCGTGGCCGAGCGGTTGGCGACCTATCCCGACGTTACCGCTCGGTTGGGCGGCGGGCCGGGCGATTGGGCGGTGCGCGAAGTGGGCGATGGCAACCTAAACTTCGTCTATATCGTCGAGGGGTCGGCAGGCTCCGTCTGCGCCAAGCAGGCCTTGCCGTTTCTACGCCTGGTGGGCGAAAGCTGGCCCTTGCCGCTGTCGCGCGCCTGGTTCGAATGGTCGGCGCTGACCCGGCAGGCCCAGGATGCGGGCGGCGTGCCCGAACTGATCCGCTTCGATGGCGACCAGGCCTTGATCCTGATGGAGAACTTGGCGGGCCATGTGATCTGGCGCAACGCCTTGATCGACCGGCAGCGGCATGACAGCGCGGCGCCCGTGCTCGGCCGGTTTTGTGCGGATACGTTGTTCCGATCATCCGACCTGTCGCTTGATCCGGCGGTCAAAAAGGCCGAGGTCGCGCGTTTCGCCGGGAACACCGCGTTGTGTAAGATCAGCGAAGACCTGATCTTCACCGATCCTTATCACGACCATCCCGGCAATGATTTCACCCCCGGGCTGGAAGACGCCGTCGCCGCCATGCGCGCCGATGCGGCCTGGCGGCGCGGCATCCAGCGGCTGAAATGGGAGTTCATGACCCGAGCCGAGGCGATGTTGCATGGCGACCTGCATTCCGGTTCGGTCATGGTCACGCCGCCGGGGCCTGATGAACGCATCCGCATCATCGACCCGGAATTCGCTTTCTATGGACCGATGGGCTTCGACGTTGGCGCGGTGCTGGCGAACCTCTGGCTGAACGCCGCGTCGCAGCCGGGTTGGGGCGGTGATTGGTTGGATCAACGGGATTGGGTCTTGGCCCAAGGCCAGCGGGTCTGGGACACCTTCTTCGACCGGTTCGCCGAACTCTGGCGGACGGAACGGCGGGGTGAGGCGATGGTGGAGCGCGTGCTGGGGGAGGCGTCCGAGGACGCCTTGGCGGCGATGCTGGGCCGGATCGAAGCGGATGCATTGGGCTTCGCAGGGGCTAAGATGACCCGGCGGATCGTGGGACTGGCGGGCGTGGCCGACTTGGGGCGTCTGGCGCCGGAGGCGCGGCTGCCTTGCGAACGACGCGCTCTAGCGATGGCCGGGCGCCTGGTTAAAGGTGAGGTGGCGACCGTTCGGGCCGCGACCGCGATGGCTGAAGACTTGCTGGGAGAGTCGACATGAAGGTGAATGGCACTTCGACACGGACCATCTGGCCCCTGCGCGACCGCGGGACGGTCGGCATCATCGACCAGACCCGGTTGCCGCAT
>JBCDCW010000268.1:0-4520 GCA_039180995.1 Pseudomonadota bacterium
AAAGTACAGCCCCGGGGCGGGGGGTGAGGCAGAGGGATGTCGGACGGGAGTTTTCACAAGTTGGGGTAACTTTGGGGGTTTGGATGGTACGATTTGTCCGGAAGCGGCGCGAGGGTTGTTGGCCGTGCCGCGCCGCAATTTTGGCTTCCGGCGCGTTGCGGAGCTTCCTTTCTGGCGGTCGTTAAAGCCTTGGAAGGACTAACAAAGGCTTGACTCATCGAATCGTCGTCGGTGCCTTCGCGGCCAAGACGGCGTGACTGCCCGTCGTCGCGTCCAGGACGGCAAAGCATCCACCGCCTCCAACGATTGCTGAAAGGGTCTTCTTCTGGGACGCCCAAGACCCCGAACCGACGCCTGAACCTGCTGCATGCACCACCTGGCGAGGGCGGCTGCCGTGTTCCGCATCGTTTCCATCAGGGCCCGACGCAGAATGGAGTCGGACGAGGTCGCTTCAGTGACCGCCATTTCATCATCGAGAGCGATCGGCACCGCACGATCGACGGCGCCAAAAGCCCGCAAGACGACCGCTGCGTCGCGGGGGTCGTCCATTTCGGCATAGATCTCGGCGCCGCCCGGTGCGGGACCGGTATAGGACCGAATGAACGGTCCTTGACCCGGTCGTCGTCTCGGGCAACGATATGGTCGATGGTTCCCGGAGCTTGCCATGGCCGAGGGATGAAAAGGGAACACGGTGAGGCGTAGCCATCAGGCACCTAGTCCGTGACTGCCCCCGCAACTGTGAGCGGCGAGCGACCCCGAGGATACCACTGGGCCGGGAACGGTCCGGGAAGGTTCGGGACAGCGTCGACCCGCAAGTCAGGAGACCTGCCATCCACGGTGCGCTTGTCGCGCCGCCTGCAACTCGACCCGGGCGGGGTGTCCGGACTGGAGGTCATGATGGTCCATACGGGCGACATCCGTCCCGGCTCGCTTGTCTCACGTCCGCCCTCGCCGCATCGCGGAGGGCGATATGGATGGAACCGGCCATCATCTCCACAGGATCACAGTCTGCACGTCGTGCCGACACAAGGGCACCGAATGTCGTCCCGGTCTTGATCTGATCGCGCGGCTGCGGGCGGCGCTCGATGCCGCGGGCGGCGCCGTGGGTTCAGCGTTCGAGGTGTCGGGCGTGGCCTGCATGGCGGGCTGCGACCGTCCCTGCACGGTGGCTTATCATGCCTCGGCCAAAGCGACCTATCTCTTCGGCGATATCGAGGTGGAGACGGACATCCCCGACCTCGTGGCTTTCGCCAAGCAGTATAGCGGGTTGGAGGACGGCTGGTGTTCGTCGACTACGCGGCCGGGTAAGCTCCGCCAGACGACGTTGGCGCGGGTGCCCGCCGCGCTGATCGTGTCCCGGGTGGAGGCCGTCCAGTGACGCCCGCCGCCCTGACCGTCGAAGGCTTGGCTTGGGGGCCGAAGCGGGCACCCGCGATTCTGCACCCGACGTCTTTCGCCGTGGCGCCGGGGCGCATCCTGGGCATCGTGGGGGCGAACGGGGCGGGCAAGTCGACGCTTCTGCGCCTGCTCTATCGCTACCTGCGGCCGACCGCAGGCCGCGTGCTGCTGGACGGCCGCGACATCTGGGCAAGCCCCGCGCGCGACGTTGCGCGCAGCATCGCCGTCGTCCTGCAAGAGCAGCCGACGGACTTCGCCCTGACCGTGCGGGAGATCGTGGCCCTGGGCCGCACACCACACCGCACCGGCTTCACCGGCGGGGATACGGACGATGCCCGGATCGTGTCGGGCGCGCTGACCCGGCTGGACCTCGCTGGCTTCGCGGACCGTATGTTCGGCACCCTGTCAGGTGGCGAACGGCAGCGGGTGATGGTCGCCCGCGCGCTGGCGCAACAACCCCGCCTGCTGATCTTGGACGAGCCAACCAACCACCTGGACATCCGTCATCAGCTTGAGGTGCTGGATCTGATCCGCACTCTGGGCCCTACCATCGTCACCTCGCTCCACGACATCAACCTGGCCGCGACCTGCGCCGACGATGTGCTGGTGCTGTCGCATGGCCAAGTGCTGGCCTGCGGGCCGCCCGCCGACATGCTGACCGAAGACCTGATCGCACGCGCTTTCGACGTCCGCGTGACCCGCCAGACCCTCGCGCCCAGCGGCGCGTCCCACCTGACCTTCCATCTCTGACCATAAGGATCCAATCATGAAGACTTCTGTGCTCGGCCTGGCCCTCACGGCCCTTGCCACCCCTGCGTTCGCCCATCCCGTGACCGTGCAAAGCTGCGACCGCGAGGTGACGTTCGAGGCCCCGCCTCAAGCGGCCGTTTCGCACGACGTCAACCTGACAGAGATGATGCTGGTGCTGGATCTGACCGACCACATGGTCGGGTTCACCGGCATCAACGGCTGGAACAAACTCGATGCCGAAATGCGCGCGGGCGTCGGCGAATTGCCCGAACTGGCTGAAAAGTACCCGACCAAGGAAGTGCTTCTGGGCGCCGGTGCGGATTTTTACTTCGCCGGCTGGAACTATGGCATGCGCGTCGGCGGCGAGGTCACACCCGACACGCTCGCCCCGTTCGACATCCAGGTCTATGAATTGTCGGAAAGCTGCACCCACATCATGGCCAAGGATGCGGCCAGCATGGACGACATGTACCGCGATATCCTGAACCTCGGCGCGATCTTCGGGGTCCCGGACCGGGCCGAGGCTTTGGTGGCGGGCTACCGCGCCGAACTGGACGGCATCCTGGCGGACCTGCCCCCGCTAGCGGACGCCCCCCGCGTCTTCGTCTACGACAGCGGCGAGGATACGCCCTTCACCGCCGGGCGCTATGCCATGCCCAACGCCCTGATCGAGGCGGCGGGCGGCGCTAATATCATGAGCGACTTCGAGAAGAGCTGGTCAACCGTGGGGTGGGAGGCCGTGGTCGCGCGAGACCCGGAAGTGATCGTCATCGTCAACTATGGCGACGTCACCGCCGAGCAAAAGCGCGCCTTTATGATGGAAAACCCCGCCTTCGCCGACATCTCGGCTGTGCGGAACGACCGCTTCGTGACCCTCGAATATGTCGAGGCGACGCCAGGGCCGCGCAACATCGGGGCCGTGCGCACCCTGGCCGAAGCGTTCCGCGCGGAATGACGGACCGAACCGCTGCCGCACCGGCGCGCCGGGCCGTCGTGATGCCCTCACTAACGGTCGCCGCGCTGGCCTTGCTGGGCCTGTCGATCTCGGTAGCCGTAAGCGTGGGCGCGGTGGCGGTACCGCTTGGAACAGTCTGGGGGGTGGTGGCGGAGCGTCTGGTCCCCGGCCTGATCGCGGTGAACTGGACGGCCGGACAGGCCGCCATCGTCTGGGAGATCCGGCTACCCCGGGCCATCCTGGCAGCGATGGTGGGCGCGGGGCTAGCGCTGGTGGGGGCGAGCCTGCAATCGGTCACCCGCAACCCATTGGCCGATCCGCACCTGCTGGGCATCTCGGCGGGCGGTGCGTTCGGGGCGATTCTGGCCCTGCTGCATACGGGGCTGTTCCTCGGCCTGCTCACCGTGCCGCTGCTGGCCTTCGCGGGCGCACTGGCCTCGACGCTTCTGGTGCTCGCCGTCTCAAGCTTCGCACAGGCAACCAGCGCCGACCGCCTTGTCCTGGCGGGCGTGGCGGTGTCTTTCATCGTCATGTCCTGCGCCAATGTCCTGATCTTCCTGGGCGATCCGCGTGCCGCGCATACGGTGGTATTCTGGATGCTGGGCGGCCTGGGCCTGGCGCAATGGGATCAACTTGCTTACCCAGCGGTGGTCTTGGCGGTCTGCGGGGCGTGGATGCTGGCCCATGCCGGGCGGCTGAACGCCATGACAATCGGGGACGAGACGGCCTCGACCCTCGGCATTCCGGTCGCCCGCTTCCGCTTGTCGGTCTTCGTCGCCGGCGCGCTGCTGACCGGATGCATGGTGGCGTTTTCGGGCCTCATCGGCTTCGTCGGCCTGATGATCCCCCATATCGTGCGCATGGTCGTAGGCGGCGACTATGCCCGTGTGCTGCCCGCCTGCGCGCTTGTCGGCGCGATCTTCCTCATCTGGGCCGACATTTTGGCCCGCACGATCATGGCCCCAGAAGACATTCCCATCGGTATCGTCACCGGCCTGATCGGCGGCGCCTTCTTCATCTGGCTGCTCAGACGGCGTTGAGGGTGTTTCGTTCGCGGACGAGCGTCCGGCGCTCCGCCTCGTCAAGGGCCGCGCCCGCGGCCTTGGGACCGAACCCTCGGCGCTGGACGCAGTGCCGTCGCGCCCAGGTTGCGGCTCATGCGTCGTCCTCGTTCTCGTCCACCGCATCGAGCACCAGAACGAGGCGGGTGATCCCGGTGCCCTCGATGGGGGGCGAGCGGTGCATCAGGCCGGTGGCCTCGCCCGGCCAGAGCGAGCCGCGCAGCAGGATCGGCGCGCCGGTGGGGACGGTGAAGACGCGGGTGGGCGGCGCGCCATCGGTCGAGAGACCGTATTGCGTGCCGGGCCCCCGGTAGGTGCAGACCAGCCGCGCATGGATCGCATCGACATGGAAGCGG
>JBCDCW010000269.1:0-4510 GCA_039180995.1 Pseudomonadota bacterium
ATTACTACAAATCGGAGGATCGGCTGGGCCTGACCTCGGTCGGGATCGCGGTCACGAAGGCGACGGCCTATACGCGCTATCGCGACCGCTGCGGCCGCGATCAGCGGGTGCGCGCGGTTTGGGGCGAGGCGGCGCCCTTCGTCAAATAGCCCACGCTGATCCAAGCATCGGTTACATCCGGCGGGGCGGCGACCGCCTTGATGCCGTGTATTGCCCGATCGGGGACACAAAGCGTGCTCAAGGTGACACAGGCCAGGCGCGCGCGCCCCGCCATCGCTCGCCAAACGAACTCTGATCGGGTTTTGGTCAGGCCGTGTAACGAGGGATCACGCCATGACCACAGACCAACAAACAAGACACACCGTCGCGTTCGACGGCAAGACCGGGGAGTGGTTCGGCATCTGGATCGTCAATCTGTTGCTGACGATCGTGACCCTGGGCATCTATTCCGCTTGGGCCAAGGTGCGGGCGAACAAGTACTTCTACGGAAATACCAGCATCGCCGGACGTCACTTCGATTATCACGCAACGGGGATGCAGATCTTGATCGGTCGGCTGATCGTGGTGGCCGCGCTTGTTGTCTTTTCCGTGCTGGCGGCGCTTCCGCTCGTGAACCTGATCCTGATCATCGCTCTGATTTTCGCCCTGCCCTGGTTGCTGATCCGGGGCGCGCGATTTGCCGCGCGCAACACCAGCTGGTCGAATGTGCGCTTCGATTTCAAGGCGGGATATGGCGATGCCTTCGTAACCTACATCCTGCTGCCCATCGGCGTGGCGCTCACGCTGTATACAACGATCCCGTTCCTGTCGCGCCGGGTCAATCGCTTCGCCATCGAAGGGCACAGCCTGGGCCGATCCGGCTTTAAGATACAGGCTCCGATCCGGCCCTTCTATCTCGCCGCGCTGGTGGCGCTGGGCTGGGTGCTGGCAGCTGCGGCCCTGGGGGCGATCCTGCTAGCGGGCCCGTTTCTGGCCTTGATCAGCGCCGGCGAGGCTGGCGTCGAACCGGATGCCGATGTCGTGGCGCCCCTGGTCTTTGGCTTCTACGCGCTGCTGTTCCTGGGATTCTATCCGGCGAGCATTCTCTACGGCGCGATGATCCGAAACGTGGTGTATACCCATGCGGAGTTGGATGGTGGGCATCGCTTTGACTCGACCGTGAAGCCCGTGACGCTTCTGGGGATCGCGGTGACCAACGCGCTGGCCGTGGTGTTTTCGCTGGGCTTGGCGCTGCCATGGGCGCAGATCCGGCTGACCAAATACTTGGCCGACAACACCCACGTGATCCCCAACGGATCGCTGGATGCCTTCGAGGGCCAGTTGCACGACGATCGCAACGCCATCGGCGATGCCTATGGCGATATCGAAGGGATCGACCTTGGTGGCGCCGCGATCTGACGACGACCTGATGCCCGGCCGGGCCTATCCGCCCGGCCGGTCCGTGGCCCTGGATCTGCATCTGCGCGTGCGAGGCCGGACAGTGGAATTGGTGGATGCGGCTGGCGAAGTTTGGCGCCATGTGGCCCGGACCGATCTGTCGGTCGACGCGCCGCTGGGGCGGCTCGACCGGAAGGTGACGTTTCCGGATGGCACCGTGTTCGAGACCAGCGCGGCCGAGGCATTCGACCGCGCGCTGGGGCCGCACAAGGCGGCCATGTTGCACAAGGCAGAAGCGTTCCACCCCCGGCTGATTGCCGTGATCCTGGCCAGCCTGCTGGGAGCGTTCGCGATCTGGCGCTTGGCGCTGCCGGTGTTGGTGGCGGTCGCGGTCTGGTTGACCCCGGACGGGCTGCGGCGGCAGATCGACACGGGCCAGATGGCCGTGATGGATCGGCTGCTCTTGGACCCGACCACCTTATCGGAGGCGCGCCAGGCCGAGATTGCCGCGATCTACGCCGACTTGGCCGATGCGGTGCCGGAAGGCGACCTGCCATCCCGCACCTTGCTGTTCCGAGCCAGCGGCATTGGGCCCAACGCCTTTGCGCTGCCCGGTGGCACGATCGTGGTGATCGACGACCTGGCGCGGATGCTGGAAGACGATCCGGATGCCATGGCCGGCGTCTTGGCGCATGAACTGACCCACGTGACCGAGCAGCATGGGTTGCGCGCCTTGTATCGCGCCTTGGCGATTGCCGTTCTGGTGGCGCTGGTGGTCGGGGATACCGGCCCGATCCTGGAAGAAGCCGTGCTGGAGGGAAACATCTTGCTGGCCTTGGCGGGCAGCCGCGCGGCCGAACTGGAGGCGGATGCCGGGGGCGTCGCGCTGATGCAGTTGGCCGGGTATGATCCCGAAGGCTTGGCCCGGTTCTTCGATCGGCTGAGCCTCTTCATGGGCGATGGCGGCGGCTGGATGTCGACCCATCCCGGCAGCGGCGACCGGGCGCAGGCGATCCGCGACTTGGCGCGCTAAGCACTTTGCGTTTGATATGAACCGCAAGGCGCGCGGCCTCTCCGGTCGGCCGAACGCGCCTTGCGATGAACTTACCTCAGACGAAACGCAAAATGTTGTAGCGACCCCGGCCCAGGCGTTGCCTTCGGGGATGGGCTGGGTCATGGGCCGAGACATGGCATCCGAGGCACGACAGGCAAGGATCGCGGTGATCGGCGCGGGCCCCGCCGGGTTGGCGGCGGCAGAGGCGGCGGCTGAGGGGGTGCAGCTGTCGAGCTGTTCGACCGCATGCCGAGCCCGGCGCGGAAGTTCCTGATGGCGGGGAAGTCCGGGCTGAACATCACGAAGGTCGAGGACGGGTTTTTTGAGGCCTATGGATGCGCGCGGCTTTGGCCGATGATCGAAGCGTTTGGGCCCGACGCGGTGCGGGCCTGGATGACCGGGTTGGGGCAGGATTCGTTTGTGGGCTCGACGGGGCGGGTGTTTCCGATGGCGATGAAGGCGTCGCCGCTGTTGCGAGCGTGGTTGCGGCGGCTGGACGCGCAGGGCGTGGTGCTGCACCGGCGGGCACGATGGTTGGGCTGGAAGGATTCCGCGCTATGGTTTGAAGGCGGCGCGGTCGAGGCGGATGCGGTGGTGTTGGCGCTGGGCGGGGCGTCTTGGCAGCGGCTCGGGTCGGATGGGGCTTGGGCCGGAATGCCGGAATTGGCGGGGCACGTGGCGCCGTTTCAGCCGTCGAATGTGGGGTTTCGGGTGGCTTGGTCGCCGCATATGGCGCCGCATTTCGGGGCGGCTGTGAAGAATGTGGGGCTGGTGGTGGACGAGGTCGTGCATCGGGGTGAATTCACGCTGTCGGCGGAAGGGATCGAGGGCGGAGGGCTTTATCCGCTGACGCCGAAGTTGCGCGCGGGGAGCCCGTTGGCCTTGGATTTGAAGCCGGATTTGAGCGCAGATCAGGTGCGGGCGCGGTTGGCGCAGGGCGGCAAGGCGAGTTTGCCGAACCGGCTGCGAAAGGCTTTGCGGCTGACGCCCGTACAAGTGGCGTTGGTGCAGGAATTTGGGCGGCCCCTGCCGGAGGACCTGACCGAGATCATCAAAAGGTTGATTGTTCCACTGCGTGGGCCGCGGCCGATGGATCAGGCGATCTCGACGGCGGGGGGCCTGCGGTGGGACGCGCTGGATACCGGTCTGATGCTGCGGGATCGGGTGGGGGTGTTTGCCTGTGGCGAGATGCTGGATTGGGAAGCGCCGACGGGCGGGTATCTGTTGACCGCGTGTCTGGCGACCGGGCGTTGGGCGGGGCGCGCGGCGGTGGATTGGGTGCGTGGGACGATGGAATGGAAATCCCGTTCTAAAGGGCCTGAAACGGGCTGAGCCAGGCAAGGCTCGCATCGGTATCGCCGCCGGGTTTGTATTCGACGCCGAAGGGTGCATCCCAGGCTAGGGCGGGGAGCAGTCGGTCGTAAGCGATCTCGCCCTGGTCGGGCGCGGCGCGGGCGGGGACGGAGGCGACTTGGACATGGCCGATCTGAGGGCGGCAGGCGGCGAAGCGGCGGGTCAGATCGCCCTCCATGACCTGGACGTGATAGCAGTCGAACATGAGCTTCAGGTTCGGTTTGGCGACGGCGTGGATGATGGTCAGGGCCTGGGTCGTGTTGGTCAGGAAGTAGTCCGGCGCGTCGTAATAATTCAGCGGCTCGATCAGGATCGTCAGGTCAGGGGCCTGGTCGCAGGCATAGGCGAGCGCCTCACGGAAGGTCGCATCGGCCGCGGGGCCGGTGGCGAAACCGGCCATGACGTGGACGGCCTTGGCGTCGATGGCGCGGGCATAGGTGATGGCTTGGTCGATGGCGGCGCGGGCTTCCTCGCCCCGGCCCGGCAGGGCGGAGAGGCCGTTTCCGTCGCCTTTGGAGGTGTTGAGGCCGAGGCACGGCAGGCCGGTTTCGTCTAGGGCGGCTTTGACGTCTGGCGCAGGGGTTTCGTAGGGCCAGTGCAGTTCGACAGCATCGAAACCGGCGGCTTTGGCGGCGCGGATGGCGTCGGGCAAAGGGCGGTCGGCCCAAAGGAAGCCGAGATTGGCGGAGAATTTCATGAGCCCCACTCCACGTCGAAGGCGGTGAC
>JBCDCW010000270.1:0-4463 GCA_039180995.1 Pseudomonadota bacterium
AGATGAGCGTCAGGATCGCCTCCGATATCGGCGGAACCTTCACCGACATCGTCGTCGTCAGCGACGACGGCGCGACGTTCGAGATCGGCAAGATCCTGACCACCCCACGCCGCCCCGACGACGCCGTCATCGAAGGCGTTGCGCGAACCGTCGGCCAACTCGACCAGGCGCCCGAAATCCGTAACCTCGTCCACGGCACTACGCTCTTCACCAACGCCCTGATCGAGCGCAAAGGCGCCAAGACGGCGATGATCACGACCAAAGGCTTCCGCGACGCCATCGAGATCGGGCGGGAGCATCGCTACGAAATCTACGACCTGCGCATCAAGAACCCCGCGCCGTTGGCGCCCCGCCGCCTGCGGTTCGAGGTGGACGAGCGGGTCCTGGTCGACGGCACGATCCGCAAAGCGCTGGAGGACGACGAGGTCCGCGCCCTGGCCCAGACCCTCAAGGCCGAGGGCGTCGAGGCGGTCGGCATCTCCCTAATCCATTCCTACGTCAACGACGCCCATGAACGCCGCATCGGTGCGATCCTGGCTGAAGAGGCGCCGGAGATTGCCGTTTCGCTGTCCAGCGATCTGGTCCCGGAACTGGGCGAGTTCGCCCGCGGCTCCACGGTGCTCGCCAATGTCTACGTCAAGGCCATCGCCGAGACCTACCTCACCCGCCTCCGCAGCCGCACGACCGAAGAACTGGCCTGCCCCGCGCCCCTCTACATCCTGCAATCCGATGGCGGGCTCTGCGAGATCGAGGAAGCCACCCAGAAACCCATCCGCCTGGTCGAAAGCGGCCCCGCCGGGGGCGCGCTCGCCGCCGCCCATTACGGCGCGCTGCTGGGCCACCCGGACGTGTTGGCCTTCGACATGGGCGGCACGACCGCGAAGGCCTGCGTCATCGCCGACAGTGCGCCGCTGATCGCCACCGAATTCGAGGTCGACCGGCAATACCAATTCAAGAAAAATTCCGGCCTGCCCGTGAAGGTGCCCGTCATTGAGTTGATCGAGATCGGCACCGGCGGCGGCTCCATCGCCCGCGTCGACGCCATGCGTCGCCTGCAAGTCGGCCCCGACAGCGCTGGATCCGAACCCGGCCCGGCCTGCTACGGGTTGGGCGGCACGGAGCCCACAGTCACCGATGCGGGCGCGGTGCTGGGCTATCTGGACCCGGAGTTCTTTCTGGGCGGCCAGATGACGCTCGACCTGGATTGCGCCAAGAAAGCCATCCGCGACAAGGTTGCCGAACCGCTGGGCCTGACGCTCCTGGAAGCGGCCTATGGCATCCACCAATTGGCCAATGAAAGCATGGCGTCGGCCGCCCGCATCCACACCATCGAGCGCGGCAAGAACATCGCCAGCTTCCCGATCTTCGCCACCGGCGGAGCGGGGCCGATGCACGCCTTCGGCGTCGCGTCCATCCTGTGCTGCCCGCGCGTGATCTATCCGCTGGGGGCGGGCGTCATGTCGGCGCTGGGGTTTCTGACCGCGCCGATGTCCGTCGGTCTCTCCCGCTCCCGCCCCAGTCAGTTGGACCAGATGGACTGGTCCGAGGTCGCCCGCGTTGTCGCCGAGATGCAGGCGGAAGGCCGCGCGATCCTGGCGCGCACCATCGACCCGGCGGACATCACGTTCCGGGTCTTCGCCGACATGCGCTATGTCCTGCAGGGCACCGAGGTCCGCGTGCCCGTCGACCTGCCTGCCTTCGAGCCTGGCCAGCGCGACGCCCTCATGGCCGCGTTCGAAGCCGCTTACGCCGACGTCTACGGCCACAAGATGGACGCGCCCGCCGAGGTAATTTCTTGGCGGGTGATCGCAGAAGGGCCGAAGCCCGAGCTGACCCTAAAACGCGAAATCGGCGCCGCGACCGGCGACCCGATCAAGACCCTTCGCGACATCTACATCCCGACCGCGAAAGCCATGCAGCCCGTCCCCGTCTATGACCGCTACAGACTGGCCCCCGGCGCCCGATTCCAAGGCCCCGCCATCGTCGAGGAACGGGAATCCACCGTCGTCATCAACGGCCCCGCGACCGTCGATGTGGACGAGTACCGCAACCTGATCGTCGACCTGGACGGAGCCACATAGATGCCCATCGACCAGATCACCCTCGACATCCTCTGGGCCCGCCTGATCGCCACCACCAATGACCAGGCGGCGGCGCTGATGCGCTCGTCCTTCACCTCCATCGTGCGCGACGCGGCTGACCTGGCCGCGGGCGTCTTCGACCGCCGCGGTCGCATGATCGCCCAAGCCGTCACCGGCACGCCGGGCCATATCAATTCCATGGCCACCGGCATGATCCACGTGCTGGAGAAATTCCCGGTCGACACGCTCAAGCCCGGCGACGTCATCATCACCAACGACCCGTGGTTCACCGCGTCGCAGCTCAACGACATCACGATCACCACGCCGGTCTTCAAAGACGACCGCTGCATCGCGCTCTTCGCCAATTGCTGCCACGCGCTGGATATCGGCGGCCGGGGCCTGTCGGCGGATTCAAGATCCGTATTCGAGGAAGGCCTGCAAATCCCAATCATGAAGCTGATCGACGGGGGCCAGCGGGTAGAACCTATCTGGGAGTTGATCGAAAAGAACGTCCGCACCCCGCGCGAGGTGCTGGGCGATCTCCACTGCCAGATCACCGGCAACGAACACGGCGCCCGACAACTCCTCCAATTCCTGGACGAATTCGGCCTGCCCGATATCGAGGAACTCGCCGACGAGATCGTCACCCGGTCCGAAGCCGCCATGCGCGACCGCATCCGCGCCCTGCCCGACGGGGCCTATACCTACGACCTGACCGTCGACGGCTTTGACGATCCGCTGACGATCAAAGCCGCCATCATCGTCGCGGGCGACAGGCTGACCGTCGACTATGCCGGCTCTCCGGACGCCGTCCCCCTCGGCGTCAACGTCACGTTGAACTACACGACCGCCTACACCAATTACGGCGTCAAATGCGCCCTGGCCGGCGACATCCCCAACAACGAAGGCAGCTTCCTGCCCTTGACCGTCACCGCGCCCGAGGGCTCCCTGCTGAACTGCAAATTCCCCGCCGCCGTCGGCGGCCGCCACCTGGTCGGCCACTTCCTGCCCTCCGCCGTGATGGGCGCGCTGGCCGACGCCCTGCCGGATGCGGTCCAAGCGCCGGGCTTCGACGGGCTCTGGGACACGCACATCTCCGGCGTGGACAAAGCGGGACGCCACTTCTCGTACACTTGGTTCTCGGCGGGCGGCGCGGGGGCGATGCAGGGCAAGGACGGCATGTCGGCCACCGCCTATCCCAGCGGCATCGCGGGCGTGCCGGCCGAGTCCATCGAGGCGCTTTCCCCGCTCGTTATCCGGCAACGGTCCCTGCGGCCAGATTCGGGCGGGCCCGGCCAATCGCGCGGCGGCCTGGGGCAGACCATGGAAATCGAGGTCCTCACCGGCGAAGACTATCTCTTCTCGGGCCTCTACGAACGCACTCGGACCCCGGCCCCCGGCCTGCATGGCGGCCGGGCGGGGCAGACCGGCGCGCTGACCACCAATGACGGCACCGACCTGCGGCCCAAGATCACGACCATGCTTTCGCCGTCGGCGGTCACCACGCTCGCCATGCCAGGTGGCGGCGGCTACGGCCCGCCGCATTTGCGTGATCCGAACCGCGTGCTGGAAGACGTGCTGGATGGCTACGTCACCATCGACGGCGCCGCCCGCAATTACGGCGTGGCGATCGACCCGATCACTCGCGCCATCGACCGAGCCGCGACCAAAAGGCTGCGCGCCGCCATGGCCGAGCCCTCCTGATCCTGGTGGTCGCCTCGTTCCCAAAAGCTCGTTCCGACTTGCCGATCACGTCTCTTTCGCCCCATCCCGGTGCCTCCGGGTTTCATATGGAGTTGGGTGACGCTTTTCGACGTCGCCCTGCGGCTGCGTCGCCAGCCGACGCACGCGGGCCACCCCGCCCTGAATGGGTCACGAAACATCGCATCGGGGCGGCCGCTGCGCCGCGTCTCTGGCACCGCCGCCCATGCCGACGGGATGGTAATCCATGCCGGGCGGTTCCCGCTTCGGGTTTAGTAACCCCCGGGCATCACGATTTGGATGGTACACGGCGCATCGCAGAGGCGATGGACGGATTTGGCTACCATAAGCTGCGTCGCAGGATCGTCGGATCACTGCACAATGGCCCGTCGAAGAACCGGCTTGCACGGCAACGGTTGATATCCGCCCAGGTCTCCTTTCTGCATCTCGTCACATGGACCACCATTCGGGACGCCCTGGAAATCGCACATGCGCCCAGAGATGACTTAACGCACTACCCGATCCCGTAGCAGCCGCCACAAGATCCGCGGCGCAGCGATCAGCGGATGCCGTCGCTGGAACTCCGTCAAATTGAGGGCGCGGCCTGAATGCCGCTCGATCTTCCATGCGATGTAGTCGGCCGCACCCTCGAACGTGAACGCCCCCTTGACCACGCGCGCC
>JBCDCW010000271.1:0-4440 GCA_039180995.1 Pseudomonadota bacterium
ATCTCTGCCTGGACACGACCTCAGGTCGCTATGTCGGTAACGACCATTCAGATTGCCGCGAAGCCGCACGGCGCAACGGCAACCCGAACAGACAATTCCTCGAAGGAGGCATGTGATGAAAGACCATGTCTGCCTCGGCGCCATCACCGGCAGCTACGGCGTGCGCGGCGAAGCCCGGGTCAAGAGCTTCTGTGCCGACCCGTCCGCCATCGGCGATTACGGCCCCCTGACCGACGACCAGGGCCGCAACTACAAGCTGACCGTCATCCGCCCCGTCAAGGGCGGCTACGCCGTCCGCCTGTCGGGCGTGCCCCATAAGGAAGCCGCCGACGCCCTGCGCGGCCAACGCCTTTGGGTTGCCCGCACGGCTCTGCCCGCCCCCGATGACGACGAATTCTACCATTCCGACTTGATCGGCCTCACCGCGACCGACACTGGCGGCGTTGATCTGGGCCGTGTTCACGCCGTCCACGATCACGGCGCCGGGGACCTGCTGGAACTGCGGTCCAAGGGCGGCGCGCCCGTCCTGGTGCCATTCACCAAAGCCATCGTCCCCACCATCGACTTGGCCGCAGGCCGGGTGGTGATCGACCCGCCCGCCGGCCTTTTGGACGACGGCCCGCCCGAGGGCACCCCCAGCTGACGGCAATCGGCGGGCGCCCTCAGGCTCTGCCCACGTGCAGTGCGTCGATCAAGGGCCGCAGGCGCGCCCATCGTCGCGCCCGCATCGCCAACCGCCGGCTGGGCGCCACCGGCACGGCGCTCCACTGCCGGGCCAGTTCCACCGCGACCAGTGCGTCCAACACACTGACATCGCGCCACAAGCCGCCATAGCCCTCCAGCATCGCCGCCCGGGCCGCAGTCAGGCCTTCGACCGCCGCCTCGGGCTCGACAAAGAAGGTCGTGAAATGGGTTAGCAGGCGCGCCAGATCCCAGGCTGGATAGGCCGGGTCCACGGCGCAGAAGTCGATCCCGTGGACGACCCCGTCGGGCCGCAGGATCACGTTGGCCAGATGCATGTCGCCATGGGCCGGTCGACGGATCGCCTTGCGCAACGCGGTGCTGCGCAAGGCCGCTTCGGTGCGTGCGGCGAAGGCCGCGAATGCGCCAGGTTCGGGCACGCCCGGCCCATCGGGGCCCGCCCTCGCGCGGATCCGGCGCAAGCGCGCCAGGGCCTCGACCGGCCGGAACCGGCGCAGCTGCGGCGGCGCGGCCCGGTGCAGATGGCCCAGCCAGCGCGCGCCCTGGCGCAGCACGTCCAACCGCGCGGCCGGACCGTCGGCCGCCAGGGCCGCTTCGTGGGCTGTCGGGCCAGGCACGAGGTCCATCAGCATCGTCCGGCCCGGCCGATCCACCGCCAGCAGACGCGGCACCGCCAGGCCCTCGGCCCCGGCGAACGCCGCTTCGGCCATCCGGTGGGCGGCCACCTGCCGATCAAACCACAGCTCGTCGGCCTGGGCCGCGCGCTTGAGCACGAAGGCCCCGTCCGGTCCGTCCACCGCGCCGAGCACCCGCTCCGGCCGGGGCCCGCCCCGAAGCGCCATCACCCGCAGCATATGCCCTTCGGGCGTCAGCCCCGCCGCGGCGGCCAGGCCGGGCCAGACCGCCCGCAGGGCGGCATCGGGATCGAGATCTGGGATGGCCATGGCAGTGCCTATGGCACGGTGGACCAGTAACGCGGAAGCCCGCTTCCCCTGCAAGTTCAACCGGGCTATCCCGCAGGGCCATGACCGACCCCACCCGATCCCATGGCCGGAAGTCGATCCGCGCCGCCGCCAGGCCACGCGACTTGATGGCGGAGATCCCCGCCGATGGCTGGCAAGCCCGTGTCATCACCCTGTTTCCCGACGCCTTCCCCGGCGTCCTGGGCCAGTCCCTGACCGGCACCGCCCTGAAACGCGGGCTCTGGTCGCTGGACATTACCGACCTGCGCGACTTCGGCCTCACCAAGCACCGAAATGTCGATGCGCCCCCCGCCGGCGGCGGCGCCGGCCTGGTCTTACGCGCCGACGTGGTCGGCCCCGCCATCGAAGCCGCGCGCGGCCCTGGTCCCCTTGTCTACCTGTCTCCGCGGGGCACGCCATTCACCCAGGCCACCGCCCGCGTCTGGGCCGCCGCCCCTGGCGTCACCCTGCTCTGCGGCCGGTTCGAGGGTGTCGATCAGCGCGTGCTGGACCATTACGGGATGCAGGAAATCTCTCTCGGCGACTTCATCTTAACGGGTGGCGAAATCGCGGCCCAGGCCATGCTGGATGCCACGATCCGCCTGCTGCCCGGCATCTTGGGCAACGCCGCTTCGACCGAAGATGAAAGTCACACCAACCACTTGCTCGAACATGCTCATTACACCAAGCCCGCCGAGTGGCAGGGCCGCACCATCCCCAAAATCCTTACCTCCGGCGACCATGCCAAAGTGGCGCAATGGCGCCGCGACCAGGCCGAAGCTCTGACCAAAGTCCGCCGCCCCGATCTCTGGCAAAAACACCAAGCCAACCGGCCCGCCGATTAACCTTAACGCGCCTCTCTTCCTCTGGCCCAAAGGACCTCGGAGGGCCCGTGTCGCCGCAGGCGGACCAAAGGTCCGACGGGTTGCCCCTTGGTCCCGCACTCTCCGCTTGCACGGCGCCCGCGTTCGGCGTATCCGGCGCACCAGACGTATCGCCCCGGCTTGCCGGGGCGCTCTGCGTTATCCAGACAGCATAGCTGCCGGGAAAACAAAGAACAGCCACCCGGATCCAACCGGGCAGGACATCATCCGGGGGCAAACCCCGCCGTATCAGAAGGAGGGTCCGATGGACCTACTCGCCACGCTCGAGGCGGAACAAGTCGCCGCGCTCGACCATGACATTCCCGACTTCAAAGCCGGCGACACCGTGCGCGTCGGCTTCAAGGTGACCGAGGGCACCCGCACCCGCGTTCAGAACTACGAAGGTGTCTGCATCGCCCGCAAGAACGGCGACGGCATCGCCGGCAGCTTCACCATCCGCAAGATCAGCTTCGGCGAAGGCGTCGAGCGGGTCTTCCCCTTGCATTCCACCAATATCGACACCATCACCGTGGTCCGCCGGGGCCGCGTCCGCCGTTCCAAGCTCTATTACCTGCGCACGCGCCGGGGCAAATCCGCCCGGATCGCCGAGCAGACCAATTACCGCGCACCCAGCAAAGGAGAGGCGTGATGAAAAAGGACCTGCACCCCGATTACCACGTCATCGACGTCAAGTTGGTGGATGGCACCGTCGTCCAGATGCGTTCGACCTGGGGTGCCGAAGGCGACCAGATCTCGCTGGACATCGACCCTTCGGTGCATCCTGCCTGGACGGGCGGCACGTCGCGCCTGATGGATACCGGCGGCCGCGTCTCCAAGTTCAAGAACAAATATGCTGGCCTGGGTTTCTAGACCCGCCTCATCCGACGCCGAACGCCGCCCCTCGGGGCGGCGTTTTTCGTCACAGAGGGCGAAAACAATACTCCGCGGACTTGTGAAACCTTAACCTTTGGCCGGGAGGCCCTATAGTCGCGCAAAAACAAAGGTATCGGGCTTGCTATGGCGCATATCATCGTCTTCGGAAACGAGAAGGGCGGGTCGGGCAAATCCACGACCTGCATGCATACGGCCACGGCACTGGCGCGATCCGGGTCGCGGGTCGGCGCGTTGGATCTGGACCTGCGACAACGGACCTTCACACGGTATCTCGAGAACCGCGCCTCCTATGGCTTGCGGCATGGGGTGAACCTGCCCACGCCCGATGTGTCCGGGCTGCCGAAGGTGGATCGCAGCGATCTGGCGGACGGCGAGAACCCCTTCGATAAATCCCTCACCCTCGCCGTAGCCGAGTTAGAAAAGACCTGCGATTTCATCGTCATCGACTGTCCCGGCTCTCATACGCGGCTTAGCCAAGTCGCCCATTCCCTGGCCGACACCCTTGTCACGCCCCTCAACGACAGCTTCGTGGACTTCGACCTGCTGGCCAAGATCGACCCGGACAGCTCCAAGATCCTTGGCCCGTCGGTCTATTCCGAGATGGTTTGGCATGCCCGCCAATTGCGCGCCAAGGCGGGCCTGAAGCCCATCGACTGGATCGTGCTGCGCAACCGCCTGGGCGCGCAGGAGATGCACAACAAACGCAAGATGGGCCAAGCCCTGATCGACCTATCCACACGCATCGGCTTCCGCGTGGCGCCCGGCTTCACCGAGCGGGTCATCTTCCGCGAACTCTTCCCGCGCGGCATGACGCTGCTGGATCTCAAGGACATCGGCATCGCCCACCTGAACCTCTCCAACGTCGCCGCCCGGCAAGAGGTGCGCGACCTGATCAAATCGCTGAACTTGCCCAGCGTCGAACCCGCCTTCTGACTTGACGAACCCCCCGGCCACGCTCACATTGTCTTACACCGTAAGACAGGAATGCGCCATGCCCACCGTCAGCTTCACCACCCGCA
>JBCDCW010000272.1:0-4396 GCA_039180995.1 Pseudomonadota bacterium
CCGGTTCCTGGTGCGGGGCGGTGCGCGCGAGACCAAGGAGGGCGAGGCGAAGCCCCGCAGTGTGGTGATCGAGTTTCCGAGCTACCGGGCCGCCTTGGATTGCTATGACAGCCTCGGCTATCAGGCGGCGATCAAGTTGCGACAGGGGATCAGCGAGAGCGATCTGGTGATCGCCGAGGGCTGGGACGGCTGACGGATTTCTTCACCGCGCGTTAACCGCTCGGGCCGACAAAGGCGCCGTCGACACATGAAGGACAGGTTCCACGGTCGGGCGGGTCACGCCGCCGCAATCGGGAATCGCGCGAAGCCCGGATCGCGGGGAGGTGAACGCCCCCGCAGACCGTCAGGAACCGCCCCTCACCCCGAGGGCGGCGCCGTCCTCATCATCTTTCGAGCCGTTTTCCCTGACCCGGTCGCCCGGCGGCGGGGTGTCTTGCGTGGCCCCCGTGGTCCTCGGCGCGTTCCGCCCCTATATGGCGCCCCATGTTCACAGACCTGCTGCGCCGCCTATCGGCCCCCGAACCCGAACGCTTGCCCGAGCCCGATGCCCGCCTGGCCCTCGCCGCCCTGATGGTGCGGGTGGCCCGGGCCGATGGCGACTATGCCCAGGTGGAAGTCGACCGGATCGACCGGGTCTTGATGCGCCATCATGGGCTGTCGCCGTTCGAGGCCACCAAACTTCGCGGCCAGGCCGAGGCGCTGGAGGCCGAGGCGCCCGACGATGTCCGTTTCACGCGGGCCATCAAGGACGGCGTGCCGCTGGATGACCGGATCGCGGTGATCGAGGCGCTCTGGGCCGTGGTTCTGGCCGATGGTGAACGGGATCACGAGGAGGACAGCCTGCTGCGCCTGCTGGCGAACCTGTTGGGCGTGAACGATCGCGACAGCAATATCGCGCGGCGGCGGGTCGAGAGCGGCGCGTGATCGCAAGCCTCTGCTGGTATCCCGCGACCCGGCCCGCCTGGGATCGGTTGTGGTCGGACCTTCGCGCGCGGCTCGGATGGGGACCGGACAGCCTGACCTGGCCGGACGAATTTGGTCACCACTGGCGCGACCGGGACCTGGTCCTGTCGATGACCTGCGCGCTGCCGATGCGGCTGGGCCTGGCCGACGACGTCGCCCTGGTCGGCAGCCCGATCTGGGATCTGCCCGGCTTGCCGCCCGGGCATTATGCCTCGCACTTGGTGCAACGGGCCGATGACACACGCCGTGTGGAAGAGGCGGCCGCCGAAGGGATCGCCGTCAACGCCATGGACAGCCAATCGGGCTGCGGCTGCCTGCGCGATGCGGGGCTGATCGGGCCCATGATCGTCACGGGCAGCCACGCGGCCTCCATGGCCGCCGTGGCCGACGGGCGGGCCCATCTGGCCGCCATCGACGCGGTGACATGGTCCATGGCGCCCCAGCCGGGCCTGCGGATCGCCCGGACCACGCCGCCGACCCCGTCGACGCCGTTCATCACCGCACGCCCCCATTGGCGGACGCCCGTCCGGGCCGCGCTGGAGGCCGCCATCGCGGCCATGCCGCCCGAAGATCGCGCTGCCACCAAACTGATCGGGGTCGCCGACCTTCCGGGCACGCCCTACGCTGCCGACCTGGCCGACACGTCGTAACGCCCCATCCCCGTTGCATCCGACGGGCTTTTGGGTCCTAAACGAGCGATCGTTTGCAATTGGACCCGCACGCCCCGTGTCGACAGCCGCCCCCGTTCTGGAAATCAGGGACCTGCACAAGGCCTATGGCCCCCTGGAGGTTCTGAAGGGCGTCGACCTCACCGCGCCCCAGGGGCACGTGGTTTCGCTGATCGGCTCGTCCGGGTCGGGCAAGTCCACCCTGCTTCGCTGCGCGAACCTTCTGGAAGACAGCCAGCAAGGCGATATCCGTTTCTGCGAGGAGCCGGTGAAGTGGACGGGCCAGGGCGCGGCCCGCCGCCCCGCCGACGCGGCGCAGATCACCCGGATCCGCACCAACCTGTCCATGGTCTTCCAGAGCTTCAATCTCTGGTCCCACCTGACGATCCTGCAGAACGTTATGGAAGCCCCCGTCCAGGTCATGCGCCGCGACCCGGCCGAGGTCGAAACCAAGGCCCGCGACTACCTCGCCAAGGTCGGCATTGCCGACAAGGCCGATGCCTGGCCGGCCCAGCTGTCCGGCGGCCAGCAGCAGCGCGCCGCCATCGCGCGGGCGCTGGCGATGGAGCCCAAGGCGCTGCTCTTCGACGAACCCACCTCCGCGCTCGACCCCGAGTTGGAGCAGGAGGTGATCCGCGTCATCAAGGCGCTGGCCCAAGAGGGCCGGACCATGGTCATCGTCACCCATGACATGTCCCTCGCCCGCGATGTCAGTGACCACGTGATCTTCCTCCATCAGGGACGGATCGAGGAAGAGGGCCCGCCGGAGACGCTCTTCGGCAATCCCAAAAGCGAGCGGCTGCGCGGATTTCTGTCCGCGACGGCCGCCTGAAGACCAACAAGGAGAAGAGACATGAAATTCATCCTCGCCGCCGCCCTGGCCCTGACGGCCAGCGCCGCCACGGCCCAGACCATCCGCATGGGCACCGAGGGCGCCTACCCGCCCTATAACTTCCTGAACGATGATGGGGAGATCGACGGGTTCGAGATCGAACTCGGCAACATGCTCTGCGAGAAAGCGGGCCTGACCTGCGAATGGGTCACCAACGAATGGGATTCGATCATCCCGAACCTGACGTCCGGCAACTACGACACGATCATGGCCGGCATGTCGATCACCGACGAGCGGGACGAGGTCATCGACTTCACGCAGAACTACTTCCCGCCCGCCGACAGCGCCTATGTCGCCCTATCGGACGACGTGGACATCGCCGGCGTGATCGCCGCGCAGACCAACACGATCCAGGCCGGCTACATCGCCGAACAGGGCGCGACGCTGCTGGAATTCGCGACCTATGACGAGACCATCGCCGCCGTCCGCTCGGGCGAGGCCGATGCCGTCTTCGCCGACCGCGACGCGCTGCTGCCGACGGTCGAAGAATCGGGTGGCGAGTTGATCTTCGTCGGCGAGGGCGTGCCCCTGGGTGGCGGCGTCGGCATGGGCCTGCGCGAAAGCGACACGGAACTGAAGGCGAGCTTCGATGCCATCATCACCGAGATGAAGGCCGACGGCTCGCTGAACGACTTGATCGTGAAATGGTTCGGCGACGAGGCTGCGACCTTCGAATGAGCATGTGGGGGCTGCTCGGACGGCTGCGCCGCTGGGCGGCCCCTCGACCCGCCGTGGGCCACGTCTTCACTTTGAAAGGTTGGTTCACTGGCGAGACGGGCTTCTATTGCGACATCTCGATCCGCGACATCGATCTAGAAACCGCGATCATGGCTGCCATTCGGATCATCGACAACTGGACCGTGCCGGAGACGGAGATCGTCGCGATGCGGTTTGCGGATGATCGCGATCTTCCCAGGACGGCTCAGACGACATCGGTGGGGCGTCGCCGACATTTCGGGATATATCTCGGCCGCCGCATGTTCGGCGACTGGCGGTCCTGACCCATGTTTCCCTATTGCACCGCCCCCGAGACGCTGGACGGCCTGGTCTGGCTGTCCTGCTATCTGACCACGGGCAAGCATTTCGCCTTCTACGGCGCGTTCGGCACGGTTCTGGTGCTGCTGGCCGTGACCGCGCCCACCGCCCTGGCCTTCGGCTTCGGCGGCGCCATGGCGGCCCGGTCGCGGATCGCGCCGGTGCGGTGGCTGGGGAACGGCTATATCTCCATCGTGCGGGGCGTGCCGGATATCGCTTTCTTCCTGTTCTTCGTCATCGCGCTGGATCAGGGGTTCGAATATCTGCGCCACCGGGTGCTCTGCCCCGATTGGACCGATCCGGTGCGCCAAGGCACCGACTTCCTGGTCTGCCCCGCCGCCAAACTGCCCTTGGGCACCGCCCCGCAATGGGTCCATGAAGGCTATGGCTTCGCCCTGGCCGTGCTGACCTTCGCCATCGTCTTCGGCGCCTTCGCGGCCAACGTCCTGTTCGGCGCGATGCGGGCCGTGCCCCGGGCCCAGATCGAGACGGCCGAGGCCTATGGCATGACCCCGCGCCAGAGCTTCCGCCGGGTCGTGGTGCCGCAAATGTGGGTCTATGCCCTGCCCGGGCTGGGCAATCTCTGGATGGTGCTGATCAAGGCCACGCCACTTCTGTTCCTGCTGGGCGTGGAAGACATTGTCTATTGGGCGCGTGAATTGGGCGCGGCCAAGACGCCCCGCTTTTCGGACTACCCCCATGGCGATTGGCGCATGTGGTACTTTCTGGCACTGCTGATCTTCTACCTGGCGTTCACCCGGGTCTCGGAAATCGTGATCGACCGCCTGACCACGCGCCTGTCCCACGGCCAGGCCACGGCGGGCGGGGAAGCGTTGCG
>JBCDCW010000273.1:0-4389 GCA_039180995.1 Pseudomonadota bacterium
ACAGCGCTTCTGCTGACCACACTCCTGATCCGGCGCAGTGGGTATCGGCTGGACCTAAAGACCGATGAACGATTTGACGACACCATCGTTGCGGTTGCAAATGGCGAGATGTCGTTTGAGGCTCTTAGGGATTGGTTTGAAACGCGCCTCAGAAAGGCTGATTGACCCATGTCCCTCTTCTCCAAACTCTTCGGCGGCGGCGGGTCGGAGCCTGCGGCTGCGCCGCCCACCGATTACGAAGGCTTCACCATCACGCCCGAGCCGATCCAAGCCGGGGGAGAATGGCGCGTTGCGGCTAAGATCGAAAAGGACGGCAAAGTTCACCAGGTGATCCGCGCCGACACCTTGCGGGACCGAGAGGCCTGCGCCGACGTATCGCTGGCCAAGGCCAAGCAGGTGATCGACCAGCAGGGCGACCGGATCTTCGACTAAGTCCGGCGCCATGCGTTTATGACCCGCCTTTGATCGTCGCGACCTTGCGTCAACCACCGGTTTGGGCCTACTCGATCTGATAAGCCCGCCTGCGTGCCGATATGCCAGCCATCAATCCAATCCACAGGATCGTTGCCCGGATCGACGGGCGCGCGCAGCGGCAGGTTGCGGCTTTTGGCCCGCCCTGCCATCGCCAGATGCCCCTGCCCGACCCGAACGCGCCATGACCTTCCCGCAGGCCCATCAGCACCCCGCACGACCGTCCAGGCTGGTTCTGGCCGGCATCGCCGCCGCGTTGCTGCTTTATGCGGTCGCAATCGCTTGGTTGGTCCTGCATCCCAGGTTCATCCCGTCCGAGAGCTGGGTGCGCCGCGCCGATATGCCCTCCCTCGGCCTCGGCCTGCTCTTCGGGCTGGCAAGTGTCACGGCCTTTGCCCGCGCCGCCCGGACCACCACGCCAGGGTCGGGGATCGGGGTTCCGCAATCGGCTTCGGATATTGTCGTGATGATCCTGGGGATCGCGCTGACCGTCTGGGCAACGCGCAGCGTGGTTCTGGATGTGGTCCCCTATGCCGCCTCGCGCGGGGCGGACATGGCAATGACCGAAACATGGCGGATCACCGGTCGCACCGGCGGCAATCGGGGGCCTGGCGTCTGGTATTTCGACCGGACCGGCCGGTATCGCTTCTCGATCCACGCGCCGCGCTACAAACCGGCCCGGCAGGTCGAGTCGCGGTCGTTGGTCGATTGCCCCTCGGACGGATCGCGGGTCCGGTTGATCGGCACGGGCAACGCCTTCGGCCTGCATTACGGGCGCATGGCGATCACCGATTCCGAAACGCGGGAGATCATCCTGGTCGATTTCGATCAGGCTACCTACCAGTTGCCCGAACGCTGCTTGTCCTAGCGCAAGCATCGCGGCCGCATTGCCTGAACCGCGCCCATGCCTATCTGTCACCCATGGTCGATCCCGTCTCCCGCTTTTCGCACACCGTACAGGTCAGCATCCGGGATCGCGACGTGATCGTCTTCGACGGGGTTTGCGTGCTCTGCTCGGGCTTCTTTCGGTTCATGCTGGCCCGCGACGGCGGGCGCTTTGCCTTCGTCACGGCGCAATCCCCGGTGGGCCAGGCCATGTATCGCGATCTGGGCCTGCCGACGGAAGCGTTCGAGACCAACCTCGTCATTGTCGATGGTCAGGTCCACCAGCGCCTGGGTGCCTTCGCCGCCGCCATGGGCACGCTCGCCTGGCCCTGGCGGGCCTTGGCCGTCGCGCGGTTCATCCCCGAGCCGCTGAAAAGCTGGGCCTATCACCGCGTCGCGCGCAATCGGTACAAGATCTTCGGCCGCACCGACACATGCGTGGTCCCCACGCCGGATATCCGCGCCCGCTTCCTCGATCTGGGCGCGGCCGCATGATCTCTCTACTGGCCCGCGCCATGGGCGATGCCTTCTTTACCTTGCCGCCAGAGCTTCAGACCTTCCATTCCCCCGACGGACCCAGCAGCTGGGCGGGCGACGTCACGATTGAAACCGGGTCAACCCCGCAGGCCCGCGCGTTGGCCCGCATGTCCGGCTTCCCACCGCGCAAGGGTACCTTTCCGTTCCGTCTGACCATCACGCCCGAGGGAGAGGACGAAGTCTGGAAGCGCGACTACGATGGCCACGTCCTGACCTCGCGCCAGAGCCTGGGCCCAAAGGGCACGATCGAAGAACGCCTGGGGCCCTTGCGCGTCGGCCTGCGCCCCGAAGCCCAGGGTGAGACGCTGCGGATGGAGGTGGCGGCCCTGCGCATCGGGGCGCTGCCCACGCCAGCCGTGTTACGGGGCCAAGGCGGCGGGACTGAAGGCGTCGACGCCGAAGGCCGCATCACCTTCGATGTGGAAAGCCGCGCACCGGGCCTGGGTCGGTTGATCCGCTATTCCGGACATCTGACCCGCGTCTGACATGGCCCACACGACCTTCACCATTCAGACGAACGGCCCCGGCCTGATCGAGTTCACCCGCGACGTCGCTACCTGGCTGCCCGACGGAACCGGCCTTCTGACCCTGTTCATCCGGCACACCTCCTGCTCGCTATTGGTCCAAGAAAACGCCGACCCCGACGTGCAGGCCGACCTACAGGCCTTCTTCGCCCGCCTGGTCCCGCCGACCAGCGACCCGTCCATGACCTACCTCACCCACACCTATGAAGGGCCCGACGACATGCCGGGCCACATCAAGGCCGCGCTCCTGCCAACCTCGCTGCAAATCCCCGTGGTTGAAGGGCGGATGCAACTGGGCACCTGGCAGGGCCTGTATCTTTTTGAGCACCGCGACCGCCCCCACCGGCGCGAAGTCGCGGCGATGCTGATCGCTCAGTGACCCCGGCTGCCCTGGGTCGGCACCATATAGACTTCCCGCACCGACACCCGGCCCGCCGTGTTCAGCGCGTACATGACGGCCTCGGCGATATCGACATCCTGCAACTTGCCCGGCGCGCCTTTGCTGAAGAACGGCGTGTCCACCTGACCGGGCGCGATGATGGTGCAATTGCCGCCCCATTCGTTCATCTCTTCGGCCAGGTTCCCGGCATAGCCATGCACAAACCACTTGCTGGCCGAATAAACCGAGCCGCGCACATGCATCCGCCCCGCGACCGAGCCCATGACCAGCAGATTCCCCTGCCGCGGCTTCAGATGCGGGATCGTGGCATGGGCGGTGTAGAGGATGCCCTTGATGTTGATATCGACCAGCCGATCCCATTCCTCGGGGTTGCCGGTCTCGGTGCCCGGTTGGTCGATGCCCACGCCCGCATTGGCGAAGGCCGCGTCGAGCCCGCCGAACCGGTCGGCCAGCTTGGCCACGGCGGCGACCTGGTCCGCGTGGGACGTTGCGTCGCCCGGCAGGGCCAGCGCCTTGTCGCCCAACTCCTTCGCCAGATCGGCGATCTTCGCCTCGGACCGGGCGAACAATCCCACATTCCAGCCCGCCGCGACGGCGGCCCGGGCGGTGGCGGCGCCGATGCCATAGGAGGCACCGGTGATGAAAAGGGTCTTGTCGGTCATGGTCGTCTCCTGGGACGTATCATTGCGTTGACGCCTCTTTAGACCCCGCGGACATATCGGGTAAGCCAGATGATCGCGAGATGACCTATCGGTAAAACCGATAGGTGGCACAGCGACGAACCAGATTGCCAAGACAGGGTTGCCACCCCAGAAATGGGGCGGCACAGTGGACCTGCGTCTAATTCTGGAGGCCGCGTCGACATGTCGGGGCCGGACATGGAGGATCGCCCATGCGCTGCCCCTTCTGCGGGAATGTCGACACCCAGGTGAAGGATTCGCGCCCCGCCGAAGACCATGTCGCCATCCGGCGCCGCCGGTTCTGCCCCGCCTGCGGGGGCCGGTTCACGACCTACGAACGGGTGCAGTTGCGTGACCTGGTCGTCATCAAAACCACCGGCAAGCGCGAACCCTTCGACCGCGACAAGCTGGAACGTTCGATCCGGATCTCGATGCAGAAGCGCCCGGTGGAGCCCGAGCGGATCGACCAGATGATCTCGGGCATCGTCCGGCGGCTGGAAAGCATGGGCGACACCGACATCCCGTCGAAGACCATCGGCGAGATCGTGATGGAGAGCCTGGCCCGCATCGACACCGTGGCCTATGTCCGGTTCGCCAGCGTCTATAAGAACTTTCAGGCGGCCGACGATTTCGAGGAATTCGTCTCCGAACTTCGCCCCCCCGAGACGTGAGCGCCGACCCGCGCTTCATGGACCACGCCCTGGCGCTGGCCGCGCGGGGGCTGGGCCGGGTTTGGCCGAACCCTGCCGTGGGCTGCGTGATCGAACGGAATGGCGTGATCCTGGGCCGTGGGGGCGCCCCGGCTGGCGGGGGGGCCCCCGGGGGGGAGGGGGGGCGGGGACAACCCCCCGCGCCGGGCCGCGGCGCCCCCGGGCCGCGGGGGCGGGGGGCC
>JBCDCW010000274.1:0-4383 GCA_039180995.1 Pseudomonadota bacterium
ATCCTGTCGGGGCTATACGGTCTCCTGCGCCCGCTGGATGCGCTGAAACCATACCGCCTGGAAATGGGAACCCGGCTGAAAACGCGGCGGGGCAAGGACTTGTATGCCTTCTGGGGCGACCGGATCGCAAAGGCGCTGAACCAAGATGCGGAAGAGACAGGCGCCACCCACCTGCTCAATTGCGCCAGTCAGGAATATTTCGGCGCCGTGGACCCGAAGGCCCTGAAGCTGCCGGTGATCACACCCACCTTCCTGGAAGATCGCCCCGGCGGCCCCAAGGTCATTAGCTTCGCCGCCAAGCGCGCGCGGGGGGCGATGGCGCGCTTCGTGGCCGAACACCGGATCACCGATCCCGCCGATCTCCGCGGCTTCCAAACCGGCGGCTATGCCTGGCAAGTCAGCCCACTGGACGCGCCGGTCTTCCTGCGTTCCGAAGCGGCGGCAAAGGCCGCCTGATCAAAGCGATAGACGCCGATCTTCGGGGACCAGCGCGTTGATCTGCTCGATATGCTGGGGCAAGCATTTGGTCAGGAAGTCGTATTCGCGGACCACATGCGCCCGCGCCGCCGGCCCCAGATGGGCATAGGCGGGGACATCGGCCAGCACCTCGACCACCTGATCGGCCAGCGCCTCGGGCCGGAAGAAATCGACCAGAAGCCCCGTCTCGCCATGGGTCATCGCTTCGCGCACCGGGGCCACGTCGGCGGCGACGACGGTCGCCTCCATCGCCATGGCCTCCAGCAGGGACCAGGACAGAACGAAGGGCATCGTCAGGTAGATATGGCAGCGGCTGATCTGGATGATCTTCTGGAAATGGGCATAGGGCACCTGACCCAGGAAATGCACCCGATCCCAATCGACCAGATGGCCGACCTCCCGCTCCATCTCGGCGCGGAAGCCGCCTTCGGATTGGCTGGCCTTGCCGTAGGACGCGCCCGAGCCGCCGACGATCAGCACCCGCGCATTGGGCCGGGCGTTCAAGATCCGGGGCAGCGCCCGCATGAAGACGTGGAACCCACGTGTCCGCTCCATGTTGCGCGCGACGTAGGTGAAGACCTCGTCCTTGCGGGTCAGGCGCCCAATCCGGCCCAATTGCAGCGAGACATCCGGGTCCGCAGTCAGCCGATCGGTGCGGATACCGTCGTGACAAACATAGAGCTTGTCGTGAAACGCCGTGGGAAACGTATCCCGCTGCCACCCCGTGGGGGCAAGGCCGCGATCGACCACATGGATGTTGGTGTTTGGGACGGCATTGCGGGCGTGCAGCAGGAATTTGGACGCGTCAGAGACCGGCTCCTCGGGGTCGAAATTCACCGGCCCGCCATACTCCATGTAATAGTATTCAAAGAATCCTAGGATCGGCACGCTCGGAAAGACCTGCTTCATGAACAGGATTTCCCCCCAGCCCGTATGGCCTAGGATGATGTCCGGCGTGAATCCCTTCGTCTTCAATTGCTGCGCCGCCTGCGCTGCCCCGTAGCCGTAGCCCGCCGCCTCTTCCCAGACCTTCGACAAACCATAGGCGTCGTCGGCGGGGCGATGGTGCGCGCGGTAGACGACTTTCTGGACACCGTCGACATCCGGATAGTTCTGGCGCTGGGTGAGAAAGACCAATTCGTGCCCGCCTTGGGCGCGCAGCCAATCCAGCATCTCACGATACTGGCCGGGCATATTTTGGTGGATAAAGAGTATTCGCATGGATCAGCGCCCTAGGTCGCGACGCGATGGACCGCAAGAAAAGTTCCGGTCTTGGGGATTAGACCAAAGGCCAAGACCGGCCGCGCCGATTCCCTTTGGGCACG
Source organism: Pseudomonadota bacterium (assembly GCA_039180995.1). Taxonomy (GTDB): domain Bacteria; phylum Pseudomonadota; class Alphaproteobacteria; order Rhodobacterales; family Rhodobacteraceae; genus Jannaschia. Next base: position 1,803 of record JBCDCW010000274.1, read on the forward strand.
CCGACATCTCGTTCGGAAGCGTGGCGTGATCTGGCTCGCTCGGGGTATCGTTCTGTCCATTCGCAGCCTCTCTGGTTGGCCCTGCGGTTCGGGTAGAACCGTCCATTCGCAGGATTTCAGGGCCTGGATGTGGCGCTGTCGCAATGGATCTGGGCAATCGCTGCCCCCCCCTTGCCACTGGGCACACCAAGGCGTTCCGTCATCCTCGTCCGCCGGAGGTCTTCACCATGACGAGCCCCCGCCGCGTGTTGATCGTGGTCGAAAACTTACCCGTCCCCCTGGACCGCCGCGTCTGGCTGGAGGCGACAACCTTGCAAGGCGCGGGTTACGAGGTTTCGGTGATCTGCCCGATGGGGCGGGGCTGGGACGCGCCCTATGAGGAAATCGAGGGGGTTCACATCTACCGCCACCCCGCGCCGCCCGAAGCCCATGCCGGCGCCGTCGCCTATGCCAGGGAATATCTGCACGCCATCCGGCACTGGTTCCGTCTGGCCCGTGTGGTGCGGCGCGAGCGGGGCTTCGATGTGATCCATGGCTGCAATCCCCCCGACCTGATTTGGCTGCTGGCGCTGCGCTATCGGCTGGCGGGCGTCCGATACGTGTTCGATCACCATGACGTCTGCCCCGAACTCTTCGAGGCCAAGTTCGGGCGGCGCGGCCTGCTGCACCGCGTGATGCTGCTGTGGGAGCGGATCACCTTCGCCTGCGCCCATGTCAGCCTAGCCACGAACGAGAGCTTCGCCCGGATCGCGCGCGACCGGGGGAAGATGGCGGCCGAGGACGTGTTCGTCGTCCGATCGGCCCCGAAGGTCGAGAAATTCGTGCCGGGGCCTGGGGATCCGGCATACCGCAAGGCCGAGACTATGCTGGGCTGGATTGGGATCATCGGCCAGCAGGAGGGGTTGGACCTGATGGTCGAGGCTGTGGGGAAATTGGTGGCCGAGGGCCGGGATGTCCACACGGTCGTCATCGGCTTCGGCCCCCATCAGCCCGTGGTCGAAGACCAGGTGCGGGCCGCGGGATTGGCGGATCGCTTCACGTTCACCGGCGCGCTTTACGGCGACGATATGCTGGCGGCGTTGAACGCCGTGGATATCGGCCTGGCACCCGACCCGAAAAACGCGATGAACGATATCTCCACCATGAATAAGGTCATGGAATACATGACGCTGGGCCAGCCTTCGGTGCAGTTCGATTTGACCGAGGGGCGGGCCTCGGCCGGGGAGGCCTCGCTTTACGCCAAGGCCAACGACCCGGCGGATTTCGCGGCCAAGATCGCCTGGCTGATCGACCATCCGGAGGAGGCCGCCGAGATGGGGCGGCTGGGACGCGCCCGGGTGTTGGACCGGCTCAGCTGGGCGCATTCGGCGCCGCGCCTGCTGGCGGCCTATGAGAGGGCGTTCGCCAAACCCTAGTCGGGCAGATGGGGCGTCAGCCGTGGCACCGCGGTCTCGGCCAGGGTCAGAAGGCGGGCCTTCGCCTCCGCCTCGGTCTCGTCGGGGGCGATGGGGGTCACGAAGCGGACCAGGGCGCCGTCGCTGCGGCCGGTGAACAGGCTGTCGCGCACGGCCGAAAACTTGGCCTCCCAATCGCCTGCAACGCGGGTGCCGCGCTGCTCGAACCAGTAGAGAACCATCTGGCGTTGGAGGCCTTGAACGATGATCGCGTGATTGGCGGGGAAGGTGTCGCCGGCGATGGTGGTGGGTTGGGTTTCGATGGACGCGATCTCCCATCCGGCGGCGGGCAAGCAGACCTCGGGCGAATGCAGCCCGACCCCCGCGCCCTGGCGGGCATACCACGCCACGAAGAGCTGGACCGGCGGCTGGTTCGGCGTCGTGTAGGTGGCGTCCAGGTAATCGGTCGCGCCCAGAACCTCGGCGATATCGGGGGCCAGTGTCGTGGTCCGACCCGTCCAGCCGCCTAAATCCATAGGGAAAACGGCCAGCGGCACGCGCGCGATGTCCGACGGGGTCGGCGCCAAGCGAACCGTCGCCGCCGAGGCCACGGCCGCCATGATCGCGAAGGCCAGCAAGGGGGCCACAGGGCGGGCGGTCGCGATCCGGCCCGCCTGCGACCAAAGACCGGAGGCGTCCAGGTCCAGGACCGGCCCGTCGATGCGGCGCAGGCGGGCCAGAAGGGCCGCACTCGCCATCAGGATCAGCAGGCAGATGCCGAAGATCACCCAGCCCTCGAAGATGTGCAGGAACCCCTCGGCATGGGAAATGCCGTAGCGGTCGACCAGGATGCCGATGATGCCGATGCGAACGGCATTCAGCAGGACGGCCAGAGGCGCGGCCATGGCGAACAGAATGACCTTATGTCCGAACGGTCCGCGGTAGAGGATCGCGGTCAGGTAGCTGAAGCTGAGGATCGGGAAGATGTAACGCAGACCCGCGCAGGCCTCGGCCACCTGCAATTGGTAGACCCCCAGATCGATGATATGCCCCTCCAACAGGACGGGGATGTCGGCGGCCCGGACGATGGCGACGCCGATCTCGGCTGACACGGTCTGGAGCCAGGTCGTGGTCGTCCATTGCACCACCATCGGCAGCGGCAGCATGAAGATCAGATGCAGGACGGG
>JBCDCW010000275.1:0-4382 GCA_039180995.1 Pseudomonadota bacterium
CCCAGGGCTTCGGTCAGGGCGATCCAGCCGTCCCAATCGTCTTCGGACATGCCATCTTCGATCGAGAGGATCGGATAGTCGCGGACCAGGGCGGCCAAGTAGTCGACATTCTCGTCGGATGAGAGCGTTTTGCCCTCCCCGGCAAGGCGATACGCGCCGTCCTTGAAGTATTCGGTCGCCGCGCAATCCAGCGCCAACATCATGTCGTCGCCGGGTTGGTAGCCGGCTTTCTCGATGGCTTTCAGAATGAAATCCAAGGCGTCGCGGGTGCTCGACAGGTTGGGGGCGAAGCCGCCCTCGTCGCCGATCCCGGTGCTGAGACCCGCGGCGGACAACTCGCCCTTCAGTGTGTGGAACACCTCCGAACCCATGCGCACCGCTTCGGCGATGCTTTCGGCGGCGACCGGCATGATCATGAATTCCTGGATGTCGATGGGGTTGTCGGCGTGTTCGCCGCCATTGACGATGTTCATCATCGGCACGGGCAGCACCCGGGCGGAGGTCCCCCCCACATAGCGGAACAAGGGCAGCGCACTCGCATCGGCCGCCGCCTTCGCCACGGCCATGGACACACCCAAGATCGCATTGGCGCCCAGCCGGCCCTTGTTGGCCGTGCCATCCAGCTCGATCATGGCGGCGTCGACGGCTTCTTGTTCGGTCGCGTCGAAGCCGACGATGGCTTCTGCGATCTCGCCGTTGACGGCCGCCACGGCCTCCAACACGCCCTTGCCCTTGTAGCGGCCCTTGTCACCGTCGCGCTTTTCGACCGCCTCATAGGCGCCCGTCGAGGCGCCCGAGGGCACGGCAGCCCGACCCATCGTGCCATCCTCCAGGAAGACGTCCACTTCGACGGTGGGGTTGCCCCGGCTGTCCAGAATCTCGCGCGCGTGGATGTCGGTGATGGTGAACATGGTGGCCTCCCCAAGGACTGGTCGCCGCCCGTCTAGCGCGGGCCGTCAGGCTTGGGAAGCGGCGCGCGCGATCCGGGTTTCGCGGATCAGGGTGTAGAGGCCCGAGGCGATGACGATGGCCACGCCGATCAGCGTGGCGCCGTCAGGGCGTTCGCCGAAGACAATCACGCCGATCAGAAGCGCGAAGAGCATCCGCGAATACCGGAAGGAGGACACGACCGAGATGTCGCCCAGCCGCGTGGCGGAGACGATGGTGAGATAGGCCGCCATGCCGATCCCGACGCAGAGCGCCAGTGTGGTCAGGTCCGCCATGCCCGGTGCGACGAAAGGTGCGCCCAGCGCCAATTGCAACGCGATCCCGGTCGGGACCAGCGCCGAGAAGGCGTGGACCGACAGCCGCGGGCCGGTGATGGACGCGGGCAGGGCGCGGGTCGCCAGATCCCGCGCGGCCAGTCCCAGCATGCCACCGACCGCCAGCAGGACGGCCGGATCGAACCCGGTGGCGCCCGGCCGCAGGATCAAAAGCACGCCGCCAAACCCCACCGAAATTGCCGCCCAGCGCCGCCAGCCGACCTTCGCGCCCAGGAAAAGCGCGGCGCCCATGGCCACGACCAAGGGCGTGGCCTGGATCACGGCCGAGGCGGTCGAAAGCGGGATCAGCGCCAGCGCCGACACGAAGCAGAGCGTGCCGAAGACCTCGAACGCCGTCCGCCGCAGGACCGCTCGGTTCAGATAATCCGCCGACCAGAGCCCGCGCCCCGTCAGTTGCAGCCAGACGGCGAAGGCCAGAGCGCCGCCCAGGCCCAGCATCCAGATGATCTGCGCGGCCGGGATCGATCCAGAGAGCGACTTGATCAACGCGTCTTCGACGGCGAAGCAGGCCATGGCGGCCACCATCAGACCGCAGCCCTTGAGGGTGTCGGTCATGGCGCCTCGCGCCGATCGTGCCGGGTGGATGGGGCCGAGATGACCAGGAACCGGGCGTCTTCGCTGCCGTCATTGCGGGCCTGGTGCGGCACGTCCGGTGGCACGGAAAGGGCCTGACCCTCGGCGATCCGAACCGGGCCCGCAGGCCCGAGCATGGTCAAGGTGCCCGACAGAACACGGAACACCTGATGGGCGCGGTCATGGACATGCCGGGTCTCGGCCGATCCGGGCGGCATCCGCTCTTCGATGACCGACAGGTTCGGCAGATCGCAAAGCCGCCAGCCATCGCAGCCCGTTCCCCAGATGTAATGCGGCGCGTCGGCCGGAGAGATCGGGGTCACTTCCGCCGGACCCCGAACAATTCCAACCGATGTCCGCGCAGGTCATACCCCAGGCGCCGGGCGATCTTCTCCTGCAGGGCCTCGATTTCGGGATCGACGAATTCGATCACTTCGCCGGTCTTCACGTCGATCAGATGGTCGTGATGGTCCCGCTCGGCATCCTCGTAGCGGGCCCGGCCATCGCCGAATTCCAACCGTTCCAGCAGGCCCGCCTCCTCGAACAGCTTCACGGTCCGATAGACGGTGGCGATCGAGATCGAGGCGTCTTGCCGGGCCGCCCTGGCATGAATCGTCTCCACGTCGGGGTGATCCTGGGCGGCCTCCAACACTTCGGCCACCACGCGCCGGGGGCCGGTCAGGCGCAGGCCCTGGGATTCGGCCCGTTCGATGATGGTCGGCGTCGACATGGCGCCGTCCTAGCCGCGCGCGCGGATCGGGGCAATTCGGAACCTGGCGCGGCGGGCGGGCCCCGCGACCCGCCGGGGGACCGCTACGTTCCGCAGAAGGTCTGGGTCACGCGCTCGCCCAACGCGGCGGGGCGGCGATAGGCGGCGTTCGCCGCAGTCTCGTGCCAGGGATCGGACAGGATTTCGGCCAGGCGATGCATGGGCTGGTAATCGCCGTCTTCGGCGGCGGCGATGGCGGCCTGGACGTTATGGTTGCGCGGGATGACGGCCGGGTTGGCGCGGGCCATGGCCTCGCGATCCGGATCGCGGGCGGTCCAGCGCGCCAGCCAATCGTCGAGCCGCACGCGGTTCGTCACCTGATCGCCGACCGTCTCGGGCGTCACGGTCAGGGCCCGGAAGGTGTTGGTGAAGTCGCCCTGACCTTCGGCCATGATGTCCAGCAATTCCATCGCCAAGCCCATATCGGCCATGCCGATCTTCGCCGACATGACCTTCGTCCAGGCCGCGGCATGGAGATCGCGGAACCCGTCCAGCACCTCCGTCGCCTCCTCGACGGCCGCCGTGCGGTCGCCCATCAGCGGCAGAAGCGCGGTGGCCAACTGCGCCAGATTCCACAATGCGATATCGGGTTGGTTCTTCCAAGCGTAGCGGCCGAACTGATCGATGGACGAGAAGACCGTCGCGGGATGGTAGGCCTCCATGAAGGCGCAGGGGCCGTAATCGATGGTCTCGCCCGAGATGGTCATGTTGTCGGTATTCATGACGCCGTGGATGAAGCCGAGGCCCATCCATTTCGCCACAAGCTTGGCCTGCGCCCCCATGACGTGGCGCAGCAACCCCATGGGCCCCTCGGCGCCGGGCGCATGCCGGGCCAGGGCGTGGTCGAGCAGCGCCTCCAGCGCGCCCACATCGTCGCGGGCGTCGAAGACCTGGAAGGTGCCGACGCGGATATGGCTTGCCGCCACGCGGGTCAGCACGGCGCCGGGCAGGGGCCCTTCTTGGCGCAGCACCCGTTCGCCCGTTGCCACGGCGGCCAAGGCGCGGGTGGTGGGGACGCCCAAGGCATGCATGGCCTCGCTGACCAGGTATTCGCGCACAACGGGGCCCACGGCCGCGCGCCCATCGCCCATGCGGGAATAGGGCGTAGGCCCCGAGCCTTTGAGCTGGATGTCCCAGCGCCGGTTGCCATGGACATGCTCGCCCAGCAGGATCGCGCGCCCATCGCCCAATTGCGGGGACCAGCCGCCGAATTGGTGACCCGCGTAGAGCTGGGCCAAGGGGGCACTGCCAGCCGGGGCGGCGTTTCCGGCGAAGACGTCGACCATCTCGCAAAGCGCATCAGGGTCCAGACCCATGTCTCGCGCCAGGGGCTCGTTCAATGCGATCCAGGACGGGGTCGCCACGGGCGTGGGCGACATCCGCGTGTAAAACTGTTCGGGCAAACGGGCGTAGCTGTTATCGAACGCGAACATGGTCTTCCTCTGGCCGAAAATACCTTCGGGGGTTCCTCAAGGGGGCAGACGGCCCCCTTGAGTGGGGAGCGCGAGGGGCTGGCCCCTCGCTTTCCCCTACAACCGACTTAAGCGGTCCGTGAGCAGGGAAAAGAACCCATCCGCATCCACATCCCCCAAAAACAGCGCATTGGCCGGGCGGTCCGTCACCCGCCACCAATCGGCGACGGTCATGCCGCGGGTCAGCGGGCTGTCCACCTCGATCTCCACATTGATCTCGCGCCCTGAAAAGAGCTGGGGCGCGAGCAGCCAGGCGATCACGCAAGGGTCGTGCAGCGGGGCGCC
>JBCDCW010000276.1:0-4190 GCA_039180995.1 Pseudomonadota bacterium
GCGGGAAGCCGCCGAGCAGGGCAAGAGCTTCGAGGCCCATGTCACCCATCTTCTGGTCCACGCCAGCCTGCATCTGTTGGGCCATGACCATGTCGACGACGCCGAGGCCGAGCGAATGGAGGCCACAGAACGTCGAATTGTCAGATCTCTGGGATTTCCTGACCCGTATGGCGATGCTAGTATCTCACCCTGCGGTAGTTAGGCCGCGCTGCACGGAGGCCCACCGGGTCCGATGGACAACGACGGATCGTCTAGCGCCGCGCCCGGCGCGCACCAAGATCACAGCCCGGAACCCCTTATAACGGGGCCCACCTCGCGGCCGGGATTCATCAGCCGCGTGCTGGGTGGGATCATCCCCGAACCTGCGCCACCGGCCCCGCCGCCGCCATCGGCGCGACCGGGCCTGTCGGCTTTGCGGACCAAACGGCTGGACGACGTCCTGATCCCGCGGGCCGAGATCGTCGCCGTGCCCTGCGATACCGAATTGCCGGATCTGGTCGCCAAGTTCCGCGAAAGCGGTATGACCCGGTTGCCTGTCTTCGACGGCACATTGGACGAGCCCTTGGGCATGATCCACCTGAAGGACCTGGCGCTGAACCACGGATTCAACGGCGACCGGGACAAGCCATTCGAGATGAAGCCGCTGCTGCGATCGCTGATCTATGCGCCGCCGTCGATGCCCATCGGCGTGCTGCTGACCAAGATGCAGACCAAGCGGATCCACATGGCGCTGGTGATCGACGAATATGGCGGCGTGGATGGCCTGGTGACGCTGGAAGACCTGATCGAACAGGTCATCGGCGAGATCGAGGACGAGCACGACCAGGAGGAGGGCAAGTTCTGGCGGCAGGAGAAATCGGGCTGCTACCTGGCGCTGGCCCGCACCCCGCTGGAGGATTTCGAGGAGGAGATCGGCCTGAAGCTTGTCGACGCCGAAGACGAGGACGAGGTGGATACGCTGGGCGGCCTGGTCTTCATGCTTGCCGGCCGCGTGCCCGCCCGGGGGGAGATGATCCCCCATCCGTCGGGCGCCGAGATCGAAGTGGTCGACGCCGACCCGCGGCGCATCAAGCGCCTGCGCTTGCGGATCCCGCAGGCCGCGTGAGGTGAGGCTGGTCCTGGCGGTTCTGATCCCCGTGATCGGGGGGCTCGCGGCCGCGTTGGGCCAAGCGCCTTGGGATCTTTGGTGGCTGGCCTTGGGCGGATATGCGCTGGGGCTCTGGGCCGTGGCGCGGGCGCGCTGGCCGTTCCTGGCGGCCTGGCTCTTTGGGGCCGCGCATTTCGGGCTGGCGCTCAATTGGATCACCGAGCCGTTCTTCGTCAATGCCGCTGCGACGGCATTCCTGGCGCCCGTGGCGCTGGGCGCCTCGGCCTTCGGGTTTGGGCTGTTCTGGGCCTTTGGCGGCTGGGCTGGACGGCGTCTGCTGGGCGGCGCCTTGGGCGCCGCCGTGGGCCTGGCACTGCTGGAAATCGCCCGGTCCTACGTGCTGACCGGCTTTCCCTGGGCCCTGCCGGGCCACATCCTGATCGGGACCGACGCCTTGGCGGCGGCATCCCTGGCGGGCGCTCATGGTTTGGGGATCGCGGTATTGGTGGGCGCGGGGCTGGCGGCGACCTTGCGGCCCGCCGCGATGGCAACCGGCGCGGTGATCTGGGCGCTGCCCTTCGGCTATGCGGCCACGCTGCCGCCCGCGCCGCCGGCCGACGGCCCGGTGATCCGGTTGGTGCAGCCCAACGCGCCGCAGCATCTGAAATGGGACCCCGATTGGATCAACGTCTTCTTCCGCCGCGGCTTGGAGGAGACGGCGGCGCCGGGCGACCCGGTGGCCACGATCTGGCCCGAGACATCGCTGCCGGAACTCTTGCGCTATTCCCAGGATATCCGGCCGATGATCGCCGCGGCCTCGGGCGGGACGCCGGTGGTCGCGGGGGCGCAGCGCTACGGCGAAGACGGGCGCCCGCGTAATTCGCTGGTGGTGCTGACCGGTGACGGGGGTGAGATCGACTTGGTCCATGACAAGCATCGGCTGGTCCCGTTCGGGGAATACCTGCCGTTCCCCGCCCTGTTCGAGACGTTCGGCATCGGCCCCATGGCCGCGCAATTGGCGGGCATCTACGCGCCGGGCGCCGGGCCGCGCCTGATCGACCTGCCGGGGATCGGCCCGGTCCTGCCGATGATCTGCTACGAGGCGATCTTCCCCCAGGATATCCGCCGGGTGGATCGCCCGCGCGCGATCCTGCACCTGACCAACGATGCCTGGTTCGGCACCCGCGCCGGGCCGCAGCAGCACCTGGCGCTGGCCCGCCTGCGGGCCGCCGAATCCGGCCTGCCGCTATTGCGCGCGGCCAATACCGGCGTGTCGGCCGCCATCGACGCGCGCGGGGACGTGCTGGCCGCGTTGGCCCTGGGCGACCAGGGCCATGTGGATGCGGCCTTGCCCGGTGCGCTGCCGCCGACAATCTATGCCCGGGTCGGCGACGCGCTGGCCATGCTGTTGCTCAGCGCCCTCGCGACGTTGCTTTTCGCGGTTCCGAGGGGAAATCGCCTTGAACCCTCCTCGGATCGGCCCTAGCGGAAAGCGGCCCGCCCCAACGGCTTCCTGACGGGGTTGGCATAATTCATCACCGGAGCATTCCAATGAGCAGTCGTCAGAACTTTTCCTTCACCTCGGAATCCGTGTCCGAGGGCCATCCAGATAAGGTCTGCGATCGCATTTCCGATGCCGTCCTGGACGCCTTCCTGGCCGAAGAGCCGGAGGCGCGCGTGGCCTGCGAGACCTTCGCGACGACCGGGATGGTCGTTGTCGGCGGCGAGGTCGGCCTGTCGGACCAGGACAAGTTGAAGAACTACATGGGCCGCATCGCCGAGATCGCGCGCGATTGCATCAAGGATATCGGTTACGAACAGGACAAGTTCCATTGGAATACCTGTCATGTGTTGAACTTCCTGCATGAGCAATCGGCCCATATCGCCCAGGGCGTGGATGCCAAGGACAACAAGGACGAAGGCGCTGGCGACCAGGGCATCATGTTCGGCTATGCCGTGGACGAGACGCCTGATTTGATGCCCGCGCCGATCCAATATGCCCATGCGATCCTGCGCCGCCTGGCCGAGGTGCGAAAGGATGGGACCGAGCCGACCCTGCGCCCCGACGCCAAATCGCAGCTGACCCTGCGCTACGAAGATGGCAAGCCGGTCGAGGTGACGTCCATCGTGCTGTCCACCCAGCATGAGAGCGAAGACCAGACCAGCGACGACGTCCGCGCCATCGTGGAACCTTACATCCGCGAGGTGCTGCCCCAGGATTGGCTGAGCGACGCGACGGAATGGTGGGTGAACCCCACCGGGACCTTCGTGATCGGCGGGCCCGACGGCGATGCCGGTCTGACGGGCCGGAAGATCATCGTGGACACCTATGGCGGTGCCGCGCCCCATGGGGGCGGCGCGTTTTCGGGGAAGGACCCGACCAAGGTGGATCGCTCGGCCGCCTATGCGGCGCGATATCTGGCGAAGAACGTGGTGGCCGCCGGGCTGGCCACGCGCTGCACCTTGCAGCTGAGCTACGCGATTGGGGTGGCCAAGCCGCTGTCGATTTACGTCGACACCCACAGCACCGGCCAAGCGCCCGAGGTCGAGATCGAGCGGGCCTTGGGCCAAGTCATGGACCTGACGCCGCGCGGGATTCGGCAGCATCTGGGGCTGAACAAGCCGATCTTCCAGCGCACCGCGGCCTATGGCCATTTCGGCCGGGCGCCGGACGCGGATGGCGGCTTCTCGTGGGAGCGGACCGATCTGGCCGATGCACTGAAATCAGCGCTTTAGGGCGTGTCGCGTTCGATTGAGTTCACCGGACAGGCTGACCGCGTTGCGACAAGCAAACGCTGCCTCAGCCGGTTTGGTGAAGGCGTGACTCCAGTTACAGGCGATACGTTGTAAGGCCCAAATCCTTAGAAGGATTTGGTCAGGATTTTGGAAAATCCTGACGCGCCCAGCGGTGCAGGACGTCATCCCCCAGATGCCGCGTGTCGACCAGGTCAAGACGCGGCGCATCGCGCAGCGCGCCCAAACCCATGGCACCAAGCGCCGGGATACCCTCGGCCCCGATGGCGGCCCCGGCGGTGTAGCAATCGAGCCGGTCGACCAAACCCGCCGAAAGAAGAGCCGCCGCGAGCGTGCCACCGCCTTCGCA
>JBCDCW010000277.1:0-4155 GCA_039180995.1 Pseudomonadota bacterium
GGCTTGCCCGATCTGTGGTGGGAGGTCGCGCATTGGCTGGCCGTCTTCGCCCAGATCAATATCGTCCTGTTCGCGTTGAACCTGGTGCCGGTGCAGCCGCTGGATGGCGGCAAGCTGTTTCACCTGGCGCTGCTGCGCCTGCTGAGCCCCCAGGCGGCGATGCGGATCGCGGGTGGCTTCGGCTTCTGCCTGGCGTTGCTCTGGGTGCCGGCGATGGTTTTCGCCTATGTGACTTGGGGCTATGCGCTGCTGTTCATCCCGCCCATTGCCTTGCACTGGCACATGATGCGGGGGAAGGCCGCCTTCTGACGGCCGAAACGGCGACATGGGGCGCCGTTATGGCCTAGGCTCCCGGGCGCGTGGTCGCGCTGGGGTGATGCGAACAATGTGCCAGATGGCCTGCCCTTGGGCCGGGACACCAAGATGGGGCAATAGCCCCATCCTACGTAGGATGGGGCTATTGCCCCATCGCGCCGGATTGAACTTCGAGCGGGATGTCGTGCCACCATCGCAAAGCCAGCTGGGACAGGGGGGCGGACGGCTCGCAGGCTAGCCGCAGCGCTGCTCTGCAACGGCCACGAAATCCTTGTATCGCTGCCAGAACGCCTCGTCCCGGGTCCGGTCCGATTGCCGGACTTCCTGTGCCAGATGGGGCGTGCGGAAGAACTCGACCGCCCGCGACTGGTCGCCGCCCGACAGCGACGCGTTGGCCGCCGCTTGCACGCAGCCGCACAGGGATCGGTTCGCCGCACTGCGATCCGACCGCAGACAAGCCGTGTGGATCGGGCCGGTCGCGAAGGCGGGCCGGACATTCATGTCCGACCGGGTGCCGCCGCCCCCACAGGCGGACAGGGCGGTGGCCGCGGCCAGCGCGAGGACGAGTTTGGACGAGGTCATGACTGCTCTGCCTCCTGTTATTTTGCCGCGACCATGCCAGAGGCGACCAAATCAGGCAATCACCCTCGCGTCGATTCAGGCCGACTTGCGCGGCCGCCGGCGTCGGTTGCCACCGGGCTTGGCCCCTTGCGGCTTGGCCCCTTGGGGGCGCCCCGCACCGCTGCCGCGCCGGCGGTTGCCCCCGCCGCCGCCTCCGCCGCGCTTGGGCTTCGCTTCCTCCTGCGACGGCGCCCAGCGCCGCCCCGAGGCCACAGGGATCTCGCCCTTGATGACCTTCTCGATATCCTTCAACTCGCCCATCTCGTCGGGGGCGCACAGCGTGATGGCGGCGCCGTCCCGCCCGGCCCGCGCCGTGCGGCCGATCCGGTGCACGTAGGTCTCGGGCACGTTGGGCAACTCGTAATTGTAGACGTGTTTCACCACCGGGATGTCCAGGCCCCGCGCCGCCACATCCGTGGCCACCAGCACCGGCGCCTGACCGGTCGCGAACGCCTCCAAGGCGCGCTGCCGCTGCCCCTGGCTGCGATTGCCGTGGATCGCGACGGCCTTCACGCCGCCATTCGTCAGATGCTTCGCCAACCGGTCGGATCCGTGCTTGGTCCGCGCGAAGACCAGTGCCGCCTCGCCCTGGTGCCCCTTGAGCAGCTCCAACAGGAAGGCGGGTTTCTCGGCCTTGGCGATGAAATGGATCGACTGGGTGATCTTGTCGGCCGTCTGCCCCGACGTGGCCACCTGCACCCGCACCGGTCGGTCCAGATAGGTGGCGGCCAGCCCCTCCATCTCCTTGGGCATCGTGGCCGAAAACAGCAACGTCTGCCGCGCCTTCGGCAGCTTGGTCGCGATCTGGCGCAAGGCGTGGATGAAGCCCATGTCCAGCATCTGATCGGCCTCGTCCAGCACCAGGAAATGGGTGTTCGACAGATCCACGGCCCGCCGCTCCATCAGGTCGATCAGCCGGCCCGGCGTGGCGACCAGCAGGTCCACCCCGCGCTCCAGCCGCTTGATCTGCGGGTTGATCCCCACGCCGCCCATGACGCGGGCGACCTTCAGAGGCGTGCCCTTGGTGAACCCGTCCAGACTCTCCACGATCTGGTTCACCAGTTCTCGCGTCGGTGCCAGGATCAGAGCGCGCGCGCTGCGCTTCATCGGTCGATCCTCGGTCGCCAGCAGGTGCTGACACAGCGGCAGACCAAAGGCCGCCGTCTTGCCGGTGCCGGTCTGGGCCAGGCCCATGACGTCGCGCCCCTCCAACGCGGGCGGGATCGCCTGCTTCTGGATGGGCGTCGGGTCGGTGATCCCCATCTCGCCCAACGCGCCGATGAGGCGGGGCTTCAGCCCCAGCATGTCGAAATCCATAATCGTCCTTCTGCCGCGCGCCGCGCGGTCTTCGGGGTCACGGAGGCTCGGGCTCCGCGCCTCCCCGGCGTGATCCTTGGGAAAGCATCCCGCCCTTTGCTTCAAGATGTCCCGAACGGACACCCGGCTCACGCGGCCCAAGGGGCGGGGTTGCTAGCCATCTGAGGCCGCGGGTCGTCCCTGTCAAGCGTCCTCCGAATTCGGTGTCACTCTTGTCGCAACCGCACATGACCGCGCCGAAAGCCAAGGTCCAACAGGCAAAAATGCGGCCGTGAGAACGATGACCTAGTCAGGAGACGCTCGCCCACGTCACGCGCCTGGGCGTCCACGATCTTTTGCAAAAGAATTTAGGAGACCAGTCATGGCTGGAACGCATCACGGATTATCGCGCCTCGATCAATTGATGAAAGCCTGTCTCGAAGGGACCGGTCCCGCCGCGGCCCCCTTGGCGCAGACCCTCGGCCGCCTTCTTCCCGCCAACCCGGTCGAGATATCCCACATCAGCCACGCCGACGTCATCCACGCACTCGACGCCCTGACGCAGACCATGCGCGCCACCTCCAACGAGGACGGCCCCGCCGAAGCCGGCATGACCTTCCTCGGCCAATTCGTCGACCACGACGTCACCCTCGACGCCACGTCGGCGCTCGGCACCCGGATCGACCCGGCGAGCATCCCCAACATCCGCACCCCGTCGCTCGACCTCGATTGCGTCTACGGTGACGGCCCCGAAGCCTCGCCCCATCTCTATGGCGCAGGCGAGCAGGACCACTTCCTGATGTTCGGCCGCCACGACAACCCCCAGGACCTCGCCCGCACCTGCGCCGGCAAGGCCCTGATCGGCGACCCCCGTAACGACGAGAACATCATCGTCGCCCAGGTCCAGGGCCTCTTCATCGAGCTCCACAACATCCTGATGTCCAAGCTTCGGGACGAGGCCAGCACCGCCGCCGACATCAAGGCCTGCGCCCAGGACGGCATCCCGAAGCACGTCTGGCACGACCACGTGAAGCCCAAGCTGACCAATTTCGAAGAGGTCCGCCGCTTCATCCGCCTCCACTACCAGTGGATCGTCTGGAACGAACTCCTCCCCGCCTTCGTCGACCAGGCCTGCCTCGACCGCGCCATGGCCGACCACCTCTTCGGCCCCGACGCGGCCATCATGCCGGTCGAGTTCACCGGCGCCTGCTACCGCTTCGGCCACGCCACCACCCAGGCCCAGTACAAACTGACCGAGGCCGGCGCGCCCATGGGCCTGTTCGACTTCTCAAGCTTCGGCCCCCGCCCGTCCAGCGAGAACCTGTCCCTGGACATGTTCTTCAACCACAGCCACGGCCCCGACGCCCAGATGGCCCGCCCCGTCGGACCCAAGCTGGGCGACCCGCTCTTCCGGCTGCCCTTCGTGATGGGCACGATCGAACTGGCCGAGATCGGCGAGACCCTGACGGAGGTCCAGTCCCAGAACCTGGCCCTGCGCAACATGGTCCGGGATCGCTACACCTACCAACTGGCCTCCGGCCAACAGGTCGCCGCCAAGCTCGGCACGCCCGTCCCGGACGTTCCGCCGGAACTGGCCGCCAAGGGCATCACCAAGACTCCGCTCTGGTTCTACGCCCTGCAGGAAGCCCAGGAGCACGGCCATGGCCGCCTCACCGGCGCCGGCGGCAGCATCGTGGCCTCGGTCTTCGCCAACCTGCTGAAGCGCGATCCCACGACCTACATCCACATCCCGCATTTCAAGCCCTGGTCCGGCTTCGGCGGCCAGCCCTCCTGCATCGCGGGCCTCGCCGCTTACGTGCGCGACCACCGCAGCCACATCATCCACCCCAAGAAGCTGATGTGCGGCTAAGCGCCCGGGCGGGCCATTCCGGCCCGCCCCTTGCCTCCCCGGCCCAGGCGCCC
>JBCDCW010000278.1:0-4113 GCA_039180995.1 Pseudomonadota bacterium
AGCGAGGGGGCTTCCCCTCGCGCTCCCCGCTTAAGGGGGCCGTCTGCCCCCTTAAGAAACCCCCGAAGGTATTTCTGGCCAGAGGAAGATCAGTCCACCATTCACGCCTTTCAGGGCATGTTCTGTGCAAATCGGCGAGTATGATCCACGTCGGATGGGCGTCTGACCTGGGTCGGACATTGTTCGGTCTGTTCAAGCGCGGCGTTTTGCCGAGAGGCCGGTGGTGGTGGGGTAGGCAAAGGACCGGAAGAGGGACGCCGTCGGATTGACCCGGGCCGGTGGCCAGCAACCGTGGCTTGGGCGGGATGCAAGCTTTCAAGTCTCAAGCGCAGATGCTCTAGGCAGGTGCGTCCATACCTCTACCCGTCCCTTGGCCAGTTGTGGTGAAGGTAGGCGGTGATCTCATCATTTTCCGAATACACCTCGAACCGATGCTTGATCCCCGCATCCGCCAGCGTCTTCGACACCCGTTTCGAGAAGGCAATCAGCTCTGCCGTCTATTCATTGTCGGCGGTCACGCAACCGGGTCCCAGGTCACCGCCGAGTTCTCGGAATTGGAAACTGTCGAAATCATCGAGGCGCACAGAATACCGCCCTTCGTAGACAAGATAGCCGTCCTTCCTGAACATCTCGGCAAGGTCGGATTTTGAGGGCCACCTTTCGATGTCAGCTTCAACGAACGCCCATGTGTCGCCCATATGTGCGACCTCCTCGTCCTGGCGGTTGGGTCGGGCGGGTGACCATCTGGCAGGGCTGTCGGCCGACTGCTACCCGCACTGCAACGGGCGAATTGGTCAGAACGGCGCTTAACGACGCCAAGGGGCGCCCGCGGCGATCTGGTAGGCCGATTGTCCTCAGTTTTCGTCGAACGGGTCCCATTCGTCCTCGACCTCTTCCAGCGCGGCTTCGGCAGCGGCGTGCTGGGCGGCCGCGCGGGTGCGAACTTCGACCAGTTCGGCGCCGGGGAAGGCGGCGAGGACCGATTGGGTCAGCGGATGGGCCAGGGCCTGGGCCTCGGTCGCGCGGGTTTCCGCGTCGCGGGTTTCGGCGATGGTGGGCGCGCCGTCTTCGTTGGCGATGGTCACGACCCAGCGGACGCCAGTCCAGCCTTGCAGGCGGCCAGCCAGGCGTTGGGCCAGGTCGGTCGGCGCGGCGGGGGCCGGTTGGTATTCGATGCGGCCCGGGGCATAGCGCACTAGGCGGAGGCCGGTTTCGACCTCGACCAGCAGTTTCACGTCGCGGTTGGCGCGGATCAGGTCGACGACTTGGGGGAAGGTTTGGAAGCGGGCGAGGGCTTGCTCGGCTCCGGGTTGGATCGCCGGCTGGGCCGCGCCGCTGGCGCGGGCCATCGGGGCGCTGCTCTCGCCGGAAGGGGCGGGGCGTGGGGCAGGGCTGGCGGCTTGCGGGGCGGGTTGGTCGCGGAGCTTGCGGATCAGTTCGTCCGGGGACGGCAGGTCGGCGACATGGGTCAGGCGGATGATGGCCATTTCGGCGGCCATCATGGCGTTGGGCGCGTTGGAGACCTCTTCCAACGCTTTCAGCAGCATTTGCCACATGCGGGTGAGGCTGCGCATTTGCAAGGCCGCCGCGGCGGCCTGGCCGCGGGCCCGCTCGTCTGGGCTGACGGTGGGGTCTTCGGCGGCATCGGGGGTGATCTGTATCACCGAGACCCAATGCGTGATCTCGGCCAGGTCGCGCAGGACGGCCATGGGGTCGGCGCCGTCGCTGTATTGCGCGCCCAATTCGAGAAGTGCCCCTGCGGCATCGCCGCGCATCACCATGTCGAAGAGATCCATGACGCGGCCGCGATCCGCCAAGCCCAGCATGGCGCGGACTTGATCGGCGGTGGTTTCGCCCGCGCCGTGGCTGATGGCTTGGTCCAGCAAGGACATGGCATCGCGCGCTGAGCCTTCGGCGGCACGCGCGATCAGAGCGAGGGCGTCGTCGGCGATCAGGGCGCCTTCCTTTGTGGCGATGCTCCGCAGATGGTCGATCATGATTTCCGGTTCGATCCGGCGCAGGTCGAAGCGCTGGCAGCGCGAGAGAACAGTGACCGGCACCTTGCGGATTTCGGTGGTCGCGAAGATGAATTTGACGTGGGCAGGGGGTTCTTCCAGCGTCTTCAACAGGGCGTTGAAGGCGGAGTTGGAGAGCATGTGAACCTCGTCCACGATGTAGATCTTGTAGCGGGCGGAGGCCGCCCGGTAGTGAACGGAATCAATGATTTCCCGAACGTCGTTCACACCGGTATTGGAGGCGGCGTCCATTTCCAGCACGTCCACGTGGTTACCCCTAGCGATGGTCATGCAGGGCTCGCAGACGCCGCAGGGTTCGGTCGTGGGGCCGCCTTTGCCGTCGGGGCCGATGCAGTTCAGGCCTTTGGCGATGATGCGGGCCGTCGTGGTCTTCCCGGTCCCGCGGATACCGGTCAGGATGAAAGCCTGGGCGATGCGATCGGCGGCAAAGGCGTTCTTCAGGGTGCGGACCATGGCGTCCTGGCCGATCAGATCGGCGAAGGTCGCAGGGCGGTATTTGCGCGCCAGGACTTGGTATTCGGATTCGCTCATGCCGGCCCCCTGATGAAGACGCTATCTAGCCGCCCCGGCCTCAGAGCGTCCAGAGCACCGCGCAGACGGCGACAGCCCCCACCGAGAACATGGCTGAGAGCAGCCCGAAGGTCCTTGTATCTTGTTCGTTGGTGTCGTGGGTGTCGAGGCGGCGCTGGCCGTGGCAGGAATTCTTCCAAGCCGCGTAAAAGATTGCCAGCGCGGCCAGGATGAAAAGCGTGGCAACGGCCTTGGGGATCCAGGTGGGTTCCGCTTCGTTGAAGACGGCACGCAGGCCGACGGCGATGGCGATGGCGGCCATGCCGGTGCGCATCCAGCCGGCAAACGTGCGTTCATTGGCGAGGACGGTGCGGTCCTCGGCCCAATCGGTGCGCCATTCGGCCAAGTCGGTCTTGTTGTCCCGGTCGTTGGTGCCCTGCTTCATGATGGGCCAGCTAGGGTTGCGGGGCCATCGAGCAAGCCGGGCAGCGCGCGCAGGGGGGCCGGATCGTCCTGGGCGCGGGCCAGGGTCCAGCAGCCGATGAGCATGGTCCAAAGGCGGGTGGCGGTCTGGTCCGGCGCGGACTGGCCCAAGCGGTCAGCCTGGCGCGCCGTCGCGTCGATCCAGGTTTGGAGTTGGGGCGCGCCATGGGTGGCCAGCGGCCCGTCCAGCAGCAGCGTCTGGACAGGGCAGGCGCGCCAATGGGGGTAACGTTCGAAGAGGCGGGCGAACTTTTCGGCCAGCCGGTCGGTGCCATGGGCGAAATCGTCGGCGGGGTCGTAGGCGGCGGCGACGATGTCGAGCATCAGCCGCGAGGCCATGTCGGCCGCGGCGCGGGCCAGATCGGCCTTTCCATTGGGGAAGTGGTGGTAAAGCGAGCCCTTGGGCACCGCGGCTGCGGCCAGGACATCGGCGATGGAGGTGCCGTGATAGCCGGCTTCCTGGAACAGGCGAGCGGCGGCCTGGGTCAGGCGGTCGCGGGTGGAGGGCGGTGTGTCGACCATGGGACCGGATCGCATGACTTGACCGAACGGTCTAGGGGATGGCATTAGACTATATGGTCTAGACCAATTGGTCTATGGAGGGCCCATGGAACTGGAGTTCCCAGCCCAAGGCGCCGTGTTGCGGGGGCGGCTCGTCCGTCCTGACGGACCTCCTCGCGCGGTGGCGGTGTTGAACGGTGCGACCGGGGTTCCGGCGCGGTTCTATGGCGCGTTCGCCGCTTGGCTTGCGGCGCGCGGGGTGGCCTGCTTGACCTATGATTATCGCGATTTCGGTTGGTCGGGATCGCCCAGGGGCAGCGGCGCCACCATGACCGATTGGGGCGTGCGGGACCAGCAGGCGGCACGGGATTACGCCGCTCGATTGCTGCCGGGGGTCCCGCTTTGGGTGATCGGGCATTCGCTGGGCGGTATGATGCTGCCGTTCCAGACCGGGCTAGATCGGATTGAGCGAGTGATCTGCGTGGCCGCTGGCGCCGTCCATGTACGGGATCATCCCTGGCCATATCAGGCGTTTGCCCGCGCCTTCTGGGCGCCGGGTTTGCCATGGCTGGCGCGGCGCCTG
>JBCDCW010000279.1:0-4109 GCA_039180995.1 Pseudomonadota bacterium
CAGCCGAGCGTGCCGAGGGGCCAGAGGCCCGAGGAGAACCAGGTGTCGAGGACGTCGGGGTCGCGCCACAAGGCAACCGCGCGAACGGGGTGAAAAACTGCCTTCGCGGCTTCAATATCGTCGACTTCGTAAGGTTCTTCGTCCGCCTCACCCTGACAACCGAACTCCTCGTAGTAGCGGAACGCTCTTTCGGATGCTTCTGCGATTGTCTCCCCTACAAACGACCGGATATCCTCTGCTTGCCAGGACAGTCGATAAGACTTCGCAGTGGTATCCTCAACGCCATCCGGAATATGCTTTACAACGCCAGGCCCATACCAAACCGGGATCCGGTGGCCCCACCAGAGTTGGCGGGAGATGCACCAGGGTTCGATGTTGCGGAGCCAGTGGAAATAGACCTTCTTGTCCGCCTCCGGGAGGATGCGGACGGTGCCGTCTTCGACCGCCTCGATGGCGGGGCCGACGATTTTGTCGGTGTCGACGAACCATTGATCGGTGAGCATGGGCTCGATGACGACCTTGGAGCGGTCGCCATAGGGCTGCATGATGGATTTGGCTTCGACGAGGGGGACGGGGGCCTCTTCGGTTGCTGGCGCGCCCTCATCGGCGGTGGCTGTGGTGCCGGTTGGTTGGGCCTCGGTGGCGGTGGATGGTGGGTTGTCACCCACTCTACCTTTTGAAGGTTTGCCGTCGTTCGACGGTTTGCCGCCCAAGCGTGGGTCGTCTGCCGTTGTCATGACAGCGAGACCTTCGGCCGTGATCTCGGCGGTGACGCGCTTGCGGGCGTCGAACCGGTCGAGGCCGCGGAGGTGGTCGGGGACCAGGTTGATGGTGTCGGTCTCGGCTTCGGTCAGGGTCCGGTCGCCCTTGGCGACGGCCATGGCGATGGCGGCGGCCTCGGCATAGGGCGCGCCGTCGTCCCGCATCGCCGCCTTGGTGTCCATCAGGCGGTAGCAGGGGATGTCGCCGCGCTTGGCGACGTCGTAATCGTTGAAATCGTGGGCACCGGTGATCTTGACCGCGCCGGAGCCGAAATCGGGATCGGGGTACGCGTCGGTGATAATGGGGATCAGGCGGCGGCTCTCCTTGGGGCCGACAGGGATTTCGCAGAGCTTGCCGACGATGGGGGCGTAACGCTCGTCGGACGGGTGAACGGCTACGGCGCCGTCACCCAGCATGGTTTCGGGGCGCGTGGTGGCGATGGAGATGTAGTCGCGGGTCTCGCGGAGCGTGATCTCGCCGTCCTCATCTTTCTCCACGTATTCATAGGTTTCGCCGCCGGCGAGCGGGTATTTGAAGTGCCACATATGGCCCGGGGTCTCGATATTCTCGACCTCCAGATCCGAGATGGCGGTCTCGAAATGCGGGTCCCAATTGACCAGGCGCTTGCCGCGATAGATCAGGCCCTTTTCGTACATGTCGACGAAGGTCTTGATGACGGCGTCGTGGAAGTTCTGACCACCGCCCAGATCCTTGTCCGGGTCGCCGGGGGCGCCGCCCATGGTGAAGGCTTCCCGGTCCCAATCGCAGGACGCGCCGAGGCGTTGGAGTTGGCCGGTAATGTTGCCGCGGGATTTGTGCTTTTGCTGCCAGACGAGGTCGAGGAATTCCTCGCGCGACATGTCGGTGCGGCGGCGGTTCGTTTTGGCCAGTTCGCGCTCGACCACCATCTGGGTGGCGATGCCGGCATGGTCGGTGCCCGGCTGCCAGAGGGTGTCGAAGCCGCGCATGCGGTGCCAGCGGACGAGGATGTCCTGGAGCGTGTTGTTGAAGGCGTGGCCCATATGGAGCGCGCCGGTGACGTTGGGCGGCGGGATGACGATGGAGAAGGTTTCCGCGCGCGACGCATTGGCGCCGGCGCGGAAATAGCCGCCGTCGATCCAGGCTTTGGAGATGCGGGTTTCGGCCTCTTTGGCGTTGAAGGTCTTGTCCATCGGGCGGGCCTCAAATGTCACTGTCGCCCGCGATAGCGAATGCCTGCCGGGAGGGGAAGTGCGGGCCCTAGGCTGGGCGGGTGCGGATCTGTCGGAGGGCCAGATAGGCCAGCAGGCCGATGGGGCCCAGCATGAGCGTCAGGAGGAGGCAGGGCAGCACGGCCAGGTGTCGCAGGCCGCGGCGGCGGGCGTCGCGGACCTGCCAGCCGCCGACGAAGAGGTCGAAGGCGAGGTAATAGACCCAGCCCGCCAGCAGTGCGCCGGGCGAGGCGAAGAAAAGGAGGGCGTCCGGGAGGCTGGTGAGGCCGCCGGGGAAATGGAGGAGGGCGAGGATGGCGTAGGCCAGGGACAGGAGCGCGGGGACAGCCAGGCCGCCGAAGGAGATCAGGCGGGCCGGGGCCAGGGGCGCGGCGGCGAGCGCGGCCCAGCCGATCAGGGCAACGAGGAGGGAGAGGTGGAAGAGGAGGTCGAGGGACATGGGGGCTTTCGGGGGCGGTTGGCGTGCGGGGCCGGGGAGACACCGAAAGCGCGGCGGTGCCAAGGGACGGTGACGCGCCGCATGGACACTGGGCGCCGGCCCGCTAGTGTCCCCGACGACCCAAGTTACGGAGAATTCCCATGACGCTGCAGCCGCCCAAATTCGGTCTCGCCCAGTCGAATGCCCGCGTGGAGGATACGCGGCTGCTGACGGGGGCGGGGCGGTACGTGGATGATACCGCGCCGGCGGGGGCTCTGCATGCCTATGTGCTGCGGTCGAGCCTGGCCCATGGGGAGGTGACAGGGCTGGATGTGAGCGCGGCGCGCGGGATGGACGGCGTGGTCTTGGTGCTGACCTCGGACGATATCGAGGCGGCTGGGGTTGTGAACCACATCCCGACCGTGGTGGCGCGGAACCCGGACGGCTCGAAGGCCGCGGATCCGAAGCGGCCGTTATTGACCAAGGGGCGGGTGCGGTTCGTGGGCGAGCCGGTGGCCTTTGTGGTCGCCGAGAGCCTGGGGCAAGCGCGGGACGCGGCCGAAGCGATCGAGGTGGAGATCGAGGACCTGCCGGTGAAGGTGGATGTGGCCGAAGGCGGCCCGGCGCTGCATGACGAGGCGCCGGATAATGTGTCGTATCGGTATGCGAAGGGCGATGCGGAGGCGTGTGAGGCCGGGCTGGCCGGGGCGGTGCATCGGGTGAAGCTGGTGGTGGATGATACGCGGATCATCTGTGCGTCGCTGGAGCCGCGCGGGGCCTGGGCGGAGATGGAGGATGGGCGCCTGCATGTCTGCGTGAACGGGCAGGGCGTTTGGGGGACGAAGGGGCAATTGTCGAAGAGCCTCGGGATGGACGAGGCTGATGTAAGGGTGACGAACCCGGATGTGGGCGGCGGGTTCGGGATGAAGGCGATGGTCTATCCGGAGACGATCCTGGTGGCCCATGCGGCGAAGATGCTCGGGCGGCCCGTGCGCTGGATGGCGGATCGCAGCGAGTCGATGCTGTCGGACAATGCGGGGCGCGATCTGGTCTGCACGGCCGAGTTGGGGTTCGATGCGGATTACAAGTTGGTGGCGTATCGGCAGGAGAACGTGGCCAATATGGGCGCGTATCATTCGGGGTTTGCGCAGCATATCCAGTCGGATCTGTTCTCGCGCGTGATGCCGGGCGTCTATGACGTGCAGGCCTGTTACATGACCTCGACGGGGGTGTTTACGAACACGACCCAGGTCGATGCCTATCGCGGGGCC
This sequence comes from Pseudomonadota bacterium, assembly GCA_039180995.1. Taxonomy (GTDB): domain Bacteria; phylum Pseudomonadota; class Alphaproteobacteria; order Rhodobacterales; family Rhodobacteraceae; genus Jannaschia. The sequence continues at coordinate 3,663 of JBCDCW010000279.1, forward strand.
GGGCGACCCGAGGCGATCTATGTGCTGGAACGGGCGATGGATTATGCCGCCAAGGAGCTGGGGGTGGACCGGTTCGAGCTGCGGCGGAAGTCGTTCATTAAGCCCGATCAGTTTCCTTATATGAGCGCCATGGGCGAAAGTTATGACGTGGGCGATTTTGCTCGGGTATTGGGCCGGGCCGAGGTCGAGGGCGCGGTGGCCGGGTTCGAGGACCGACGCCGGGAGAGCGAGGCGCGAGGCAAGCTGCGCGGGCTGGGGGTGTGTTACTATATCGAGTCGATCCTGGGGCAGCCGAGCGAGCATGCGGAGATCGAGTTCACCGATGAGGGGCGCGTGAAGCTCTATGTGGGCACCCAGTCGAACGGGCAGGGGCATGAGACGGTCTATCGGCAGTTCCTGGCCTCCGATCTGGGGGTGCCGCCCGAGGCGGTGGAGATCGTCCAGGGC
>JBCDCW010000280.1:0-4106 GCA_039180995.1 Pseudomonadota bacterium
CAGGCGGGCGACGAGATCATCCTGTCGGTGATGGAGCATCACGCCAATATCGTGCCCTGGCATTTCTTGCGCGAACGGCAGGGGGTGAAGCTGATCTGGGTCGACACCGATGTGAACGGCGACCTGGACCCGCAGGCGGTGCTGGATGCCGTCACGGATCGGACCAAGTTGATTTCGATCACCCATCTTTCCAATGTATTGGGGACCGTTGTTGATGTGAAGGCGATCTGCGGTGGCGTCCGCGACCATGACATCGCGGTCGTCGTCGACGGCTCGCAGGCGGCGGTCCACATGCCGGTAGACGTCGCCGATCTGGGCTGCGATTTCTATGCGATTACGGGCCACAAGCTCTATGGCCCCAGCGGGTCCGGTGCTGTCTATATCCGACCGGAGCGAATGGCCGAGATGCGCCCCTTCATGGGCGGCGGTGACATGATCCGGGATGTGGGCAAGGACATCGTGACCTGGAACGACCCGCCCATGAAGTTCGAGGCGGGCACGCCCGGCATCGTTCAGACCATCGGCCTGGGCGCGGCCATCGACTGGATGACCGACGTGGGCATGGACCGGATCGCGGCTCACGAGGCCGATTTGCGCGATTATGCCCGCGACCGGCTGGATGGGTTGAACTGGCTGAATGTGCAGGGGAATTCCAAGCACAAAGCGGCGATTTTCAGCTTCACGCTGGACGGCGCGGCCCATGCCCATGACATCTCGACGGTCCTTGACAAGAAGGGCGTTGCCGTCCGGGCCGGACACCATTGCGCGCAGCCGTTGATGACACATCTGGGGGTCACGGCAACCTGTCGGGCCAGCTTCGGCGTCTATAACACGCGGCAGGAGGTGGACGTGTTGGTGGATGCGTTGGAGCTATGCCACGATCTGTTCGCGTAGATGGGGTGAAACCCCGTCCTATGTGGTGAAATCGGCGATGGTCGCATCCGTCAGGCGTTGGAGATCGCCCGGAGAGATCGGGAAGACATGGCGTGGCGTCCCCGCGGCGGCCCAGATCGTATCGAAATCCATCAATCGCGGGTCCATCCAGATCGGCGAGGGCGAGATATGGCCCACCGGGGCCACCCCGCCAATGGCGAACCCGGTCACCGAGCGCACGGTGGCGGCATCGGCGCGGGTTAAGTCTGCGCCCGCGAGATCCGATGCCTTGGCGCCATCTACCGCATTGCCGCCCGCCGTTAGGAACAGGGCACAGCCGTCCCCGCGCCCGAATAGGATGGACTTGGCGATTTGGTCGATCTCACAGCCCACTTCGGCCGCCGCTTGGGCGGCGGTGCGGGTCTCGCCCGGCATCTCGACGGGGGTGATGTTCAACCCCGCATCCGAAAGGGCGTGGGCGACGCGGCGAAGGCTCTTGCTCATGCCCGGCTTGTGCCGATTGACGCGGCGTCCGGCAAGTGCGCTGATCTGCCCATGTTCCGCGCTCGCCTGACGACCCACCCGATCCCGTTCGACCCTGCTGCCGGATCGGCGGCCCGCGCGAACCTGGACCCGCCATCCGAATGCGGCCCGCTGATCGAAGGGGCGGCCGGGTGCAGTTCTTATCTGGCCGGTCTGATGCGCAAAGAGCGGGATTGGATGTCCGACATTTGGGGCCAGGCCCCCGAGGACGCGCTTGGCGACGTTATCCTGGCGCTGGACAGGCTGCAGGGCGATCCCGGACCGACCTTGCGTCAGGTGAAGCGGCGGGCGGCCTTGCTGGTCGGGCTTTGCGAATTGGGCGGGGTCTGGCCGGTGATGGAGGCGACGCGGCACTGGACCACCTTCGCCGATGCCTGTGTTCAGGCGGCTCTGGTCTGGGCCCTGCGCCGGCACGGCAAGGCACCGGTCGAGGGCGATGGCGGGTTGGTCGCCATCGCCATGGGCAAGATGGGCGCGGGCGAGTTGAACTATTCCAGCGATATCGATCTGGTCCTGCTCTTCGATGAGACGCGCTATGCGCCCGAAGACTATTCCTCCGCCCGGCCGATCCTGCTGAAGGCCGCCCGGAGTGCCGCGGCTCAATTGTCCGACATTCGAGCCGATGGCTACGTCTTTCGCACTGATCTGCGGTTGCGCCCCGACCCCGCTTCGACGCCCATCGTTTTGTCGATGGAGGCGGCGGAGCGCTACTACGAGGCCATGGGGCGCACGTGGGAGCGTGCCGCCTGGATCAAAGCGCGGGCCTCCGCCGGCGACGCCAGTGCGGGGGCGGCCTTCATCGACCGGCTGCGGCCCTTCGTCTGGCGGCGGTATCTGGATTTCGCCGCCGTCCAGGATGCCCATGACATGCGGTTGCGCATCCGCGACCATAAAGGGCTGGCGGGGCCCTGGGATGTGCCGGGGCATGACGTGAAGCTGGGGCAGGGCGGCATTCGGGAAATCGAGTTCTTCGCCCAGACCCAGCAACTCGTCCTGGGCGGCCGCGATCCGTCGTTGCGCGCGCGGGGCACGCTGGATGCCCTCGCGGCGCTGGCTGCGGGTGGCCATGTGGATGACCCGACCCGTGACCTGCTGTCGGACAATTACCGGCACCTGCGCCGTGTCGAACACCGCTTACAGATGGTTCAAGACAGCCAGACCCACCGCATGCCCTCGGACGGGGAGGGGCTCAGACGGATCGCCTGTTTCATGGGGCAGGCCGATACGGACCGTTTCGTCGCCGACCTGCGGGACCGGATGCAGGCCGTGGAGGCCTGCGTCGACCCCGCCTTCGCGCCGCAGGCGACCGTGGCCGAACCGGATCCGATCGATGGCGCCCAGGGTATCACAGACCGCTGGCTAACCTATCCCGCGCTCCGGTCCGAGCGAGCGCGCGAGATCTATCGGCGTCTGCGGCCCGGTCTGTTGCGGGAACTGGCCCGCGCCGCCCGACCGGCCGAGGCACTTGCCGCCTTCGATGCATTTCTGCGGGGGCTTCCGGCGGGTGTGCAGGTGCTTTCGCTGTTTGAGGCGAATCCTAAGCTCGTCGCCCTTCTGGCCGATATCTGTGCTACGGCCCCGGATTTGGCCCGCCATCTGTCGCGGAATGCCGCTGTTTTGGACGCGGTGCTGGATGGGACATTCTTCGCGCCCCTGGCGCGTTGCCCATCCCCATCGGACCCGCCGATCGACTTCGAGGACGCGCTCGAAGCGCTCCGCCGCTGGCATCGTGATTGGCATTTCCGGATCGGAGTCCATCTGCTGTGCGACCTGGAGCCGCCGGAGGTCATCGCGCGCGCCTATGCGGACCTGGCCGACGCCACGCTGCGGGCGGCGTGGGACGCCGCCTTGGCCGAGACGGCCCGCCGCTATGGGCGCGTGCCCGGGCTGCGCGTTGGCGTTTGCGGGATGGGATCGCTGGGCGCGCAGGTGTTGACGGCGCGCTCGGATCTGGATCTCGTGGTGATCCATGATGGGGGCGATCACGCCATGTCGGATGGGCGCCGACAATTGTCGGCAGGGCAATGGGCGGCCAAGGCCACCAAGGTGTTGATCACGGCGTTGACGGCACCGACGGGCACGGGTCGGCTCTACGAGGTGGACATGCGCCTGAGGCCCTCGGGACGGCAGGGCCCGGTGGCGACGGCGCTGAGCGGGTTCCGCGCCTACCAGGCGCAGGAGGCTTGGGTCTGGGAACATCTGGCCGTCACCCGGGCGCGGCCCGTTGCCGGGCCGCGATCTATCCGTGTGGCCATGGAGCGGGCGCGGCGCGATGTGCTCGGCACAGGCCGCTTCAGCCGCAGCGATGTGCTGGCGGAACTCGGCACCATGCTCGGTCGTTTGCGCGCGGCCAAGCCCGGTGGCCGCCTCGACCCAAAGGATGGACCTGGCCGGATGCAGGAAATCGAGCTTGCCGCTCAGGCGCAGGCCGTACTGGCCCGTGCGCCCGTTCGCGGGACGGCGGCGCAATTGGCGCTGGATGGATGGATGACCGACGGCGAACGTGATGTCTTGGCTGACGGCCATGCCCGCTTCGCGCGCCAGCGGCAGATTTTGCGCCTTCTGACGGATGGGTCGGACGGATCGGTTTTAGGGACCGGCGGCGCCGAAATGGTGGCGGCACGGATGGGCTATTCGGACTTAGATGCGCTCCGAACCGGCATGGCGACGGACGCCGCAGAGGTTCAGGC
>JBCDCW010000281.1:0-4084 GCA_039180995.1 Pseudomonadota bacterium
AGACTTGTAGTCGGCCTCGGAGATGAAGCCGACGCAGGGGGCCGAGCAGCGCTTGATCTGGTAGTTGAGGCAGGGGCGGGTGCGGGTTTCGAAATCGCTGTCCGAGCAGTTGCGGAGCAGGAAGACCCGCTGGAGCTGGTTGAGGACGCGGTTGACGGCGCCGGCGGAGGCGAAGGGGCCGAAATAGGTGCCCTGCCCTTTCTTGCCGCGATGCTTGCGGATTTGCGGGAAGGCGTGGCCGGCGGTGACCTCGATATTGGGGAAGGATTTGTCGTCGCGCAGCAGCACGTTGTAGCGCGGCTTGAGCTGCTTGATGAGGTTTTGTTCCAGCAGCAGGGCTTCGAGTTCGGTCGATGTGGTCAGAACCATCATCGACGCGGTCTCGGAAATCATGCGGGCGATGCGGCCCGATTGGCCCTGGAGGCGGGTGTAGCTGGCCACGCGGTTCTTCAGGTTGCGAGCCTTGCCGACGTAGAGAACGCGGCTGTCGGCATCGAGCATCCGGTAGACGCCGGGACTGCCGTCCAGCGTCTTGAGGAAGCGTTTGATGACCTCGGGGCCGGTCTGGATGTCGGCCTGTTTCACGTCGTCCGCCCTTGGTTCCGATTCTGTCCCGGCGCTGCCCCAGACATAGGGTCGAAGCAAGACGTCCGAATGGTCAACTGGTTGGTAAGGTGTGTGGATAAAGCTGGGAGGGGATTTCGGAAGGCCCTGTTTTTCTTGAGCACGTTCATGAAATCGTTACCAAATCGTAAATTTCAAAAAATTCACAAGCCGTTATATTAGAACGTATTTTTCTTTTTTCTTGTCTCGTAGTTGAGAAGATCTATCACGTAATTGCGGTGTCGAAACGACGTGACGTCGTGGTGGACAACTCTGCCTTACGGTCCGTCAGGGCCTGAGACCGGGCGTTATTCAACCCCCAAGACATCGGGTGTCTGCCAGGCCAGATGCTGACCGCCATCTATGCAGAGAAGCTGCCCGGTAAGCGCCCTGGCCGACAGGATGAAGCGCAGGGCGGCGACGATGTCGGACGGATCGGCGCCCCGTTCCAGTATGGTGGCTGCGCGTTGGGCCGCGAAGTGATCGGGGGTCTGTCGCGCGCCTTGCAGCGTCGGCCCGGGGCCGATCGCGTTGACCCGGATCGCGGGCGCCAGGGCCTGGGCGGCCGTGCGGGTCAGCGTCCAGAGCGCGGATTTCGCCAGCGAATAGGTCATGAATTCCGGCGTCAACTTGCGCACGCGCTGGTCGATCATGTTGATGACGTTGCCCACGGCCAGCGGCTCGCCGTCATGGGCGGCCTCGGGCGCTTGGGCGGCGAAAGCCTGGATGAGCAGGAAGGGCGCTTGGAGGTTGGAGCGCATGTGACGATCCCAGCTGGCGCGGGTGGCCGTGTGGATGTCGTCATGTTCAAAGATCGAGGCGTTGTTGACCAAGACGGTGAGCGGGCCACCCAGCGCCTCGGCCGCGCGGGGGATCAGGGCATCGGTGGCGTCCAGATCCAGCAGATCCGCCTGAAGCAGGGCGGCGTGCCGCCCTTCCGCGGCGACGGCCTTCTCGGTTGCTTGCGCGCCCTCGGCGGAGGCGGCGTAGTGGATGGCGACGTCATGGCCCATCCGGGCCAGTTCGATCGCCATGGCCTGCCCCAACCGCCCCCCTGCCCCGGTCACCAATGCGCGCATCTCAGATCTCCTTTAGAGGAAGGCCACGTAGAGATAGATGGCATAGAGCCCGGTCAGCGCCACGCCCCAGGTTCGGGTGATATCCCGCGCCAAAAAGACGAAAGGGATCAGGACCAGCGTCGCGGCCAGCATCACCCAGAGGTCCTTGGTCAGGAAGGCGGGGTCGACGGGGATGGGCCCGACCAGCAAGGCCACGCCGATGATGCCCAGAAGATTGAACAGGTTCGACCCGATGACGTTGCCGAGGGCGACGTCGGCATGGCGCCGGATGGCGGCCATGACGGTGGTCGCCAGTTCCGGCAGCGAGGTGCCGATGGCGACCAGGGTTAGGCCGATGACGGTTTCGCTGACGCCGAATGTGCGGGCGATTTCGGTCGCGCCATCGACCAAGAGGTTGGCGCCCAGCGGCAGGCCGATCAGACCCAGCACCAGATAGGCGGCCAGTTTCCAGCCGGGCAGGCCGGGTTCGACGCCTTCGACCTCGACCTCCTGACCGCGGGACGACAGGAATGTCAGGATCAGGATACCCGCCAGCACGGTCAGCAGGATCAGGCCATGCCACCAGACCAGCTTGCCGGTAAAACAGAACGCGATGAAGAGAAAGGTCGCGACCAGCATGTAGAGGAAATCACGCCGTGTCTCGCAATGGGAGGTGTGCAGCGTGGCGATCAGGGCGGGCACGCCCAGAACCAACAGAACGTTGGCGGTGTTCGAGCCGACCACATTGCCCAGCGCCAGGCCCGGCGCGCCGTCCAGGATAGCCTGGACCGAGACCAGCAGTTCCGGCGCCGACGTGCCGAAGGCGACCACTGTCAGGCTGACGACCAAGGCGGGCAGGCCCAGGCGCAGCGCCAGGTTGACGGCGCCTTTGACCAGCGCGTCGCCTGCGAAGATCAGGATGACCAACCCGACGGCCACCATCAGGAATTCGATGATCATGCGCGATCAGCCCTTCCCGCAGGGACACGGGCCGCGGCCGACGCGGGGCGCCCCGCAAGCTGGGCATTTTCCGCGCAATCGGCTCAGCTTGTCTTGGCCTGGGAAGCGCAGACGGCCGAACATGGCCAGGACGGCCATTCCGATCAGGAACAGAGTGACGATCTTGACGAGCATGTCAGAGGCCGAACCTGGCCCATTGGGCTCGGGCTTCCAGCGCATCGAGCGCGTCGCGGGCGATGGACGGCACCAAGCGCTGAATCAACGGACGGCGGGGGGCGCCACCGATCAGGCGGACCTTGTCGCCATAGAGCTCCTGCATCTTCGGGGTCAGATGGGCGACACCATCGGCAAGACCGGCGGCGACGGCGTCTTCCCCCACGAAGATCTCGCCCGTGAAGAGGTCATGGCGATCCGTGGCCAGGCGGTTGCCGCGGCGTGTCTTCACGTGGTCGATGAAATGGGTGTGGATCTTTGCCTGGAGCCCCTTGAGGCGGTCGATATCCTCGGGGCGTTCGGGGCGAAAGGGGTCGAGCATCGACTTATCCTGTCCCGCCGTATGGACCCGGCGTTCGATGCCGAGCTTTTCCAGGGCCGCGGGAAAGCCGAACCCCGCCGAGATCACGCCGATGCTGCCTGTGATGGACGAAGCGTCGACCCAGACATGGTCGGCGGCGGCCGCCAGCCAATAGCCGCCCGAGGCCGCCACGTCCTCGACGAAGGCGTGGACGGGCAAGTCGAGTTCGTCGGCCAGACGGCGGATATGGGCGCCGATCAGGGCCGATTGGACCGGCGAGCCGCCGGGAGAGTTGATCGCCAAGGCGACGGCCTTGGGTTTGCCCTTGCGGAAGGTGCGCTCGATCGCCGGGGCAAGGTTGACGTGGGCTAGGGTGCCGCGGCCGCCTGTGGCCGCGATGACGCCTTGGAGGCGCAGAACCGAAACGCGCGGCGGCTTGGGGCGCAGGAAAGGCAAGGCGGGACGCGCGATCATGGGGGCCATGTATAGCTGCCATGCAAGAGGGACAAGGCGAGAGGCCCGGGTGGGCGCCATCGGCGTCGGAACCGGTCTGGTGGGCGTTGGCGACTGTTCGTCGACCGGCTGCGCCGGACGGCCCTTTGACGAGGCAACGGCGATGCTCGGAGTACTGGGACGACGCGGATCGACGTTGCGTTGCCGCGTGGCTCTCGTTCGAGTTGGTTGAGTCCAAGGCGTTCCGCCGATGGCCGTTTAGGACAGACGGGCGAGGGGAGACCGGCCAGACAACACCACGCTTGGCCATGTCAAAGGAGGGCTGGGGCCCGAGACCGGACGAGGCCCGGCCCTATCGGCGCATTGCGACCGGATGCCCGGATGCCCGGATGCCCGGATGCCCGGATGCCCGGATGCCCGGATGCCCGGATGCCCGGATGCCCGGATGCCCGGATGCCCGGATGCCCGGATGCCCGGATGCCCGGATGCCCGGATG
>JBCDCW010000282.1:0-4030 GCA_039180995.1 Pseudomonadota bacterium
CCGGCTCGCCCTCATCCACAAGGGTGATGATGGTGGCGTCGAAGGTATGCTCGATCGAGAACATCAGGCCCGCTCCGCCCGGCGCCGGGCCGCGCGCCGCAGATGCATCCGGTAGAGCAGTGGCGCGCCGAGCCGGTCGTAAAGCAGCGCCAGACCATGCCGCAGCCCTGGCAGGCCGGCCACCTTCGCCACCCAGCGCATGCGTGGCATTTCCGACCAGAGCACCAGGAACGCCGGAAATCCCGACACGACGTGCCCCTCCCGCAAGACATGCAGCCGCCGGGCGGCCGCATCCGCGTCGATGCCCCAGGCGTCGCGCGCCGGGCCGTTCAGGTCGTCGAACCGCACGGGCAAGCCATCGCGCGCGGCGACCTTGCGGTAGTGGTCGATCTCGAACCGGCAGACCGGGCAATCCGCATTATACAGGACCCTCGTCTCTTCTGGCGCTGACATCGGCGATCTCCGGTCTATACTCGCGCTCAACCAGATAGGCCGAACCGACGGGAGTTGCCATGCTGCGGAAGACCATGACCTTACTCGGCGCGCTGATCCTGACCGGCTGCGTGACCACGGCGCCGGTGCCGCAGCCCGCCCCAGCGGCGGGCGGGTCGCAACCGGCCCGGGTGTCCGGCGCGACCGCGGTGCAGAACTTCCGGAGCGCTGTCGCCCGGGTCGAACCCGCCGCCGAGGCGATGTGCCGCGCCCGGACGGAACGGATCAACTGTGATTTCTTGATCCGGGTCGACCCAAACCCAAATGCGCCGCCGAACGCGTTCCAGTCCTTGGATCGCAACGGTCGGCCGTTGCTGACCTTCACCCAGGCCCTGATCGCCGATGCCCGCAATCAGGACGAAATCGCCTTTGTGATCGGCCATGAAAGCGCGCATCATATCCAGCAGCACATCGCCCGCCAGCGGCAATCGGCGCTGGCCGGGGCGTTGGTCGGCGGCCTGGTCGCCACCGCGGCGGGCGCGGATGCGAACACCATCAACCAAATCAGCCGCGCCGGAGCACAAGTGGGCGCGCGCAGCTATTCGCGAGAACATGAGTTAGAGGCCGATGCCCTGGGCACCGTGATCACCGCACAGGCCGGGTTCGACCCGGTGCGGGGTGCCGCTTTCTTCAACCGAATCCCCGATCCCGGCGATCAGTTCCTGGGCACCCACCCGCCCAATGCCGAGCGGATCGCCACCGTCCGCCGGGTCGCCGCCGGACTTTGACGTCCTTCCCGGGGGCTTGGCCCACCGGGGCAAGTCGGCGCATGGGTCGACACGGGCGGCCTTGGTCGCATTTGGCAGGCCGCCGCCGTCGGCCGCGTCTGTCGTTCAACGCGGAATGGGCCTGGCCCCCTGTGACCGCGCCCATCGTGCTTCGCAGGACGGTTCCAGGCCCATCGCTGCGATCATCCGGTCGGGCTCGTGCCTCGGCGCCGACCGTCGGCGACAGAACTGCCCTTCGGCCCTGGAACGGGTCCGCGGTCTCGACAGCCAGATCCGACGTCTCGCTAGACCTACCGACCGAAAAGCGGCCCGACCCGGGCACCTCGAAGGTGTTTGCCGTCCGGCGACCCGAAGGCAGGGCCGACTTGCTCGTTGTCCCTGGACGATTTTCGGGATGCGGACATGACTCACCGCGCTGACGCGGCAATCGGGTCGACCCGTCGATTCCCGAACTCGACAGCGGAACCATCGGGTCCAGCGTCTTATATTCGTGTCGGCCCGCGCCATCGGCACAAAGGCCCGAAGGGCACTGTTCTTCCCGGGGACCGGCATCCATTGCGGCGGCCGTTTCGCCCATATCTTCAAGACGGACCCGAACCTTGACCGGCAAACACCACTGCTTGAACGGCCTACCAATGGGTTTCTGGGGCGGCTGACCGCTTCGTGACTGGCCGCCGACCCGCTTGGGCGGCTATCTGCGCATCATGCGCTGGCTTATCCTCTTCTTCGCCTTCCTCTCCGGCCCCGCTTCGGCCTGCACAGGAACCGAACCCTGCGCCTTGGGCGACAGGGCCTATCACGTGCGCGAGCCTGAGGGCTGGGATGGCGCGACGCCCCTCGCGGTTCAGTTGCACTTCCACGGTTGGGGCCGCCAGGGTGAGGTGCCGATCCAGTCGCCGCGCACCGGCGGTGCGGCGTCCCAGGCTGGCGTGCTGTTCGTGGCGCCCGACGGGCTGGGCCGCACATGGGATTTCCGGCGCCCGGGCTCGCGCGACACGCCCTTCGCCGAGGCCGTTTTGGCCGATGTCGCCGCGCGCTATCCGACCGACGGCCCGCTGATCGTGTCGGGCTATTCCTGGGGTGCGCTGATGGCGGCGCGCTTCGCCTGCGAAACGTCGCTGCAACTGGACGCCGTGCTGCTGATCGCCGGGGCGTTCCCGCCTGGCATCCCCTGCGATGGCCGCCCGGCCCGCATCAGCCATGTCCACGGCACGACCGATACCGTCCTGGACTTCCCCTATGGCCCCAACGGAGAGACCACGGCAGCCGTCGGTCTCTGGCAAGACCTGCTGAATTGCGGCCCCGAGGCTCGCCAGTTCGAGTGGTCCGCCGTCGACTGGCTGACCCATACCCGCCACGAATGGGACTGCGCCGGGGCCCTCGTCACCATGGATGTCCACGATGCCAGCCACCTGATCCCACGCGGTTGGGTCGCCCGGCATCTGGGCGAAATCCTTGGCGAATGACTGTTTGGTCGGCTAGCACTTACCTGGGGGGTTGATCCAAACGGGAGCGACCATGCAGAGACCAGATTACTTGAAGCAGGGAGACGCCGCCCGGCTCTTTCCTGTCCTCGCCGTCACATCCAAAGAAGGCCGGACAACGTCGATCCTTCTCGCTTGCCTGTCGCGGATCGACGAGTTCGCACAGGTCATGATGAAGTCCATCGGCCAAACTGTCGGCGTGCGTGGGCGCATCGAATGCTGGACCGAAATCGTCCTTGCGGGAGACGAGGCGAGGGGCGACAGGCCCGACGGTCTCATCGTCGTGCGTAAAGGGAAATCCGAATACAGGATCCTGGTCGAGGCGAAGGTTGGGAAGGCCGATCTCGTGGTCGATCAGGTCGAGCGATATCGCAAGCTGGCGAAGGAGAACGGGATCGACGCAATACTGACCATCTCCAACCAGTTTGCCACCGGGCCGCAGCTCCACCCTCTCCCCGAGGTTCGTAAGAAGGTCGGACCTGTCCCGGTTTTCCACTGGTCCTGGATGTACATTTTGACCCAGGCCGATTTGCTGCGCGGCGAGGAAGGCGTCGCTGATGCCGATCAGGCGGTACTGCTAGACGAGTTGCTGCGGTTCCTCAGTCATGAAAGCGCGGGTGTGCGCGGCTTCGACCGGATGCCGCCTGACTGGACCGAGCTAAACCGGCTGATCTCGGCGGGCGGCACAGTTCCCACCCGCAGTCAGGAAGCCGTGGCCGTCGTGGACGCCTGGCATCAGGAAACGCGGGATCTCGCCCTGATCCTGTCGCGGCAGACTGGGACCGCTGTGCGTGAACGCCTGGCGCGGGCGATTGTGTCGGACCCCGCCGCCCGGCAGAAAGCCCAATTTGCTGATCTGCGCGAGACGCAGTGTCTCAGAGCGTCGTTCGACATCCCGGATGCAGCAGGCCCGGTAGATGTGGTCGTGGACTTGCGAGGGCGGGTGGTGGAAGTCGGAATGACCGTTCGGGCGCCTGAGGATCGCGTATCTTCGAAAGCCCGTCTGAATTGGCTGCTCCGCCAGATCTCGGTCAACACGCCCAACGACTTTCACATCCGCTGTACCTGGCCGGGCAAGAGCGCGACGACACAGCATCCCCTGGCGGCTCTGCAGGAGTCGCCAGACAAGGTGCAGGAGGGAAAGGACAGCCAACAGGTGACCCGTTTCCATGTTCTCGCCAGTCACAGGCTGGGGGCGCGGTTCGGCCAGGTCGGCAATTTCATCACCGATCTCGAGCGGGTTGTTCCAGCCTTCTACCGCGAGATAGGCCAGACACTGGCGCCCTGGCGCCGCCCCGCCCCACAAGTCCGATCGGATCGCCCCAC
>JBCDCW010000283.1:0-3993 GCA_039180995.1 Pseudomonadota bacterium
CCCGGGGGCCGATAATCCGCGCGGGGCAAAGCGACCGTCCCCGTCCGCCCCCCCAAACCGGATCAAGCCACCGGCCCAACCAGATGCGGTCCACACGCGTCGTCCCCGATCGTCCGCCCCCAGCGCCGCAATTGGCCCCGTCCACACGCCGCCGTCCCGAGCGCCCGACCGCGCGCAGCCGGCCAATCCCTCGTAACTCACCCGCCCCCAACCTGCGCCGATGGGCCCATCCGCCCCCAACCGTCTGCCAGGTTCAAGAACGCCGCCCCACCCGCTCCATCTGGACTGCCTCTCAACCCCAAATTAACGTTAACGCGCCCCTCTTCCTCTGGCCGGAAATACCTCGGGGAGCGCGAGGGGAGACCCCTCGCTCCCGTCCGCGCCACACGCGCAGCATCGAACCTTTAACGATCCGTTCCCAAAACCGTGCGAACACGCGTATGTACGGGGGGTGCACACCGGATGCACGCCTGTCGCCCCAATGTCGGACCCCACATGCCCTTCACCCTCGCCACCTGGAACATCAACTCGGTCCGCCTTCGCGAAGCCCTCGTCGCCCGCCTGATGACCGAAGAAGCCCCCGACATCCTCTGCCTCCAGGAATGCAAATCCCCGGTCGACAAAATTCCGACCGAGGCGTTCGAATCCCTCGGCTATACCCACCGCGTCGCTCGCGGCCAGAAGGGCTATAACGGCGTCGCCATCCTCTCGAAGCTGCCCATGACAGAAGCCGGGTCCACCGACCATGCGGGCCTCGATCACGCCCGCCACATCGCCGGCCGGTTGGAAAACGGCGTCACGATCCAAAACTTCTACGTCCCCGCCGGCGGCGACATCCCCGACCGCGATCAGAACGTGAAATTCGGCCAGAAGCTCGACTACCTGACCTCCATGCGCGACAGCTTCCACGCTGATAAACCTCAGAAATCCATCCTGGTCGGCGACCTCAACATCGCTCCCCGCGAAGACGATGTCTGGTCCCACAAACAACTCCTGAAGGTCGTCAGCCACACCCCCATCGAGGTCGAACACCTCGCCCAAACCCAAGACGCGGGCGGCTGGGTCGACGTCACCCGCAAGGACATCCCCGATGGCCCGCTCTTCTCCTGGTGGTCGTATCGCTCGCCCAATTGGGATGCGTCCGACAAAGGCCGCCGCCTGGATCACGTCTGGGCCACGCCGGACATCGCGGGCGCGGCCCATTCCTCCCGGGTTCTTCGGCATGTTCGCGGCTGGGAAAAGCCGTCGGATCACGCCCCGGTCTTCGCGACGTTCGATCTGTGATCTTTGGACGGGCGCTTTTTGGCAAGCAACCCAGTGGCATGTCACAATAGCGGTCATGCGGGCGGCTTGGTCTAACTCCACCCCAACGACCTTGGAAAAGACGCGATCGTGACGACGCCTAAACCCGGCCAACGCCTCGGAATCGGTCTCAGCGACCGTCCCTTTCCAGCTTACTTCGCGACGCTGAAAGAAAGCGGCTCCGCAAAGCAACTGGACCAACTGCTCTTCGACGATCACCTGCCACGCGACTGGGTTCACCGGACTAGCCGTCCCACACATCGGAACGACGGACCAAGGATCAGCCCCTGACGCAATAGGAAACCGACGGCATCAAGCGGCTCCTGCGCGTGCGTTGGCATGCGATCCGCACCCTGGGGCGTCAGAACATGGCCGACGAATGGCTGACCATGGCCGCCCCGGCGCTGGGCGACGACCGCCCGACCGGGATGGCCGTAACCGATATCGGCGCGCGCGGTCGCGGGCGTGCTCGGCCGGATCGAACCCGGACTTTTCGCCTGATCCACGCGTGTCGTCCGGCTGGTCGGTCCGCGCTGCGCCCCCGGCCTCCGGCTCCGCTCCCGCGTGGTTCCAGCGGATCGGACCGTCCTGCTCCATCCCAGCCATCCCGATCTGGACGCCGTCCCGACCCTCGTCTCGCAGGAGGTGTTGGTCTACGATCCTCGGATGGGGACCTGACCTTGTCCCGGCGCACCGCGCCGCGCATATAGCGCCGCAAAGGAGTCGCGCCCCATGCTCGAATTCGGCCAAGCCCCCGCCCCAGACGCTGACCTGATCAAGGACGTCACCGAGGCGACGTTCCTGCAAGACGTCGTCGAAGCCAGCCAAACCACCCCCGTGATCGTCGATTTCTGGGCCCCCTGGTGCGGCCCCTGCAAAACGCTGGGCCCCCAGCTCGAAGCCGCCGTGACCGCCGCCAAGGGCAAGGTCAAGATGGCCAAGGTCGACGTCGACCAGGCCCAGCAGATCGCGGCCCAACTGCGCATCCAATCCATTCCCACGGTGTACGCCTTCCACCAGGGTCAGCCCGTTGACGGCTTCCAGGGCGCCGTCAGCCAGGGCGAGGTCCAGGCCTTCGTGGACCGCGTCGCCGCGCTCAACACCGAAGACGGTGGCTTGGGCGACGCCATCACCGCCGCCGAAGAGATGTTGACCGAAGGCGCCGCCGTCGACGCCGCGCAGACCTTCGCGGCCATCTTGGGCGAAGAGCCCGAGAATGCCCCGGCCTATGGCGGCCTCATCCGCGCCCATGTCGCGCTCGACGAACTGGACCAGGCCGAGGCCCTGCTCGCCAACGCGCCTGCCGCCATCGCCGACGCCGCCGAAATCGAAGCCGCGCGCGCGCAATTGGCCCTCGCCCGCCAAGCCGCCTCCGCCGGTCCGGTCGCCGAGCTGCGCGCCGCCGTCGAGGCCGACCCGGACGATCACCAGGCCCGCTTCGACCTGTCGGCCGCATTGCAGGCCCAGGGCGACACCCAAGCCGCCGTCGACGAACTGCTCGACCTCTTCCGGCGCGACCGCGACTGGAACGATGGCGCCGCGCGCACCCAGCTCTTCACGATCTTCGACGCCCTCGGCGCCAAGGATCCCGTCGCACTCTCCGGTCGCCGTAAACTCTCGTCGATGATCTTTGCCTAACGGATCATCGGCCTAGGTGCCTCTCTATGTACCGCCTCAGCACCTTACCCGCGACCATCGCCGTATTCCCGCTCCCCGGGGCGCTCCTTCTCCCCCGGTCGCGGTTGCCGCTGCACATCTTCGAGCCGCGGTATCTTCAAATGATCGACGACGCGCTCAAGACCGAACACCGGCTGATCGGCATGGTCCAACCCCGCGCCCAAAAATCTGGCGATGGGCGCGAACTTCAGATGATCGGCTGCGCTGGCCGCATCACGCAGATCAGCGAGACCGAAGATCGCCGCTACATGATCACCCTAACCGGCATCAGCCGCTACCGGATCATGAAGGAAACCAGTGGCTTCCAGCCCTACCTCCAAGCGGATGTCAAATGGGAGGGCTTCGACCGCGATCTCGGCCGGGTCGAGCAAGACAAAGCCTTCGATCGCCCCGCCTTCTTGGATCTGCTGCGCCGCTATTTTGAAGCCCAGGAACTCTCGACCGATTGGGACAGCCTGAAAGACGCCGAAGAGGAGTTGCTCATCAACTCGCTCTCCATGCTCTGCCCCTTCGACCCCGAAGAGAAACAGGCCCTCCTGGAAGCGCCGTCCCTGAAGACGCGGCGCGAAACGGTCGTCACCCTGATGGAATTCGCGCTGGCGGGCGGCGACGAGGATCGCATGCAATGACCGACACCCCCGAGACCAACCACGATCACGACCGCCGGATGCTGGAAGCCCTGGTCTGCCCCCAGACCCGCGGCCCCCTGACCTGGGATGCCGAGCGTCAGGAACTGCTTTCCAAATCCGCCGGCCTCGCCTACCCGATCCGCGGCGGCATCCCGATCATGCTGGTGGACGAGGCCCGAACGCTGGACTGACGCTAGGGGGAAGGTCGGCTTGGAGCCCATCCTAGCCGTTTTCTGCATTCTGACGAATGTCCTGTGTGGATGGCTCCCGATAAGCAAGATTGAAATGCGTTTGGCTGCACCATTTCAGAAGCGGTCTTGTGTCCGGCCTGTTCGCGCGGCGTTCACCGCTGGCCCTGATGGCGTCCGCAGATCAGGTTCCCTAC
>JBCDCW010000284.1:0-3986 GCA_039180995.1 Pseudomonadota bacterium
CGCGGGGCAGGCCAGTTCTTCGGTCGTGCGGCTGCGGAGGCGGGTGAGGTAGGTCTCGGCGATGGCCTTGACGTAGACATTGGCGAGCACCGTGGAGCCGCGGGCGAATTCGCCCAGCTCGGGGACCAGGTCGCTGGAGAGGGAGACGGCGATCTCGGGCGCCTCCTCGGCGAGGGTCTCGGCGATGCGGCGTTCATGGGTGTCGTTGACGTAGGAATGGATGAGGGAGATGCCGACCGCCTCGACGCCCTCCGCCTTGAGGGTCTGCGCCAGGGCGCGGACCTCGTCGTCCTCCAACGCCTTGCGGATGGTCCCGTCGACCAGGACCCGCTCGTCCACCTCGAACCGTAGGCGGCGAGGCGCCAACGGCGCGGGGTTCTTGATGCGCAGATCGTAGATTTCGTAGCGATGCTCCCGCCCGATTTCGATGGCGTCGCGGAAGCCTTTGGTCGTGATCATCGCTGTCTTAGCGCCCTTCCGCTCGATCAGGGCGTTGGTGAAGAGCGTGGTGCCGTGGACCAGGTTGCGGATCGCTGGGGGGTGGTCGAGCTTGGTAAGGGTCCGCGCAACGCCTTCGATGACGGCGTCGTCGGGGCGGCGCGGAGTGGTCAGGATTTTGCCGATCTCGAACGTCGCGCCGTCATCGCTGATGACGACGATGTCGGTGAAGGTTCCGCCGATATCGGAGGCGATCCTGACGCTCATCTCTGGGTCTCCTGCCTAGCCGAACACGTCCGCCGCGGCCGCCTTCAGCGTGTCGGCGATCTGGTCCGCTTCCGCTTCGGTCAGGCAGAAGGGCGGGGCGAAGCCGATGATGTCGCTTTGCGGCATGGCGCGACCGATGACGCCGCGGTCGCGCATGGCCTGGGCCAGTTTGGGCGCGATGGTCCAGGCCGGGTCGAAGGCCTTGCGGCTTTCGCGGTCTTCCACGAATTCAACGGCGCAGAGCAGGCCCTCGCCGCGGATGTCGCCGACATTGGGGTGGTTGCCGAGCGCGTCTTGCAGGGCGGCCTTCAGGTGGGCGCCGACGCGGCCCGCATTCGTGATCAGGTCGAGCGTGTCCAGCAGCGCCAGGTTCGCCACCCCCGCGGCCGCCCCGATCGGATGGGCGGAATAGGTCCAGCCGTGGCCGATGGGGCCGAATTCGTCCGTGCCCTGTTCGAGAACCTTCCACATCCGCTCGCCCACGACCGACCCCGACAAGGGCGCATAGGCCGAGGTCAGGCCCTTGGCGATGGTGATCAGGTCGGGCTTCAGGCCGTAATGCACCGACCCGGTCATGGAGCCGAGGCGACCGAAGCCTGTCACGACCTCGTCCACGATCAGCAGGATATCGTGGCGGTCCAGCACCTCTTGGATGGTGGGCCAATAGCCCTCGGGCGGGGGGACGATGCCGCCGGTGCCCAAAGCGGGCTCGCCGATGAAGGCGGCGATGGTGTCGGGACCTTCGCGCTGGATCAGCGCCTCCAACTCCGCCGCGCAATGGGCGGAGAATTGCGCCTCGGACAGGTCCGGGTCGGCGCGGCGGTAATAGTAGGGCGCCTCGGTCAACAGGAAGCGGTCCAGTGGCAGGTCGAATTTGTCGTGGAACAACTTCAGCCCCGTCAGCGACCCGCTGGCCAAGCCCGAGCCGTGATAGCCGCGCCAGCGGGAGATGATCTTCTTCTTCTCGGGCCGGCCCAGGATGTTGTTCATGTACCAGACCAGCTTGACGTTGGTCTCATTCGCGTCCGAGCCGCCGAGGCCGAAATAGACCTTGGACATGCCGTCCGGCATCCGGTCCAGCACCATCTTGGCCAGCGTGATCGATGCCTCGGTCCCGTGGCCGGCATAGGAATGGTAATAGGCCAATTCCCGCGCCTGTTGGGCGATGGCGTCGGCGATTTCGGGTCGGCCATAGCCGATGTTGACGCAATAGAGGCCGGCGAAGGCGTCCAGCAGGGATCGGCCGTCGCGGTCGGTGATGTGGCAGTCCTTGGCCGTCTGGATGACTTGGCTCGCCATGTCGCCCCGGGCGAAGGCCCCCCATTGGGTCGAGGGATGCAAGAAGCTGTCCCGGTCCCAATCCGCCAATTGGTCGTTTCTGAGCATTGCGCATTCCCCGCCTGATCGACCTGCCCCGTGTTTCCGTATGACCAGCGCGCCGGTCGGCGGCAAGGGCGGGGCGCGGTGCAGAATCCGCTAACCCTTGGTCAGCCTCCGCCCCTATGGTCAGAGGTGTCGCACCGGGGCGGGAGGGCGCATGTTCGGCTATCTGATGATCGCGGCCTTCCTGGTCATGTTCTGCATGGTCGCGCATCGGCTGTCGCGGACCGTGATCACGGCGCCCATGGTGTTTCTGGGCTTCGGCGTGATGTTGGCCCAGGTCGGCATGGTGCCGGAGGAGGGGTCCGAAGAGGTGCTGCACCTGGTGGCCGAGATCGCGCTGGTGGTTCTGTTGTTCCTGGATGCGGCACAGATCGATCAGCGGGCGCTGCTGCGCCGCCGGGTATGGCCGCTTCGGATGCTGGTGATCGGCTTGCCGCTGGGGTTCGTGTTCGGTGTCGCGCTGGGCTGGCTGCTGCTGCCGGGCTGGCCGCTTGCCGTGATCGCGCTGGTGGCGGCGATCTTGGCGCCGACCGATGCGGCTTTGGGCCAGGCGGTCGTCACCAACGAGGCCGTGCCGGAGCGACCGCGCCGCGCCCTGACGGTGGAAAGCGGGCTCAATGACGGGTTGGCGCTGCCTCTGGTGCTGTTGATGGCGTCCATGGCGGCGCCGGCGGCCATGGCGCCCGAGGGCGGATGGGTCCTGTTCACGCTGAAGCAGGTGATCTTGGGGCCGCTGGTCGGGATCACCATGGGGCTGATGGCGGGCAAGGTGCTGCTTTGGGCCAAGCGCAACTCGGCCACGGCGGATACCTATGAGGGGATCGCGGCCCTGGCCTTGGCGGCGTTCGTCTACCTGCTGGCGATCCAGGTCGGCGGCAACGGGTTCATCGCGGCCTTCGCGGCGGGTTTGGGATTCGGGGCCATCGTGCGGGGGCGCTGCGCCTTCGTCTTCGAATTCACCGAAAGCGAGGGGCAGTTCCTGGCCTGGGCGGCCTTCTTCCTGCTGGGCGCGGTTCTGGTGCCCGATGCCGTCCGGCATCTTACGGTCGAGACGCTGCTGTTGATCCTGGGCAGCCTCTTCCTGGTGCGCCCCCTGGCCATCTGGCTGTCGCTGATCGGCACCGATTCCACGCCGGTGACGCGGCTCTTCTTCGGCTGGTTCGGGCCGCGCGGCCTTGCCACGGCGCTGTTCGCGCTGCTGGTGGTGGACCAGTTGGACCATGGGATCGGCGAAGATGTGTTGTTCCTGGCGGTCAACGCCGTTTGGATCAGCGCCGTGCTGCACGGCATGACAGCCGTGCCTGGCGCGGCCTGGTATGCCAGAAGGGTGGACAGGATGACCGAAGACCACGCTGAATTGCAGCCGGCCGAGCCGTCGACCGACGCGTTTAAGACCAGACTGAGCTAGAAGACAGGGATCCCCAAATGACCAAAACAGCCATTGCGCGCCTGAGCGAGCTGCCCGACCGCGACCCGCAATATGCCCTGGTGGCCGATGTCGATCTGGTGGTCGTGCGCTTCGACGACGAGGTGTCGGTGCTTTACGGCCGCTGCCTGCATCGCGGGGCGCTGATGTCGGACGGGTACGTGCGGGGCAAGGACCTGATCTGCGGCGTGCATGATTGGGATTACCGGCTGGACACTGGCGTGTCGGCCTATGCCAACGACGAGAAGCTGCCGAAATTCACCGCCTGGATCGAGGGCGACGAGGTTCTGGTCGACGAAGACGAGATCGCCGCCTGGGCCAAGGACAACCCGCAGCCGTTCAATCGGGACGCGTATCTGGGGCTGTATGCCGATACCAGCCACGATCCGGGGGACGAGCCGTATACCGGGCTGATCCAGCAATATGCGCGGGACGGACTGTCGAAGACTGGCCACCACGGCAAGGTCGACGC
>JBCDCW010000285.1:0-3978 GCA_039180995.1 Pseudomonadota bacterium
CTGGCTGCGTCTGCTGGCCGGCGGCCACAGAAACATCTGCTGCGTGGGCGACGACGACCAGTCGATCTATGGCTGGCGCGGCGCCGAGGTGGGCAACATCCTGCGTTTCGAGAAGGATTTCGAGGGCGCCGAGATCATCCGCCTGGAACAGAACTACCGCTCCACCCCCCACATCCTGGCCGCCGCGTCGGGCGTGATTGCGGGCAACAAGGGTCGCCTGGGCAAGACCCTCTGGACCGAGGCGAAAGACGGCGAGCAAGTCCGCCTGATCGGCCATTGGGACGGCGACGAGGAGGCGCGCTGGATCGGCGAAGAAGCCGAGGCCATGACGAAGGGCACTCGCGGCCTGGATCCGTTCAGCCTGGACGACATGGCCATCCTGGTCCGCGCCGCCCACCAGATGCGCGCGTTCGAGGACCGGTTCCTGACCATCGGTCTGCCCTACCGCGTGATCGGCGGCCCGCGCTTCTACGAGCGGCTCGAAATTCGCGATGCCATGGCCTATTTCCGGCTCGTCGTCTCGCCCGATGACGACCTGGCCTTTGAGCGCATCGTCAATACGCCTAAGCGCGGCCTGGGTGACAAGGCCCAGCAGACCATCCAGGTCATGGCCCGGTCGAACGGTGTGTCCTTGGTGGAAGGCGCACGCCTTTGCGTGCGCACCAAAACCATCGGGGGGAAGGGCGGCAAGGCTTTGGAGGAGTTGGTCAGCGGTCTCGACCGCTGGCGGGCCGAGATGCTGGACGGGCGCGACCACATCCATCTGGCCGAGGAAATCCTGGACGAGAGCGGCTATACCGGCTTCTGGCAGAACGAGAAGACACCTGAGGCGCCGGGTCGGCTGGAAAACCTAAAGGAACTGGTGAAGGCGCTGGAAGCCTTCGAGAACTTGCAGGGCTTTCTGGAGCACGTTTCTCTCATCATGGACAACGATGCGAGCGGGGAGGAGGATCCAAAGATCACCCTCATGACCTTGCATGCCGCCAAGGGTCTGGAATTTCCCGTCGTCTTCTTGCCCGGCTGGGAGGATGGGCTGTTCCCCAGTCAGCGCAGTATGGATGAAAGCGGCGTGAAGGGTTTGGAGGAGGAGCGGCGGCTGGCCTATGTGGGCATCACCCGGGCCGAGGAAGTCTGCACCATCAGCTTCGCCGCCAATCGCCGCGTTTACGGCCAATGGCAATCGGCGCTGCCCAGCCGCTTCATCGACGAACTCCCATCCGAGAATGTCGAGGTGCTGACCCCGCCCGGCCTCTATGGTGGCGGCTTCGGCGCCACGGGGATGGCGGCGGCGCAACAGGCGGCCATGGGCGGCGGCGTGGCGTCCAATTTGCAGGAAAAGGCGGCCAAGGCGGATGTCTACAACTCGCCCGGCTGGCGCAGGTTGCAAAAGAACGCGGGCCATCGCGCCACCAGCCAGCCGTCGGAGGCCAAGAATTTGGTGATCGACGCCACCGCCGTCTCGGCTTTCGCCATCTCGGACCGCGTCTTCCATCAGAAGTTCGGCTATGGTGAGGTGATAGCCATCGAGGGCGATAAGCTAGAAGTCGAGTTCGACAAGGCCGGATCGAAGAAGATCGTGGGCCGCTTCCTTCTGCCAGCCGAACAGGCGGGCGATGTTCCGTTCTAGCGACGGGCGCGGCGGGAACGATTCTTTCGATTATAGCATTTTGCATTCTATCTGATCCAAGTTCACCGCAAGGCGCGTTCCACCGACGAGAGAGGCAGCGCCTTGTGATTCAGATCGAACGCAAAGTGCCTTAGATCGCATCGTCGCCTAGGAACTTGACGACATGCGCATCAAAGGCGTCGGGGCATTCGCGCATAGGCCAGTGCCCGACATCCATCTCAACCAGTTTCGCTTGGGGCATACGGGCGGCAACGGCGCGGATATCCGCGAGGGGTACCAGTCGATCCGCCCTTCCATGGATGAAAAGCGTCCGATGGGGCAGCGAGGCGACGTGGTCCGCCAGGTTCGTTGCCAGCCCCCTGGGCCGAAGCTCGCCGCGCTGGAAATGGGTAAACGGGGCGGCCGAAGCTCCAGCCCGGAGCAGGGCTTCGACCTCGTCGACGATCTCTTCGGTCAGCCGCGCCGGATCGGCGAAGATCGCCTCCAGGCTCCGCCTGAGGCTTTCTCTGGATCGCCGAAAGGCCGCATAGCCGAGCCGGTTTAGCGGCAGTTGCGCCATGAGGTACGACAGCAGGTGACGGCGTACCTTGCGCTGCAAGCCGTAGGCCGCCACCGGCACGATCCGTCCGACCCGCTCCGGCTGGTTGACCGCCAGCCAAAGCCCGGCGCCGCCCCCCATGGAAACGCCGACAATGTCGGCCCGCTCGATCTCCAGCGCATCCAGTACCATGATCAGCCATCGCCCCAGATCGGCGATGGTATATGGTCGGCCCAGCGGGTCGCTGCCGCCATATCCAGGCCAATTCAGTGCGATCACAGACCGGGTCCCGGCAATCCGCGGCAAAAGATAGCGCCACGACAGCCCGGCCGCGTCGAGCCCGCCACCATGCAACAACAGCACGGGGGCGGTGTCGGCGCCGGAAGCCTGCAAGAACGTGACCCGACCGGAAGAGAGCGAGAGCGAAGAGAGCGACGGCAGGTCCATGGCCAGTCATCTGATGCCCGTCAGATGTCTCGGCAAGACCCGGACCCCTTACCTTTCGACATCCCCGTCACCGAAACAAAAACGACGACGCCCAAGGGAGGAAGGGCGCCGTCGCTTCGGTCTGCCAGCCCCCCGATTTGGGAGGAAGGGGTGCTGGCGGTCTTCGGCACGTCCGAAGGGAGGATCGGCGCGTCCGAAGTACTTCAATCGAGAACTCCGCCGGTCGGCTATGGTTCCCAAGAAATCTGTCGGTCCCGGCAACGCCCCAAGGGACGAGAGGGGCGCCGCCGGTCCGTCTGTGCCAAGTCCGATGGGAGGAAAGGACCAGGCGATCCGGTCCGTCGCCAGGGAGGCAGGGACGAAGCCGGAATAAGAGGCGGTGCGGTTGCGATGGGAGGATCGCCCGCGCCGCCTTGCCCGCGCCGCCTCAAGGGAGGATCGGCGCCGCGGGATGGGATTACTTGCCGTAGGCGGCCTCCAGCGCGATTGTGCGGATCGACGCCCGAGAAATCCCCAGATCATCCAGATCGCGCGTGGACAGCGCCGACAATTCGTTCACCGTCTTGCGGTAAAGGCGCCATTTGGCCCAATCCGCCCGCAGCGTGGCAAAACGGCTCGGCAGGCGGCCCTGGAGGCTGGCGATGATGGTGCTGTTGCCATAGGTGGTCGTGGCCATGTTTCTATCCTCTTCAATGCGCTCCGGCCCCATTGCCCGTGAACGCCCTGTTTCGTTGATGAACAGATGGCGCTATCGCCGCGCTCGCACAATCCTGCGTTGGATCAATGCTGCTATGCAGCATTTGCATGGCCGACCCAGCGTCGGATTCCTTGAAAAATGAGCGCATTGTCCCATCCTGGCTTTCGCGCCTATTTCTTCGCCGCCGTGCCTTTGACACAGGCACTTTGGGCGCAGCGGGTCACGCTCGGCTGGCTCGCGTGGGAGGTCTCGGACTCGGCGCCCTTCGTGGGCCTGGTCGCGGCGCTGGGTCTGCTGCCCATGGTTTTCGCGGGGCCAGTTTTCGGCGTCCTGGTGGACCGCGCCGATATCCGGCGCGCGCTGATCGGCACGTCGGGCGGCATGGCACTGCTTCTAGGTGGATCAAGGGGGGCGGGTTCGGCCTGACCGACGAAGAAGTAATCTGGGCTACCGAAAAGGAAATTGAAGCACAACACTACTTCCAGAAGGTCTTTGAGAAGCTGCGGCAGGAATCGGATGACACGTTGCTGTCTGATCTGGTCAACACCGTTATCCCGGAATGGGGGCGTCCGCTCAATGACAATGAGCTGCATGCGGAAATGATGCAGGATACGTTTGTCGGCGGGTCGGAGACGACGACGAATGCGATCGCGGCCGGGATGATGTTGC
>JBCDCW010000286.1:0-3966 GCA_039180995.1 Pseudomonadota bacterium
AGGCTGTGTGCTTAGTCAGAGGACTTCAGATTCAGGGGAACGCCCCGTGGCCTTTTATTCGCGCTCCCTGAATGAAACCGAACGGCGGTATTCACAGACGGACCGTCGGTCCGCTCGGGCCGCTATCGGCCGATGTTCAAGTGGTGGTTCTGGCTCTTGGTCGCGGACTTCTTCTTCTTGATGTGGCTCGGTTCCATGCCCGCCGAAGCGCCGTGGGATTCGCTATCACTGCTCGGGTCGACCTACTGGTTCGCCTACTTCCTGGTGATCCTCCCGGTCCTGGGCGTCATCGAGAAACCGCAGCCGCGCCCCGCGACCATCGAACAAGCCTTCGATGACGAGCATCCGCCCGCGCCGACCGGTGGCCTGCCTGGCGAAAAAGCCGCTACCCCGGCTGAGTGAGGATACGATTGATGAAACTCTTCACCAAAGCTCTCTCGATCTTGGCGATCTCCTCCTCGGCGGCCCTGGCCGCCGGGAAGGCGGGGCACGTCGAAGACTACGACTTCTCGTTTGAAGGCCCGTTCGGCACCTATGACCAGAACCAGCTGCAACGCGGCCTGAAGGTCTACACCGAGATCTGCGCCTCCTGCCACGGCATCAAATACGTCGCCTTCCGCGATCTGACGGCCATCGGCTACACCCGCGAAGAAGCCACGGCCTATGCCGAATTCTACGAGGTGCCCGAGATCAACGAATTCGGCGAGACCGAATTCCGCACGGCCGGCTATCCCGACAAGTTCCCCGAGAACAACTCGGTCAATGCGCCGGACCTGTCGCTGATGGCCAAGGCCCGCGCCGGGTTCCACGGCCCCTACAATCTGGGCATCAACCAGATTTTCCAGGGCATGGGCGGCCCGGAATACATCGCCTCGCTCCTGACCGGATATACCGGTGAGGAGAAGGAGGAATCGGGGACCATCCTCTATGAAAACACCGCTTTCCCCGGCGGCTGGATCTCCATGGCCCCGCCACTCTGGGGCGAGGATACCGATTTCGACGATGGCGCGCCCAACGACCTGGAAAGCGTCTCCAAGGATGTGTCCGCCTTCCTGATGTGGACCGCCGAGCCGAAGCTCGCCGCCCGCAAGCAGATGGGTCTGACCGCCGTCATCATGCTGACGGTCCTGTCGGTCCTGCTCTACCTGACCAACAAGCGCATCTGGGCACCGGTCAAAGCTGGCCGCAAAGAGACGACGCCGGCCGAGTAGACCGTTCACGATCTTCACGTCTGCGCGAAAAACAGGGCCGATCCGCGAGGGTCGGCCTTTTTTCTTGGCCAGACTCGCAGGCAGCGCGCATGATGGGTTCAAAACCCCGGAGGCCCGCAGCATGTCCGAGACCAAACGCTACCGAAGCGGTCGCGCCATCGCCATCGTTCTGGACAAACTCGGCTGGCTGGCTGCCGTCGCGGGCGTCGCTCTAGCGGCCCTCGCCGTCGTCACCGCCGAAGGCGACTGGATCGCCCAACTCGCCGCCGGTCTCCCGGCCCTCATCCTCTCGATCACCGGCCTGATCGCCGTCACCGTCGCCCAACTGACCCGCGCCGCCATGGACGCCGCCGAGGCCATGCGCGAGGTCGCCACCCTGACCCGCGACCGGCCCCGTGCCGATCTCGACGCCCGCACCGCCCTGCGTGCAGCCGCCACCCACGCCGCCAAAGCCCCGCCGCCCGACGACATCCCCGCCACGCCCCCGTCGCTCAGCCTGCGTGCCAAAACCGAGGCCACCGCCCCCAAGCTAGCCGCGCCAAAACCCCAGCATAAAGGCGCGAAAGTCCACCCGATCTTCAGTGCAAGGCCGCCTGGTTCGTCTTAAAAGTAGGAAGGGCGCCAAGAAGGCGCCCTTCCATTGGTCTGTCATGCTGGTCAGGCAAGTTGGATCAATTTCCAGGTAACTGCCCTATTGTCATAGGGCGGCATCTGATTGCCTTTGGCAATGGGTGCGGTTGTAGAAGGCGAACCAACTACCTTCCAAACACCACTTTCGGGACAGACTTCTCCCGTACGGGCAGTTGTGCCCACGGGCTTTCGAGCCATGAAGTTCATGGTCATCTCCTAACAGGAGTTTCGGAAGCCGTGGAACTGGGTTGCGATACCTGATCAATTCCACGGCAGAACCACATCTTGTGGCTCATGCTGCAGTGATAGCGAATCCTGCTACCAGGTGTTTATCTGGATATCTTGTGGATATTATGTGGAAAGCATGGGTTGGATTCTGCTCAAAAAAGGGCCCAGAGTAGAACTCTGAGCCCCTACCGATCATGGAATTGATCAGGTATCGCATCTGTAACTCTCTAGATGACTAGCGATTTGCGCAAGTGAACAAAACGCAATCATCGATCTGAATTATCCAGATGCAGATTTGATTGATCAAGCCAGCGTCCGCTCGACCTCTTCGCGCTCAAAGATCTCGATCACGTCGCCCTTGCGGATGTCGTCGTAATTCTCGAACGCCATCCCGCATTCTTGGCCGGACACGACCTCCTTCACTTCGTCCTTGAAGCGTTTCAGCGTCTTCAACGTGCCCTCGTGGATCACCGTGTTGTCGCGCAGCAGGCGCACGCCCGCCGACCGCCGGGCCACGCCCTCGGTCACCAGACAGCCCGCCACGTTGCCCACGCCGGTCACCCGGAAGGTCTCGCGGATTTCGGCGTAGCCGATGAAGTTCTCGCGCACCTCGGCCGACAGCAGGCCGCTGGCCGCCGCTTTCACGTCGTCCACCAAGTCGTAGATGACCGAGTAGTACCGGATCTCCACGGTCTTCTGGTTCGCCGCCGCCCGCGCTGGCGCATTGGCCCGCACGTTGAAGCCGATCACCGGCGCGCCCGAGGCTTCGGCCAGGGTGATATCGCTCTCGGTGATGGCGCCCACGCCCGAATGCAGCACGCGCACGCGCACCTCGTCGTTGCCGATCTTTTCCATCGCCTGGATGATCGCCTCGGCCGAGCCCTGCACATCCGCCTTCACCAAGATCGGCAATTCGGAAACACTCTCGTCGGCCTTGGCGTTGGCCAAGAGCTGATCCAGCGTCGTCGCCGCGCCCGCTGCCGCGCGCTTGTCCTTGGCGGCCTGCTCGCGGTACTCGGCGATTTCCCGGGCCTCGGCCTCGGTCTTCACCACGTTCAGAACGTCGCCCGCCTCCGGCGTGCCGTTCAGGCCCAGCACCTCGACCGGCACCGACGGCCCGGCCTCGTTGACGCGCTCGCCCTGGTCGTTGACCAGCGCGCGGACTTTGCCCCATTGCTCGCCCACGACGAAGATATCGCCGCGCTTCAGCGTGCCGTTCTGCACCAGAACCGTGGCCACGGGCCCGCGACCCACATCTAGCTGCGCCTCGATCACGGCGCCCTGGGCGGCGCGGTCGGGGTTGGCCTTCAATTCCAGGATCTCGGCTTGCAGCGCGATGGCTTCCAGCAATTGGTCCAAGCCCTTGCCGGTCATGGCGGACACTTCGACGTCCTGCACATCGCCCGACATCTCCTCGACGATGACTTCATGCTGCAACAATTCGGTCCGTACCCGGTTCGCATCGGCCGCGGGCAAATCGGACTTGTTGATCGCCACGATCATCGGCACCTGCGCAGCCTTGGCGTGGTTGATCGCCTCGATGGTCTGCGGCATGACCGCGTCATCGGCGGCCACGACCAGCACGACGATGTCGGTCACCTGGGCCCCCCGGGCCCGCATCGACGTGAAGGCCGCGTGGCCCGGCGTGTCCAGGAACGACAGCAGCTTGCCACCGGTTTCCACCTGATAGGCGCCGATATGCTGGGTGATGCCCCCCGCCTCGCCCGACACGACCTTGGTCTTCCGAATCGCGTCCAGAAGCGACGTCTTGCCGTGGTCGACATGGCCCATGATTGTGATGACCGGCGCGCGATCCTTCAGATCCTCGGACTTGTCCTCTTCGATCTCGATGGCCTGTTCCACGTCCGATTCGGAGACGCGCTGCACCTTGTGGCCG
>JBCDCW010000287.1:0-3889 GCA_039180995.1 Pseudomonadota bacterium
ATCGGAACGAGGATGCGGAGGCCGACGGCCTGATCTCGCTGATGACGCCCGTTATCAAAGGGTTCTTGACCGACAAGGGCTTCGAGTTCGCGACCAACGCCCAGCAAGTCTATGGCGGCCACGGCTATATCGAAGAATGGGGCATGTCCCAATTCGTCCGAGACGCCCGCATCGCCCAGATCTACGAAGGCGCCAACGGCGTGCAGGCCTTGGACCTGGTCGGCCGTAAGCTGGTCCAAGATGGCGGCAAGCACGTGATGGCCTTCTTCGAGATGGTAAAGAGCTTCTGCAAAGAGCATGGCGACGACGAGGAGATGAAGGGCTTCATCGAGCCCCTCAAGGCCGCGTCCAAGGACCTGCAGGCGGCCGGGATGTATTTCATGCAGCAAGGCATGAAGAACCCCAACGCGGCCCTGTCGGGCAGCTACGACTTCATGCACATGATGGGCCATGTCTGCTTGGGCCTGATGTGGGCCCGCATGGCCAAGGCCGCGCAGGAGGCGCTCAAGCAAGACGGCGCCGACCGCGACTTCCTGGAAGCCAAGATCGCCACGGGCCGCTACTATATGGCCCGTCAGCTGCCTGCCACGGCGATGCATCTGGCCCGGATCGAAACCGGTCCGGAGACGGTCATGGGCCTGGAAGCAACCGCTTTCTGAGCCTCTTCGGTTGGGGCCCTCTGGGCCCCGCCCTCATCGGGAGATGTCATGCCCAGGCCCCAACGCCTCACCCGCCGCTTCCCGGCCCAGATGTCCGAGATCGGATATCGTCGCTTGCGGAAATTCGCCGAGGAGGCGGGCCTAGAAGAAGGCGAGGCGCTGTCCTTCCTGTTCGAAAACCTCGACAGCGTCACCCACCCGGAAAACCTACCCCACCGCTTGGGGCTGCATAAAGCCATGTTGGAGAAGAGAAAGGCAAAAGATAGCGCCAGTTGAACGGGCGAACGCCTCGGGCGGGGATATCTCCGAAGGGAAGAAGACCCCGGCGCGGGACACCAAGCGAAGCGGCACCGGGGCCAGTGAAGGTTACCCTTCTCGCCTTACGGACATCGGCGTCCCCGCCCGTTCCGCACGTCCGATATGGGGATCGAAAGGTTGCATTGAGGTTCATGCCCCTTTCTTCCCTTCAGAGATATCCCACGGGGGTGTCGGGGCGTGAAACCCCCACGCCACCCCAGGCCACAGGACCCGGACCTCAGGGAGGAGGCGCCGACATGACCATCCAGCTCCATTGCTTCGGCGAAAGCGGCAACAGCTACAAAGCGGCCCTCGCCCTCGAACTCTCCGGGCTCGATTGGGAACCGGTCTTCGTCGACTTCTTCGGAGGCCAATCCCGAACGCCCGAATGGCGCGCCAAGAACCCCATGGGCGAGGCCCCGCTGCTGGTCGATGGCGCATTCCGGCTCAGCCAATCGGGCGCCATCCAGCAATGGATCGCGGATAAGACCGGCAAGTTTGGCGGCGTCGGCGACGACCGCTACCAGGTCCTGCGCTGGGTTCTTTGGGACAACCATAAGCTCAGCTCGAATGCGGGTATGACGCGCTTCTTGATGAACTTTCTGCCCGAAGGCAAACGCCCCCAACCTGTGATCGACTTCCAACTGGGTCGTCTAAAGGCTGCTTATGACGTGTTGAACGCCCACCTGACCAACCGCGATTGGATCGTCGGCGATAGCGTCACCAATGCCGACATTTCCTGCTGCGGCTACCTCTTCTACCCCGAACCCTTTGGCTTCGACCGCACCGACTGGCCCGAGATCGACCGCTGGCTCAGCAACATCCAAGCCATCCCCGGCTGGAAAGCACCCTACGATTTGATGCCAGGGCGCCCTGAGGACCGGGCATGAGCATAGCCTTGCCCCATTTCGAGTATATCGCGCCACTATGCTTACCTACGCGGCCCTCGCCAGCATCCGGTTCTATCAGCACCGCATCAGCCCCCATAAGGGCTTTCGCTGCGCACATTCCGTGCTCCATGGCGGGACCGGTTGTTCCGGCTTCGCCAAACAGACCATCCTTGACACCGGCCTGCGGCGCGCGCTTCCGACGATCCGCCACCGGTTTCGAGATTGCCGCTTGGCTTATGATACCCTTCTTCGCCAACACCAGACCGATCCCGACGGGACGGACGCCACCAAGCGCAAGAAGGCGCGGGGCAGCGCCTGCCTGGACACCGCCTGTTGCGGCGTCGAGGGCTGCGCGACGCTTCCAAGGGCCTGCGGCGGAACACGTTCAACCGGCGGAGGGGCCGCATCGAGGTTTTGCGACGTCAATCCTTGCGATGGCGATATCGGATGCGGGGGCTTCGATATCTGTTCCTGCGGTTAACGCCAGACGACGTTACGGCAAACAGATCGAATCGCCAGTCCGACCGTCTGGCCATACATGCATTCGGCGGGCACGATCCGCCGGGAAGAGGAGTCTCCCATGACCGAAGCTTACATCTACGATGCCATCCGTACCCCGCGGGGCAAGGGCCGCAAGGACGGCTCGCTTCACGAGGTGACGGCCGCCCGGCTCTCGGCTCAGGTGCTCGACGGTCTGAAGGATCGCAACGGGTTCGAGGGTCACGCTGTCGAGGACGTCATCTGGGGCAATGCCACCCAGGTCGCCGAACAGGGCGGTTGCCTGGCTCGAACCGCCGTCTTGGGCTCCAAACTCGACGAACGCATCCCCGGCCTCTCGATCAACCGCTTCTGCGCCAGCGGAATGGAGGCCGTTAACCTGGCCGCCAATCAGGTCCGTGGCGGCGCGGGCGAGGCCTATATCGCGGGCGGCGTGGAATGCATGAGCCGGGTGCCGATGGGCTCGGACGGGGCGGCCATCGCGGTGGATCCCTCCATTGCCATGGAGACCTATTTCGTCCCCCAAGGCATTTCGGCCGACATCATCGCCACCGAATACGGCTTCAGCCGCGACGACGCCGATGCCTATGCCGTCGAGAGCCAAACCCGGGCCGCTGCCGCCTGGGATGACGACCGGTTCGAGAAATCCATCTTGACCGTGCGCGACGTGAACGGCCTGCCGATCCTCGACCACGACGAATACATCCGCCGGGGGACCGATATGCAGTCGCTCGGCAGCCTCAACCCTGCCTTCCAAGCCATGGGCGAAGTCATGCCCGGCTTCGACAAGGTCGCGCTGATGAAATACCCGCATCTGGAGGCCATCAACCACGTCCACACCGCTGGCAATTCGTCGGGCATCGTAGACGGCGCGGCCGGCGTCCTCGTCGGGTCGAAGGAATTCGGAGAGAAATGGGGGCTCACGCCTCGCGCTGTCATCCGCGCCACCGCCAAGATCGGCACCGATCCGACCATCATGCTGACAGGTCCCGTCCCGGCGACCGCAAAGATCCTCGAGGACAGCGGCATGTCGATCTCCGACATCGACCTCTTCGAGGTGAACGAGGCATTCTCTTCGGTCGTGTTGCGCTTCATGCAGGCCTTCGACGTGGATCATTCCAAGCTCAACGTGAATGGCGGCGCCATCGCCATGGGCCACCCGCTGGGGGCCTCGGGCGCGATCATCATCGGCACGCTGCTCGACGAGATGGAGCGGACGGGCCAAGGCACAGGCCTCGCCACGCTCTGCGTCGCCTCCGGCATGGGGGCGGCTACGATCATCGAGCGGGTCTGAGCCATGGACGCCAAGGCCATCTACCAAGACCATCTCGACCGCGTCTCGCGCGCGGTCTGGGATGGCGACGTGGATGCCGCCGCAGCGGCGATGCACTACCCGCAGGAGATGCGGACCCTGGACGACCTACGCATCGTGACGGGCCCCGAGCAGCTCAAGTCCGCCGCCCGCGCCTTCCGCGCGATGATGGATGGACATGGCGCGACCGCCTATCACCGCCTCGCCGACACCGCCGCTTTCGTCGGCGAGGG
>JBCDCW010000288.1:0-3826 GCA_039180995.1 Pseudomonadota bacterium
ACGGATTCTGGCAGCCGAGGCTCTGTAAGATCGGAGCGTCGCTCTGATATCGGCCAAATCACCGCCCCCCGCGATGGGTCGACGCCCTTCGGGCTCGATCCCGGTCCAAAACCAGGCTCGAAGGTCCGCTCCAAGCCGCCGCTCCAAGCCGATTGTGCTGAAAACCCCGATAGGGAGCGGATTGCGCCGTCGTCGCTGGAAATCGTTCTTGTTTGTCAGAGCTAAAGCTCTTCGCGTTTGATATGGATCGCAAGGCGCTGCCTCTTTCTTCGGTCGAACGGGCCTTGCGATGCACTTGCCGCAGATAAATCGAAAAATGCTCTCGGCGAGCTTCTCCAAGGTGAAGCTCACGGGTGCCCGAACATTGTTCGCCGGCTTGGGACCTCGTCACATTGACGAGGAGTTTTTCAACACAATCAGCCAGATGCCCAGGTTTCAAGCGACGTGCGGCCCTGCGCCTGGATAAGCCACCGGCCCAGCGCCGGACCGAGATGTCACCCCGTTCCGTCCAGCGGTGGCCAGCGGCTCGACCAATCCTTGAGGAACGACACGAAGGTCTGGACCTTCGCCGTCCGATGCAGATCCACATGGGTGACCAGCCAAAGCTGACTGTTCCATTCCGCCCGCGGCGGAAAGACCATGACCATATCGTCGCGATCCTTCTCGGCCCAGGTGGTCGAAAATCCGATGCCCAAGCCCGCCCGCAAGGCGGGCCGGGCGGCGGTGATCTGGTTGACCTGGAAGCCGATATTCTTCGATGGGATGTGCTTTTTCATCCAGGCGAAGAATGGCGCGCGGGGCGTGTCTTCGGCAGACCCGATGAAGATGTGGTCGCCCACGTCGTCCAGGCGCTCCGGGTGGCCGTGGCGCGCGATGTACTCCTTCGAGGCATAGAGCGCGAAGCCCTGGAGATAGAATTTCTGCACCACGTTGTCGGGCTGATCCGGCGGGTTGCCGGCGCGGATGGCCACATGGGCCTCGCCGTATTCCAGGCGGAACAGGCGTTCGTCGGTCAGGAATTTGATGACCAGGTCGGGATGCTCCTCCCGGAAGGCGGCCAAGGCGGGCGACAGCAGATCGGCCAGCACCGCCAGCGACGTGATGATCAACTCGCCCGTCACCTCGTTGCCCCGGCCCCGGATCCGGTTCGCCAGCTGCGCCAATTGGTCGTCGGTCGACTGCGCCACCGTCAGCAGATCCTGCCCCGCCTCGGTCGGGGTGTAGCCCCGGGCGTGGCGTTGGAACAACTTGGTGCCCAGCTTGCCTTCCAAACTGTCGATGTGACGGATCACCGTGGCGTGGTGGACGCCCAGCGCCCCGGCCGCGCCGGATACGGTGCCCAGCCGCGCCACCTGGAAGGCGGTTCGCACCTCGTCCCAATCGTTGA
The DNA here is from genome assembly GCA_039180995.1 of Pseudomonadota bacterium. Taxonomy (GTDB): domain Bacteria; phylum Pseudomonadota; class Alphaproteobacteria; order Rhodobacterales; family Rhodobacteraceae; genus Jannaschia. The sequence continues at coordinate 1,388 of JBCDCW010000288.1, forward strand.
AAGCCATATGTGCGTCTCCCCACCGTTTACCCGTTCAAACCCTAACAGGCGCACCATCCCGCATCTAGCCACCCAGATCGCGTCGGCCACCCGACCGACGACCAAACCAAAGACGGGGGCACAAACGCACAAACAATGTGCGTCTCTGGGCGTTTCTGATCGGCGTCGCACAGACCATTGTCCGGATATCGACCAACGCCCCCGCATAAGGACCCGATCATGACCCGCATCCTCCGCATCGACGCCTCGGCCCGCCACGACGGCTCCTATTCCCGCAAGCTGACGGACCGCCTGGTCGCGCGCCTGGGCGGCGACGTCACCACGCGCGATTTGGCCGACACCCCCATCCCGCAGGTCGACGAGACCTGGGTCGGCGCCACCTTCACCCCGCCCGCCGACCGCAGCGAGGCCCAGAACACCGCGCTGGACCTGTCGGATACGCTGGTCGCCGAGCTTCAAAACGCTGACACCATCGTCATCGCCACGCCGGTCTACAATTTCGGCGTCCCCGGCGCGCTGAAGGCCTGGGCCGACCACGTCGCCCGCGTCGGCGTCACCTTCGCCTATACCGAAACCGGGCCCAAGGGCCTGCTGGACGGCAAGCGCGCCATCATCGCCGTCGCCTCGGGCGGCACCAAGGTTGGGTCGGACATCGACTTTGCCACGCCCTGGCTGAAGTTCTTCCTGGGCTTCCTGGGCATCACCAATGTCGAAATCGTGGCGGCCGACGGCCTGATGGGCGACCCCGAGGGCGTGGCCCGCGCCGAAGCCCAAATCGACCAATTGGCCGCTTGACCTTACGGCACGCGGCGGGGAATTGCCCCGCCGCTTCCACATTCCGGTCCGACCCTTGCCATCGTCGTCGCCCAAGCTGACGACAAACAACCCGGTAAGGAGAGGACTATGCGCAATATCTACACCGCCAAGCCCCGAGGCCGGCTTCTGGACCGCTGGGCCCTCATCTCGGCGCTGACGCTGGCGGGGATCGTGTCCATCGACCTGATCTTCTACAAGGACATCATCGGCTTCGACCGGTCCGAGGTCTCCAACGTGGTCGAGACCGTCGAGACGTTGGATTAACGCCTCAAACAGAGACCGCTCCGATCCGGACCAGGGACCCAGCTTCGCCACTTGTCCAAGCCGCCCCTTGCGCCATGCGCGAGGAGGGACCCTGGGCGGCCCCACCGGGGGCGCCTGGGACCGACGAGCGACCCGAAGCGGGCGCGCCGCTTTGCCAGCGCGACGCCCCGCCCTTGACTCACCCCAACCCTGGGCGTAACCGCCGCCCCACATCCGGAAGCTTTTGTCTTCCGGTCCCCGTCCGGGGATCGCCCTCCGTCAGCGCGTTGCGCCCACGGGGGCGTTTGTGCATTCGCCGGTCGGGGCCCATCTTAGGGGTCCCGCATCAGATTGGAGAGACGCGATGTTCGAAAGCCTGTCAGACCGCCTGGGCGGCGTCCTCGACCGCCTCACCAAGCAGGGCGCGCTGAGTGAGGACGACGTGCGGACAGCCATGCGCGAGGTCCGCGTCGCGCTTCTGGAAGCCGACGTCTCGCTGCCGGTGGCCCGCGACTTCGTCAAGAAGGTCACCGCCAAGGCGACCGGCGCCGCCGTCACCAAGTCGATCACGCCCGGTCAGCAGGTCATCAAGATCGTCCATGACGAACTCAAGAAGGTCCTCGAAGGCGACGAGGGTATCCCGCCCCTCAAGATCGACAATCCACCCGCCCCGATCCTGATGGTCGGCCTCCAAGGCGGCGGTAAGACGACGACCACGGCCAAGCTCGCCAAGCGCTTGGCCGAACGGGACGGCAAGCGCGTCCTCATGGCCTCGCTCGACGTGAACCGCCCGGCGGCGATGCAGCAGCTTGAGATCCTGGGCACCCAAATCGGGGTCGACACCCTGCCCATCGTCATGGGCCAGCGCCCCGTCGACATCGCCAAACGCGCCAAGAGCCAAGCGTCCTTGGGCGGCTACGACGTCTACATGCTCGACACCGCTGGCCGTCTGCAAATCGACCAGGTCCTGATGGACGAGGTGGCGCAGGTCCACGCTGCCGTCGACCCGCGCGAGACCCTTCTGGTCGTCGACGGCCTGACCGGCCAGGTCGCCGTGGAAGTCGCCGAGGAATTCGACGCCAAGGTCGGCGTCACCGGCGTCGTCCTCACCCGGATGGATGGCGACGGCCGGGGCGGTGCGGCGCTCAGCATGCGCGCCGTGACCGGCAAGCCGATCCGCTATGTGGGCGTCGGCGAAAAGATGGACGCGCTGGAAACCTTCGAGCCCGACCGCATCGCGGGCCGCATCCTCGGCATGGGCGACATCGTCGCCCTGGTCGAGAAAGCCCAGGAGGTCATGGAAGTCGAGGCCCAAGCGCGCATGATGAAGCGCTTCCAGAAGGGGCTCTTCAACATGAACGACCTGAAGGGCCAGCTTCA
>JBCDCW010000289.1:0-3819 GCA_039180995.1 Pseudomonadota bacterium
CCTTCCTCAATCAACGTCTGAAACCGCGCCCGAAGCGCCTCTGGCAATGGTGCTGACATGATCCACCCTCCCAAACAGGATGAATCACAAATCAACACTCAACGGTATCCCGCGATTCAAGTTTTTGGCGGGATGCTTTAACTATAGCCCAGCCGGGTTAGCGTCAGGCCAAAGGCGTTGGGCGTGCGGGTCAGGTCTGCTTCCGATACCCCGTCGCGCCAGCGGCCTACCGATGATGCCGAGATGGGGGCGGCGACCTTACCGTGATGGGCATGACGCTCGACATCGCCCATGGGGTTGGACCGGCTGTCCAGCATGGTGGGGTCGAAGCGAAGATCGGCCCAAGCGAAGATGGCCGCCATCTCGCGCTCCGGATCGGTGACCAGATCCTCGTAATGCAGTCGGCGGACGTTGCGGGACCAGCGTGCAAAACGGGCACACGCCAGGTTCGCCTCGGTCCAGCGTTGGGCCGCGGTCTCGAAATCCGGTTGCAGCCCGGCCTTGTGGTACGACAACGCCACGTCCCGGCCATCTCGGATCAGCCACAGGAACCGGGCATCAGGAAAGAGATGGCCGATGGCAGGCAGATAGAACGCGTTCCATGGCGTTTTGTCGCCCCACCGCCGCGCTTGGGATCCGGCGGCTCGGGCGAGATGGCGATACAGTGCCTCGATCAGCGGCCGCAGACCGCGGGGCTGCATCCGAATGGCTTCCGCCGCAAAGGCATTCAGGTTCGGCAGACCAAAGTCCGGGAAATGGTAGTGTTTCTCGAACTGAGCGCAGAACAGCCAGACGCGCTGGTTCCAGGGCAGGGCGACGCTTAGAGGCCAAGTCTCGATCACGTCGCCCAAAACATACGTCTCGGGCGGGATGTGGATTTGACCCGATGCCAACAGGATCCGGCGGACCAGCGTATTGCCGCTGCGGCCCGAACCGATGACGAATAGCGGACTGTCATCGCGGGCCGCGATCCGGCGCAGCCGGGGCAGGGTTGCGCGGTGAGCGAATTGAGTGACGCGGCGAATGGGATCCTTCATCCGGTCGCGCCCCCAAGACGGCGGCGGTAATGGCCGGCCAGTTTGCGGGCCAGGGTCAGGGGTGGCGTTGTCCCATGCCGTCGGGACGCGTCACCGGGATCGCGACGCAATCGCTCCAGCCGGTCGGCGATGGCCGCCGAACCGAAGCGCTTGCTCGTTTCAACGCGCGCGTCCAGTGCGCGGATGCGGGCGCCCGCCGGATCGCTCGCGATCCGGCCTACCGCATCGGCCACCTCTGTGGGCGCACAATAGTGCGCCAAGTCTCCGAAGGTTGGCCGCAGCCGCGGATCCAGCAGGCAAGGCCGTCCGGCCAGGATCGCCTCGACCACCGTGCGCCCGAACGCTTCAACCAGGCGCGGGTGGTAATGATACGTAAAGATGTCCAGCGAATTGAGGAAATCGGGGACGGGTTCAGCGCCAAAGGCCAGCACGTCCCACCGATCGGGATGGGCGCCGCGCGCGGCAAGATCGTCGGCCGGGCAACCCAGAACGCGAACGCGAAGCGTCGGACTGGTGGGCAACGACGCGTCGATCTCGGGGCCGGTTGCCGGAAACTTCAATGCATCGGCGCGGCCATGACGGCCGATGGTCACAACGTTGTCGTCGAAGGGCGCGCGATGGATCGGCCAGTCGCGGGGATCGAAAATGTTGGGCCAATCGAGTCCCGTTTGGCGCAGCAAGGGGGCATAGGCGGCCAATTGTGCCCGCACGGCAGCGGACACTGGCGCAATCCGAGCCGACAGGCCCAAGGCCGCGCGCGCCCGGCGGAGCGCATCGAACGGGTTGTATTCGACCGAGCCATCGGATCGGAAAGGTTGGTGATGGGCGATCAGCAGGGCGTGATCGGCGCGCAGATCCGCCCGTTCCTGAATGCCCCGCGCGAAGACCAGCGGGTGGTGCAGAAAGGCGAATTCAGCGCGCGCCGTGGCCCCCGGCGCAAGGGCCGTGACGCCGGGCAGGTCGCGCAAGGCCAAGGCTTTCGGGTTCGGCGGATCGCGGGCGTCGTCAAGGTAGCCCGACCGCACGAACAGAAGGCCAATGCGCAGCCCCAATTCCGACAGGGCCGTCACATCCGCCGCCAACGCACCGGTGCTGCCGCCCGAAAAGCGGGCATCGGCCACGACCAGGGCATCGAAATCCTCTCGGCTCATCGCGCGCCCAATCGACCGACGGCTTCGCGACCGAGCCGAGCAAGTAAGTCCGCACCCACCTGGGGGGGCGCCCAGAAACAGCCCATCGCGGCGCGCATATCCGACGTGCGGACCGCGTCGATCAGTCGACGCCAAGCCCATTTCTTCCGCTGCTCCAAGAGATGCGCATGCAGGGCGGCCCGCACGCCGTTCGGCAGGTCCGGCCAGGCCAACATCGCCAGATCGGCCTCGATCAGATGGGCATGGGCCTCGGTAGGGTGCTGGCCGGATAGCGAGCCGGGCCGGACGGTCGCGACATAGCCCGCGGGATCGGTCAGAACACAGCGCGCGCCTCGGAGAAGGGCCTGAGCATAAAGCACGAAATCCTCGCCCAGCCGGATCGTGGGATCGTAGCGCAACCCGTGCTGGGCCAGAAACGCCCGCGACATGAGCGGCTTCAAAAATCCAAGCTCGCGCCGCCCGCCATGCCGGGCGGAAAGATTGCCGCGGATAAAGGCTTCGGCGTCTAGGGGGACGATGCCCAACATCTCGTCGGACAACATGCGGTGCCGTTGATCGTCCGGCGCTCCCTCCGCCTGTTTCCAAAGGTCGTCAGCCACGAAATCGGCATTGGTTTTGCGGGCGGTCTCCAGCAAGATCGACAGACGGTCCGGGGCCATTCGATCGTCAGCGTCCAGCACGGCGATCCAGGGCGCCCGGCTTTCGGTGATGGCGCGATTGCGGGCCGCCGATGGCCCCGCATTCCGAGCTTGCCGCAACACCTGCACCGCAGGCGCCTCTGCCGCCAGACGGTCGGCCAGTGCGGCGGTCCCGTCGGTCGAAGCATCGTCGACCACGATCACCTCGACCGGGATGGTTTGCGCCACGGCACTGTCGATTGCTCGGGCCAGCGTCTGCTCGGCGTTCCAGGCGGCGATCACCACCGTCACGAGCGGAGATTGATCAACCATCGGGCAGTGCCTCATCCGAACACATCGGGGCATCTGAATTCATCGGCCGATAGGAAATGCAATAATAGCGTGCGCGGGTCTCCGTTTCGGGTGGCGCTTCCCCCGACCAGCCGTCTTGGGCCACGCCACCGCCCCAAATGTTGAACATGATCCGGCCGGGAATATCCGGCAGGCTTCTCTCCGTACCTTCGACGCGGAAGATCTCCGTACCGTCTACGAACCAGACAATTCGCTCGGGCGTCCAATCGAACGTATAGAGATGCGGTCCGTCTGCGGCGTCGAACCCCAGATCCAGCCATTGTCCCGGAAGCCGCTCGCCCTTGGCGAACCGGGTCACCCAAACTTTGGTGGTGTCGCGGCCCAAAAACTCGAAGTCGATCTCATCCTGCGGATCGCCGTAGAACGGGCCCGTATATGTAAAGAAACTGGAGATGACGCCGTAACCCCGCGCCGCGGTCATCACCACTTCGTAGCGTCCGAAATGGGTTCGGCGTTTGCGCTGGATTTCGGCGCCTAAGAACATCTTGTCATCCTCGGGGGGGGCCGGGATCAACGCGAGTTGGAGTGCGCCATCGACCCAGCCGACCGAGTCGCGGCGCCAAGCCGTGCGAAAATCGTCCTGGCGAATCGCAAAATGCGAGACCTGCCAACCGTCCCCCAGCCGTGCGTTCTGATCGAAAC
>JBCDCW010000290.1:0-3816 GCA_039180995.1 Pseudomonadota bacterium
GCCCTGCCCCAGGATCGTGGCGGAAGTGTGGAGTTCAGGTCTTGTTAACCGAATCTGCACGTGTGAGTCGTTACCAAAACCACCCATGAGCCTGCCGATGCCCGCGCCCCAGGACCTCCTGTCCTCCGTCTTCGGATTCGACGCCTTCCGCCCGGGCCAAGCCGAGATCGTCGACGCGGTCTGCACCGGCCGCGACGTCCTCGCCATCATGCCGACGGGCGGCGGCAAATCGCTCTGCTTCCAACTGCCCGCGCTCTGTCGCGATGGCCTGACGGTCGTCATTTCGCCGTTGATCGCGCTCATGCGCGACCAGGTCCGGGCGCTCCAGGAAGCGGGCGTCTGCGCCGGCGCCCTCACCTCCGGCAATACGGAGGAGGAGACCGAGGCCGTCTGGCAGGCCATCGAGGAGGCGCGCCTCAAACTCCTCTACATCGCGCCCGAACGCCTGGCCTCGACGGGCACCGAGCGGATGCTCAAGCGCGCGAACTGCACCCTGATCGCCGTGGACGAAGCCCATTGCGTCAGCCAATGGGGCCACGATTTCCGGCCCGATTACCTGCGCATCGGGGCGTTGCGGAAGACGCTCGGCACCCCGCTGGCCGCTTTCACGGCGACCGCCGATGAGGAGACGCGGGACGAAATCGTCCGCCGCCTCTTCGACACGCCGCCGAAGACCTTCCTCCACGGCTTCGACCGCCCCAACCTGTCCCTGGCCTTCCAGCCCAAGAACAGCCCCCGCAGCCAGATCCTGTCCTTCGCCGCCGCCCGCAAGGGCCAATCCGGCATCGTCTATTGCGGCACCCGCGCCAAGACCGAGAGCCTGGCCAAAGCCCTGCAAGACGAAGGCCACACCGCCTGCCACTACCACGGCGGGATGGAGGCCGAAGACCGCCGCATCGTCGAAACCCGCTTCCAGCGCGAGGACGGGTTGATCGTCGTCGCGACGGTTGCCTTCGGGATGGGCGTCGACAAGCCCGACATCCGCTGGGTCGCCCATGCCGACCTGCCAAAGTCGATCGAGGCCTATTACCAGGAAATCGGCCGCGCGGGCCGCGACGGCGCCCCAGCCGACACGATGACTTTGTTCGGGTCGGACGACATCCGCTACCGCCGCCAACAGATCGACGAAGGGCTGGCCCCGCCCGAGATGAAGCAGGCGGACCATGGCCGTCTCAACGCGCTGCTGGGCTTGGCCGAGGCCCAGACCTGCCGCCGCCAAACACTGCTCGGCTATTTCGGCGAAACGCGGGACCCGTGCGGCAATTGCGACCTCTGCGCCAACCCGCCCGAACTCTTCGACGCCACCACCGAAGTCCGCAAGGCCCTCTCCGCCATGCTTCGCACCGAGGAACGCTTCGGCACCGGCCACCTGATCGACGTGCTGACCGGCGCCCAGACCGACAAGATCCGCCGCTTCGGACATGACCAATTGCCCACCTTCGGCTGCGGCTCCGACACGCCCAAACACCAATGGCAGGCCATCTTCCGCCAGATGATGGGCCTCGACCTCGTCCGCCCCGACCCGGAACGCCACGGGGCCCTGCGCTTCATGCAAGCGGCGCGCCCCGTCCTGAAGGGCGAGGCCAGCGTGACCCTGCGCCGCGACACGATCCAAAAGGCCGAGCGACGCCCGGCCGTGAAGCAACTCGTGGCCGAAGAAGACGCCCCCCTCCTCTCCGCCCTCAAGGCCCAGCGTCGCGCCCTGGCTGAGGCGCAGGGCGTGCCGGCCTATGTGGTCTTCCCCGACCGCACCCTGATCGAAATGGCCGAGAAGCGGCCCGCCACTCTGGACGACATGGCCCGCATCTCCGGCGTGGGCGCCACCAAGCTCGACCGCTACGGCGCCACGTTCCTCTCGGTCATTACCGGCGAAGAACCCGACGCCCAACACCCCGCCCGCCGCAAGCTGGCCGGCCGGTCCGAGGGCGCCATCTACGACCGCCTCCTCTCGGTTCAAAACGACCTGAGTCGCGGCGAGACGGGCCTCGATAAACCCATGACCTGCTCGTCCTCGCAATTGGCCAAAGTCGCCAAGGCGCCCGCCGACGCCGACGCGCTGCACCGCATCCTGGGCGACCGCCACTCGGAGCGCTTCGGCGAGGCGTTCCTGGAAGTGCTCCGCGACGGGACATGATCCGGCCTCGCTTCGCCGTTAGCCGCTTTGAGCGTGACACCCACCGCCCCGCCAGAGATCAGCCATGACAGACACAGCAGACGACACCCCAGAGGTTTGGTTCACCGTCAACCTCCAAAGTGCCGGGAACATAAGCCGCATGCACCTCTATCCGCGCGGAACCGAAGCCACACCAGAGGCCGGCGCTTACAGACGGGGCGAGCGGTTCAAGGTAACCGACCTGGAGCTTGCCCTGGCCGATGGGACCACCAAGGAAGGCGCGGCGTTCGCTCGCATCTGCCCGGACTTCCAGATCACCCAGGAAGGCGCCGCTGTTACTTCCAAGAAGCTCCACGACCTGCTGGTGCAGTTCGACATGGGCAACAACCACCTGGTCGAATGCCGCTTCATGGATTGGGAACGGAAAGTGTATCGCCCCGAACGGTTCTGGATCATCTCCATCGCGGAACAGAAGGCGGGGTTAGACCTGGATGCAATGCCGATTGGGTCTCCCTTTGAAGAGGGGCCAAACCGGACCGTTCTGCCATCGTCAAATGTTCTCTATCCGAGCCCGCACAATCCAGAATTCTACTTCTACAACGTCGCTATGAACAACCATAACGGCGGTGGATTGGCGCTGAAATCCCATGTCACGCAGGGCGCCGATCTCTGGCGGGATCCACGGACTCGCGACGACATCTTCTACTTTTCGGACCGGCTGAAGCGCGCCATCGACGGCGCCAAGCTGAGGCTCCGAATGGGCCCACGGTTCTTTCCTGTTGTTCTGACATGAGGATTATGGCGTCTCGCTGTCGTCGCCAATCCGGTCCCAAAGCCGCCCTGTGCCGCATCCTGGGCGACCGCGACTCGGAACGCTTCGGCACCGTCTTCCAAGCGGGGCGCGGTCTCAGACCTCGTCCGGCCTATCAGCCGTCCTCGGCCCGTGCACCCCATGACGCACCGGCCCGATCTTCGGCATCCAAGCGCCAAGCCCATCGGCTCCGCATGGCGCATTTTTGGGCCAGTGATGAGGGGAGCCGCGCATTAACGTTAACGCGCCCCTGCTTCCTCTGGCCGGAAATACCTCGGGGGAGTCGATCTCTGATCGACGGGGGCAGCGCCCCCTCCCACCGGAACACTTAAGATCCCGTCACCAAAACCGTACAGACGCACGTCTGTACGGGGGGTGTACGCCGGGTGTACGGGGGGCACCCCCATCTTGCACCCGCCCATTCGGGGACTACTTTGCTGCCATGCTAACTGTCATCTCCCCCGCCAAATCGCTCGATTTCGACCCGGTCGGCCACCCTGCCACCGCGCCCCGCTTCGCTGAGGACACGGCCAAGCTGCTGGTCACTGCCCGCCGCCAAGGCATTGGCGACTTGCGGCGGCTCATGTCGATTTCCGAACCCCTCGCCCGCCTGAACCGGGACCGCTTCCGCGATTGGGACAACGCCCCGGAAAAGCCCGCCATCCTCGCTTTCGCGGGTGACACCTATATGGGCCTCGATGCCGCGACCCTGTCCGGCGACGCGCTGCGCTATGCCCAGGAAAACTTGCGAATCCTGTCGGGGCTATACGGTCTCCTGCGCCCGCTGGATGCGCTGAAACCATACCGCCTGGAAATGGGAACCCGGCTGAAAACGCGGCGGGGCAAGGACTTGTATGCCTTCTGGGGCGACCGGATCGCAAAGGCGCTGAAC
>JBCDCW010000291.1:0-3816 GCA_039180995.1 Pseudomonadota bacterium
TAAGTTCTGGGACTGTGCCCATGAGACCAGCGCCGGCATGATCGCAGACGGCTTCACCCGCGCGTCGGGCAAGATGTGCATGGCCATCGCCCAGAACGGGCCAGGCATCACCAACTTCGTGACGCCCATCAAGACGGCCTATTGGAACCACACGCCGATGCTGCTGGTCACACCCCAGGCGGCCAACAAGACCATCGGCCAGGGCGGCTTTCAAGAGATCGAGCAAATGCGGTTGTTTGCCGACATGGTCTGCTACCAAGAAGAGGTCCGCGACCCGTCCCGCATCGCCGAGGTTCTGAACCGGGTCATCGAGAAAGCCTGGCGCGGCTCGGCCCCGGCGCAGATCAACGTGCCGCGGGACTTCTGGACGCAAGTAATCGACATCGACCTGCCCCAGGTTGTGCAGCTGGAACGGCCCCAGGGCGGGAGCGCCGCCGTTACCCAAGCCGCTGAGCTTCTGTCGGGCGCCAAGTTCCCTGTCATCCTGAACGGCGCTGGCGTCGTTTTGGCCGGCGCCATCCCCGCCTCCGTCGCCTTGGCCGAACGCCTGGATGCACCGGTCTGCTGTGGCTACCAGCACAACGACGCTTTCCCCGGCTCGCACCCGCTCTCGGTCGGGCCGCTGGGCTATAATGGCTCGAAAGCGGCGATGGAGTTGATCGCCAAGGCCGACGTCGTGCTGGCTTTGGGCACGCGGTTGAACCCGTTCTCCACCCTGCCCGGCTACGGCATCGACTACTGGCCGAAGGATGCCAAGATCATCCAGGTCGATATCAACTCCGACCGGATCGGCCTGACCAAGCGGGTCACCGTCGGCATCCAAGGTGACGCGAAGTTGGTGGCCGAAGCCATTCTCGGGCAACTCTCGGACACGGCTGGCGATGCCGGACGTGACGACCGCAAGGCGACCATCGCCCAGACCAAATCGGCTTGGGCACAGCAGCTGTCGTCGATGGATCACGAGGAAGACGACCCCGGCACCAACTGGAACGAACGCGCCCGCAACCGCGAGCCCGACCGCATGAGCCCCCGCCAAGCCTGGCGCGCCATCATGTCGGCCATGCCGAAGGACGCGATCATCTCGTCCGACATCGGCAACAACTGCGCCATCGGCAACGCCTACCCGACCTTCGAGGCAGGGCGGAAATACCTGGCCCCGGGCCTCTTCGGGCCCTGCGGCTACGGCCTGCCGTCGATCCTGGGCGCCAAGATCGCCTGCCCCGACATGCCGGTCATAGGCTTCGCAGGTGACGGCGCCTTCGGCATCTCCATGAACGAGATGACGGCGTGCGGCCGGGGCGATTGGCCGCCGATCACGATGATCATTTTCCGCAACTACCAATGGGGCGCCGAGAAGCGGAACACCACGCTGTGGTTCGAAGACAACTTCGTCGGCACCGAACTGAATCTCGGCGTGGAATATGCCAAGATCGCTGAAGGTTGCGGGCTGAAGGGCGTGCAGGTGCGGGGCATGGAGCAACTGACCGAGGTGCTGCGCACCGCCGTCAAGGAACAGATGGAGGACGGTGTGACCACTTTCATCGAATGCGTCCTCAACCAGGAACTGGGCGAGCCGTTCCGCCGCGACGCCATGAAGAAGCCGACCTCCGTCGCGGGCATCTCGGCCGACGACATGCGCCCACAGATGCGCGCCTGACAGCCGGTGGCGGTGACCGACACTATCCGGGCGTCCGTCCACGATCTGGATGGGCGCGTACGGGTCATCTGGCCTGGCGTAACAGTGGCTGTGCTGGCCGCCTTGGCGGCGCAATTCGTCGCCGACCACTATGCCATGCCCGCCATGCTGCTGGCGCTGCTCTTCGGGATCGCGCTCAACTTTCTGAGTGAACCGGGCAAGGCCGCCGAAGGCATCGGCTTCACGGCGCGCACGATCCTCCGCTTCGGTGTGGCCATCCTGGGCGCCCGGATCAGCCTGGAGATGCTGACTTCGCTCGGCTGGGGCATGATCGCGCTGCTGATCACGGGAACCGTGACGACACTCCTCTTCGGCGTGCTGCTTGCGCGCCTCATGGGTTTGGGCCCGCGCTTTGCCATCCTGACCGCTGGCGCGGTCGCCATCTGCGGTGCGTCTGCGGCCATGGCGATTGCAGCCGTCTTGCCCAAGGACGAAAGATCCGAACGCAACCTGCTCTTCACCGTCTTGGGCGTTACGGTCCTGTCGACCATCGCGATGATCTTCTATCCCATCCTAACCACCTATCTCGGCTTCGACGACGTCACGGCGGGCGCCTTCATCGGCGCCACCGTTCATGACGTGGCCCAAGTCGTTGGGGCAGGCTTCACCATCTCCGAGACGGCGGGCGAGACCTCGACCCTGGTCAAGCTGATCCGCGTCTCTTTCTTGGCTCCCATCGTCGTTCTCATCGCCCTCTGGTGGCGCGCGCATGAGACCCCGTCTGACGGTCAGCGCCCGCCTCTCATTCCCGGCTTCGTCCTGGGCTTCTTGGCACTGGCCACGCTGAATTCCTTCGGGCTGATCCCCGCCTATATCGGTCAATTGCTCGCTGGCCTGTCCGGCTGGGCCCTCCTGGCGGCCATCGCGGCGGTCGGTATGAAAACCGACCTCCGCAACGTCGTCCAGTTGGGCCTGGGCCCCATCATCCTGATCACCGCCGAAACGCTGTTCCTGGCCACACTGGTTCTGGGCGTGATCCGCTTCCTGGCATTGGCACCATGACTCTCGCGATCCTCGTCTTGAATGCGGGCAGCTCATCCATCAAGTTTGCCGTATATCCCGCTGAAAAAACGGACAGCCCCATCCTGGACGGTGTTGTTGAACGCATCGCGGGCCGGGCCGCCCTGACCGTCGCGCATGCCCCGCCACGTCCAGTCGACGCCCCGGATCATCCCGCCGCGCTGACGCTTGTGGCCGACGCCATCGCCCAACAATTGCCGGACATTAAGATCACTGCCGTCAGCCACCGCATTGTCCATGGCGGTGCGCAGTTTTCGGCACCCATCATCCTGGATCGTGAGAGCCTGCACGACCTCGACAAACTCATCCCGCTCGCGCCGCTCCACCAACCCCATGGGCTGCAAGGCGTGCGCACGGCCCAAGCGCTTTATCCAGAGGCGCGGCAGATCGCCTGCTTCGACACCGCCTTCCATGCGGCGAAACCCTGGCTGCACGACAGCTTCGCCTTGCCCCGCGTCCATTACGAAGAGGGTCTGCGCCGCTATGGATTCCATGGTTTGTCTTGCCAGTCGATCCTGCGAACCCTCGGCGCGGAAGGATATCCCGTCCCCGACCGCCGCATCGTCATTGCGCATCTGGGTAACGGCTGCTCGGCCACCGCCGTCTTGAATGGCAGGGGGCATGCGACCAGTATGGGGTTCTCCACCTTGGACGGCCTGATCATGGGCACACGCTGCGGCCAGTTGGACCCGGGTGTGATCCTCTATTGGTTGAGACAGGGAAAAACCAGGGCAGAGATCGAAGACACTCTCTACCATCGCTCGGGCCTTTTGGGCTTGTCGGGCCGATCCAACGACATGCGAGACCTGGCCTCAGCCACCGACCCGGCCTCGGGCAGCGCCATCGACGCCTTCGCGATGCGCGCGGTGGAAGAGATTTGTCGCCTTGCTGGAACAATGGGCGGGCTGGACGCCCTCATCTTCTGCGGCGGAATAGGCGAAAACTCCGGTCCTATCCGGGATCGCATCACCGAGGGGTTGCGATTCTTACCGGGCCGGTCCGGCTCCGGGTTAGATGTCCTCGTTCGACAAACGCGCGAAGAACATGAGATCCTGCTGGCCGCACGGGCACTGTTGACTGCGGGTGGCAGGACATCCTGA
>JBCDCW010000292.1:0-3792 GCA_039180995.1 Pseudomonadota bacterium
CGTACTTGTTGCTCAGCAGATCTTCGGGCACCACGCCGTTTTCGAATTGCGGCGGCAGGCCCCATTCGGAGCTGACCATGTAGTCGCGCGGCAGGTTCCACCAGAAGTCATAGTGTTTGTCCTGAATGCCTCGGTCCATCTCGTACCGGCCGAGAATCTCGAAGCTTTCGCAATCCATGATGAAGATGCCGGGAGGGCCGTCCGTACCGTCCTCGCCGCCGCCGCCCAGGGTCGAGACGTAGATGCCTTCGGGGCCGCAATGGATCGTGTGGGGGCGGGAATAGCCGGTCTTTTCGAACAACTCTTCAGGTTCGATGATCTTATGGATTTTGGCTTTGAGCGGTTCCTTGACGTCGATGACGTAGATGCGGCTGGACCGGATGCCGGGGATGATCAGGTAGCGGCGTTCCAGGAAGGCGTGGCCCGTCAGCGGCGAGAGCGCGGAGGAGCAGGCATTCCAGCCGAAATGGTGAAACTCGTCGCCTGTGTTGGGCATCATCAGGCTGTGGACGATTTCGCCGTAGGTCTTGGAGGTCGGATCCACGTCGACCACCGCTAAGCCGTCGGGCTGCGATCCGTCGGGACTGAGCATGAGGGTAAAGGCCAAGGTCTCGGCGGGGGCGGCCATGGCCAGTTTCGGCGTGGCGTGAAAGGTGGGATCGGGTCTCAGGTTCATCGGGTCCTCCCAGACATGTGGTGCCTGCCGTGCATCCGGGACCATTGGCCGAGGTCCCGAGCGTTTGCCGCCTCCCGTGGAACCTTAAGATGGCCGGCCCGTGAACGCCCGCTCGTGTGGATCACCCTGGGCGGGATCGGGGCGTCGAAACAAGGATTTTCTGTGCCGATCCGGTTTGCCGGGTCGATTACCCTGCGAGCCCGCAGGAAACGGAACGATGTTCTTGTGCTTTCAGGCCCCGTTGCTGGGTCAGCCATCCTTAGCCAGGCGCCGGGCGACCGCCAGAAACGCGGCGGGCACGGTAATGCCGTCCCGATCAGCCTGGGCGAGGGCGGTCGCGCGGCGGCTGCCGGGCAAGCGGGCGCCCGGCATGTCGGCGATGTCGCCCAGCAGTGCTGCGAGGCGCGGGGCGAAGTCGACATCGGCGCCGGGCCGGATCGCCAGCAGCGTCTGGCCCACGCCGGGGGGCGGGCCTTCGGCGGCGAAGAAGGACGATGCCTCGGAGGAGCGCTGCGCGCCAGTCAGGATCGCCGAGAGGATTTCCACCATGAGGGCCAGCGCCGTCCCCTTGGGGCCGCCCATGGGCAGCATGGTACCGGCAAGGGCCGCCTTGGCGTCGGTCGTCGCATTGCCGTCCGCGTCCAGGGCCCAACCTTCGGGGATGGGCTTGTCGGCCTTTGCGGCGGCCATGACCTTGCCGCGGGCCACGACCGACAGCGACAGGTCGATGATCAGCGGATCGCCGCCCGCGCGGGGCACCGCGAAGGCGATGGGGTTGGTCCCGAACAGGGCGTCGGCGCCGCCCCAGGGCGCGATGGCTTTGGGCGCGTTGGCGACCATCAGGCCGATCAAGCCGGCCTGGGCGACGCGGTTCACCTGCACCGACAGGGCGCCGCAATGGTGGGACCGGGTCACGGTCATGATGGCCACGCCCATCTCCTGCGCGACGGGGATGCCGGCGTTCAGGGCCGCATCCAAGGCGGGGTAGGCGAATCCGTGCCCCGCATCGACGTGGATCGAGGCGGGGAAGGGACGGGTGACCATCGGCAGGGCGTCTGCAGCGACCTTTCCGCTGCGCACCTGGGCGGCATAGTCTTCCAACCGACTGAACCCGTGTCCCGCTTGACCCTCTGCCTCAGCCGCCACCAGGGCCTGAGCCGTAGACCGCGCCGCGGCTTCGCGCACGCCCTGCGCCATCAAGGCGGCGCGGATCAGGTCCGTTGCCTCGGTCAGCCCGATCTGTTCCGCATCCGCCATGGTTCTTCCTGTCGTAGGGAGCGGCCCGGCGTGCCGGGCCGCGTGTCGCGCCGAGGGTCAGGCGCTGCGATAGAGCTTGGTCATCGAGAATTCGCGATGGCCCAGAGCTTCGGCCGCGGTATTCCGGCCGTTGGCCGTCCGGCGGATCATGTCGATGAGCGCATCGCCCGCCTCGTCGATGGTCTGCTCGCGCCGCAGGATGCCCGAGACGTCCACGTCCACATGCTCGCCCATGGTGCGCACGGTGCGCGGGTTCGCGGTGATCTTGATGACCGGGACGATCGGGTTGCCGACCACGTTGCCCTGGCCCGTCGGGAAGGTGTGGATCACGGCGCCGCCGGCGGCCATCAGCGTCACGCATTCGGCGGCGGCCGAGGACGAATCCATGAAGTAGAGGCCGTCGCCCGATTTGGGCATCTCGGCCGGCTCCAGGATGTCGATATAGGTCGAGGTGCGGCCGATCTTCTCCAGGTTGCCCAGGGCCTTTTCCTCGATGGTGGTCAGGCCGCCCTCGATATTGCCCTTGGTGGGCTGGCTGTCCGACAGGTCGTCGGTCTGGTGGGCGAAGATCACGTCGTCCTGGTACGCTTTCCACATGGCGTACCACCGCTCGCCCACTTCCGGCGTGGCGGCCCGCTCCTTGCAGATGTGCTCGGCCCCGGTGATCTCCGAGGTTTCGCCGAAGAAGCCGGTGATCCCCTCGGGCAGGAGCTTGTCGTACATGTTGCCCACCGTGGGGCAGGAGCCGAGGCCCGTGGTCGTGTCGCTCTCGCCGCATTTGGTCGAGACCCAGAGCTCCTTGATGGAGCATTCCTCGCGCTGGATCTCGGTGGCTTTGTGGACGAAGTCCTTCGCCGCCCAGCTTGCCGCGCGGATGGTCTCGAAATCGCCCTTCTGCTCGATCGAGAACTCGGCCACCTCCTTGCCAGTCTCGCGGATGCCGTCGGCGATCTTCTTGGTCCAGCCCGGCTCGATCCCGATGACGACGACGGAATGCACGTTGGGGTTCGCGCCCGTCCCGATCATGGTCCGGAAATGCAGCTCCAGATCCTCGCCGAATTGCAGGCGGCCATAGGCGTGCGGGATTGCCAGCGTGCCTTTGACGTTGTTGGCCACCGCCTCGCAGGCGGCGTTGGAGATGTCGTCCACCGGCAGGATCAGGACGTGATTGCGCACGCCCACGCGACCGTTCTCGCGCCGGTAGCCGTGGAAGGTCATGTTGGAATATTTCGACATGGCGTCAGTTCCTTACCAGCGTTTCGTTTTGCAGTTATGGGTGTGGACATGCTCACCCTGGCCGATATCGGCGATGATCTTGCCGATATCCTCGCCATACTTCATGGCCGTGTCCCCGTTCTTGAGGTCGGTCAGCGCCACCTTGTGCCCGATGGGCACGTCGGCCTTGGCGGTCAGCCGGAAGGTCGAGTTGTCGTGGGTGATGCAGCACAGCATGTCGGTGCCGGCCGTGAGGCCCTCGACCACGACCACGCCGACATTGTCGGCCTTCTCGTGGACCAGAAGATGCGGGATCTCGGACATTTGGGCTCCTCCTAGGGTTCCAGAATAATCTTGGGCGCGGCCACGCGGCCGGCGCGGATGTCGGCGAAGGCACGTGCGCCTTCGGACAGGGGACGGGTCTCGGTCCAGTCGAGTGGCCCGAGGCGGCCATCGGCCATCGCGGCAACTGTCGCGCGGAAGTCGTCGGCGGTGTAGGTATAGGTGCCGAGGAAGGCAATCTCCTGCAGGGTGAAGCGCCGGACGTCCAAGCCACCCAGGCCGGGGCCGAGCCCGATATGCAGGATCGCGCCGCCGGGCCTGACATGAGCCGAGGCGGTCGCGCGGGTCGCGTCGAGGCCGAC
>JBCDCW010000293.1:0-3752 GCA_039180995.1 Pseudomonadota bacterium
CGCGGTCACGGCGATCCTGGGCTTCGGCGTGTTCTTCACGGTGACTGCCATCGGCTTCATTAAGAACGGGGCGGGCTTCCTGTCGCTCTTCTGGGTTTCCTCGGCGCCTTTGCCGCTGCGGCCCGTGCTCGCGCTGATCGAGGTCATTTCGTACTTCGTGCGCCCCGTCAGCCATTCCATTCGTCTGGCAGGGAACATCATGGCCGGTCACGCGGTGCTCAAGGTCTTCGCAGGCTTTGCTGCGTTGATCGCCGTGGCGCCGCTGTCGATCTTGGGCGTGGTCGCGATCTACGGTCTCGAAGTGCTCGTCTCGGCAATCCAAGCCTACGTCTTCACGATCCTGACCTGTGTCTACCTCAAGGACGCATTGCATCCGCATCACTGAGGATCATTCCTCTTCGCCAATCTTCCCATCGTAAGGAGTACACCCCATGGAAGGCGACATCATCGTTCTGGCCGATACCGGCAAATTCATCGGCGCCGGCCTGGCTGCCATCGGCTCTGGCGCTGCCGCCATCGGGGTGGGCAACGTCGCCGGGAACTTCCTGGCGGGTGCCTTGCGCAACCCCTCGGCCGCGGGCGGCCAGACCGCCACGCTCTTCATCGGCATCGCCTTCGCGGAAGCCCTGGGCATCTTCGCCTTCCTGGTGGCCCTGCTGCTGATGTTCGCCGTCTAAGACCGGCGAAACCATCCTTACGACGTGGCGAGGCGTCTGAGCCTCGCCACCGAATTGAAGACTTCTCCTGGAGGCAGGAATGGCCGACGCCGTGGATAGCGCAGAAGGGTTCGGAACCCTCGGGCAATGCGTGGAAGAAGGGACGCTGTATGCCCTGGGTATGCCGCAGCTCTGCGAAGCGTGGTTTGGCAATCTGATCTTCTGGTTAGTCGCCGCCCTCGTCGCCATCTATTTCATCCTAACCCGCATGGCGTTGCCCCGTGTGGGCGCAGTGCTGGCCGAACGATCTGGTACGATCTCGAACGACCTGGCTGCCGCCGAGGACCTGAAACGCCAAGCCGTCGACGCCGAAGTCGCCTATGAGAAAGCCCTCGCCGATGCCCGCGCCGAAGCGCAGCGCATCTCGGGCGAGGCCCGCGCGGCCATCCAGGCCGACCTGGACGCCGCCATCGCCGAGGCCGATGCGCAGATCGGCGCCAAAACCGCTGAGAGCGAGGCCATGATCGCCGACATCCGTGCCGGAGCCACCGCCTCGGTGGCCGAGGTGGCGCGCGACGTGGCAGGCGATATTGTCGCGGCGCTGGGCGGCACGGCAGATCAAACCGCCATCGACGCCGCCGTCGACACCCGCGTGAAAGGGGCCTGATCCGATGCGCTACAGCCTGCCGCTGATCCTGTTCGCCAGCCCAGCCTTTGCCGCCACGGGCAAGCCTTTCTTTAGCCTTGCCAATACAGACTTCGTCGTCTCTATCGGTTTCCTGATCTTCATCGGCATCATTGTCTATTTCAAAGTGCCCGGCATTCTTATGGGCATGCTTGATGCCCGCGCTGACGGCATCCGCAAAGATCTGGACGAGGCCCGCGCGCTGCGCGAAGAAGCCCAGACGCTGCTCGCTTCCTACGAGCGAAAGACCCGCGAGGCAGAGGCCCAAGCCGAAGCCATCGTCGCCACCGCCAAACGCGAGGCAGAGGCCAGCGCCGAACAGGCCAAGGTCGATCTTCAGGCGAGCGTCGAACGTCGTCTGGCCGCGGCCGCCGACCAGATCGAAAGCGCCAAGGCCGCCGCGATCAAGGAAGTTCGTGATCGCGCTATCGCGGTTGCGACCTCTGTCGCCGCCGATGTCGTGGCCAAGCAGATGTCGGCTGCGGATGCCAATACCCTGATCGACCAATCCATCGAGGCCGTCTCGTCCAAGCTTCACTAACCCCGCGTCGCACAAGAACCGGGTAGGGGGCGCTCCGTCGGGGGCGTCCCTTGTCGTATCCCGGCGATGTTGACCCTGGGCCAGCGGCGCGGCGCGTTGATCGACCTCCCGGATGCGTTTGGACAAGCGGGGATCGCGGTCCCTCTTCAGAACGCCCAAGACCGCGGGATCACCGTCACACCGGATTTAATGATCTAGGGCGATCATACGTTGCTGCGGGCGAAATCTTCGACGGCATTGTTGGTGTCCAAGGGGTTGTGCCATCCTATGTCCGTGCAACCTTGTATGCGACGGTGGGTGGCAATCCGATCGTCGGGCGGAATGCGATCGTGGTCCCGGGCAAAATGCTTGCGGGCGATACCTTCCAGCGCGCTGGCGTCGGCAACACCGCCCCGTGGCATCGGTGGTCCGGTTCGGATCGGCAGGGTCGATGTCTCTGACGCCGGGATGGATGGGTCATCGCGGTCAAAGGGGGGAAACCTCGGGTGCATCCCCACCGTTGTTCGCCTTTGACCCGTGCGGCGAGACCGCCATTCTTGCATGGCCACCGAAAATGACGGAGAGCAATTGCAATGCAGGATTGGCACACCATGACGCAGGCGACGCTGGACGACGCCTATGCAAACGCCCCGTACATCCCGGATGCCGATGGCTATCCCAGCCGTTGGGCGCGCGACGCCGC
Source organism: Pseudomonadota bacterium (assembly GCA_039180995.1). GTDB lineage: Bacteria > Pseudomonadota > Alphaproteobacteria > Rhodobacterales > Rhodobacteraceae > Jannaschia. The sequence goes on from JBCDCW010000293.1 coordinate 2,565, forward strand.
CGCTTTCCGGGCAACCGCCCAGCATCAGGTACTGGACTATGGGGCGGGTTCCGCCGACCGACTGGACTTGTTCCATCCGGCCGGACCGCCCAAAGGTCTGATTGTTTTCATACATGGTGGCTATTGGCGCCGCTTCGCCCGGTCCGACTGGTCGCATTTTGCCCAAGGTGGCCTCGCGGAAGGCTATGCCATTGCCATGCCGGGTTACCCGCTTGCCCCTTCGGTCCGCATTCGCGAGATAACGGAGCGCATGGCCCATGCCGTCGAAACGGCTGCCGCCCGAATCCCTGGTCCGATCCGCCTGACGGGCCACAGCGCTGGTGGACACCTCGCCGCCCGGCTTATCATGGCCGATGCCGCTCCGGCTTGCGTTGACCGCATCGCCACTTGCGTGCCGATTTCGCCTGTGGCCGATCTGCGTCCTCTGGTCCCCCAAAGCCTGAACGTCGACTGGCGTCTGGATCCGGCCGAAGCCGAGGCCGAGAGCCCGGTTCTGGGCCTGCCGCTCCAGGGGCCGAAGATCGCCATCCATGTCGGTGCTGCCGAACGCCCGAGCTTCCTCTGGCAGGCCAAGGCCCTTTCCGATGCCTGGCACGTTCCGCTCTCTCAAACGGAGGGCAAGCATCATTTCGACATCATCGACGCCCTCCGCGACCCGACTTCGCAGCTGATGACCGATCTTCTGGCCTGAATTAGTGCGTTTGGGGGCATCCCAAGCGACCTGGTTGCGCCAGGGTCAGAAAGACAAAGCCGCGGACGTGCTCCACGACTGGAACTCGGCTACGATCCGTCGCGGGGTGGGGGGCTGACTCGGTGTGTCGCGCGTCCTACGTTAATGGCGTCGCGTTGACCGCCCGGTGGGCGCGAGCTAGACCGCGACCGACCCCCGGTGGACCAGACCCCGCCGGGACGATCACCCGACGCACGGAGTTGAGCCCATGGGCGAGCAGACCGGACTGAACACCGCAGGTGGGGATAAGGAGCATGCGACGCAGCTTCTGAACCGCGAGTTGCAGGACAAGGGCTTCCTGCTGACCTCGACCGAGGACATCATCAACTGGGCGCGCACCGGGTCGCTGCATTGGATGACCTTCGGGCTGGCCTGCTGCGCGGTCGAGATGATGCACACCGCCATGCCGCGCTATGACATGGAACGGTTCGGCACGGCGCCGCGGGGAGGCCCGCGGC
>JBCDCW010000294.1:0-3689 GCA_039180995.1 Pseudomonadota bacterium
GCACGCTCGGCTGGCCCGACGACACGGAAGAACTGGCCAAGTACTTCCCCACCTCGGTCCTGATCACCGGCTTCGACATCCTGTTCTTCTGGGTCGCCCGGATGATGATGATGCAGACCTCCGTCTTGGGCGGGCGTGGCGAGGATGGAAGTGTCACCCCCCTTGAAGCACGGATTCCTTTCGAAGACGTTTACGTCCACGCCCTCGTCCGCGACGAGAAGGGCAAGAAGATGTCGAAAAGTCTCGGCAATGTCCTCGACCCGCTGGACCTGATCGACGAATACGGCGCCGATGCCGTCCGCTTCACGCTCGCCGCCATGGCCGCCATGGGCCGCGACCTGAAGCTGTCGACCCAGCGGATCGCGGGCTACCGGAACTTCGGGACCAAGCTCTGGAACGCCGTCCGCTTCGCGGAAATGAACGGCGTCACGTTTTCCGACGAACGTCCGACGTATATCCGACGTATATCCGACGTGGATCATACGTTGAATCGATGGATCGTGGGCGAGACCGCCCGCTGCCGCGAAGAGGTCGATGCGGCGCTCACCGCCTACCGTTTCGACGACGCCGCGGGCGCGCTTTACCGCTTCGTCTGGAATGTGGTCTGCGACTGGTATGTCGAGTTTTCCAAGCCGCTCTTGCAAGGCGAAGATGCTGATATCAAAGCGGAAACCCAATCGACGACGGCCTGGGTGCTGGAACAGTGCATGACTCTGCTCCACCCCTTCATGCCCTTCGTGACCGAGGAACTCTGGTCCGTCACCGGCCATGACGGGATGCTCGTCCACGGAACCTGGCCCGAGACCATCACCTCGGAACTCATTGATTCTAAATCGGAAACTGAAATCCGCTGGGTCATCGGCTTCATCGAATCCGTCCGCTCGGCCCGGGCTCAGATGAACGTCCCGGCGGGGGCGACGATCCCCGTTATCGCGGTCGAGTGGGATCGGGATGCGCGCGATGCCGCCGCCAAGAACCTCCCGCTTATTCAAAGGCTTGCCCGCATCGACACCATCACCGACGGCGCTGCGCCCAAGGGCGCCATCGCCGTCACCGCCGGCGGCTGCCGCTTCGCCCTGCCCTTGGGCGATGTCATCGACGTCGCCAAGGAACGCGCCCGTCTGGAGAAATCCATGACGAAACTTTCAAAGGAAATCAAAGGCCTGTCGGGTCGCGCAAACAATCCGAACTTCGCTGCCTCCGCCCCGCCCGACGTCGTGGAAGAGACCAAGGCCAACCTGACCGCCCGCCAGGACGATGCCGCCGCGCTTCAAGCCGCGCTCGACAGCCTGGCCGAGCTGGAGTGACCTTCAACATACTGATAATAGGCCAAAAGGGTCGCCTGACCCATGAGGCAACGCTCTTCGCCGCGACGCTCCGCCATAACGCTCCGCGTTGGAGCGGCCGCCTGATCGTCGCCGAACCCCAACCCAATCATCGTTGGCCGGACGACCCGCGGATCCCCGACGGTCCGCAGAAAACGCTTCTGGAAACCCTCGGCGCTGAGATAATTCCTTTCGAAAACAAACATTTCGGAAGTTACTATCCGCAAGGCAACAAGATCGAGGCCCTGGCCGCGATGCCCAACGGCCCCTTCCTGTTCTTTGACACCGACACTGTGATCACAGACGAATTGGCCGATCTGAAGATCAATTTCGCCCGGCCGGCCGCCTCGATGAATCGCGAAGGCACGTGGCCGGAGATCGAGATTTATGGCCCAGGTTACAATGACATATGGGGCGCTCTTCATGCCCGTCGCGGCGGGCGGCTGGCCGATACACTGGACCTGAGCTGGCCAGACGAACATTGGCGCCGCTACCTCTATTTCAATGCCGGCTGGTTTTTCGGCGCCGGCCCCCAATCCTTCCACAAGGCGTTCCTGGACGCCGCCCTGATGATCCGCGACGACCCACCCGACGAGATCGAATGTCAGAAGCTAGACCCATGGCTGGACCAGGCCGCGCTGCCGCTGGCGATCCACGAATTGGGCGGGGGGCGACCCGGCGACAAGGGCGGCGTCGCCGACGGTGTCTTCGACGGGTCCCATAGCTTCCATTACCGCTTCATGCCGCTGATGTACGCGACGGCCCCCGATCATGTGATCACGGCGACCGAGGCCGCCGCCCAACCCAATAAGATCAAGAAAATATTGAAAGATTACGAACCCTTCAAACGCTTCCTGTTTCAGAACAAGGGGGCGAAGGCGCGGGCGCTCTTCGACCGCGACGACCTGCCGCGCAAGGAACAGGCGATCCGAAATCGGCTGAAACGCGAGGGGTTGTGGCTCCGCTGACGGATGGTCAACCGGGCTTAGAAGTTCGACAGGCTCGAATTGGCGGCCGCGGCATAACGGTCCAGCACCGTCTCCCACATGTCCGGTTGGCCGCCGCCATGGCGCAGGATCACACGCGTTCCTGCCGTTCCGGGCCGGAACGCGACCTCGACCTGTTCGGCCGTTCCCAAGGTCCAGTCCAAAACCAGCCGCGACGGCGGATCGAGCGCGCGGATCGTGGCCCAGCCGCCCGTCTGCCCGTCGGATAACGTCTCGCGCAACATGCCGCCCGACCGCTGATCGAGCGAGACGGTCTGCGGCAAAGCCCCATCCTGCCGGGCCGAGAGAGAGACGCGCGCCACCGGCCACCAGACCGACAGATCGTCCCAAAACAATGTCCAAGCTTCCTGGGGTGTCAGGCGTGTGTCCCGGCCCGTCTCCTCCCCTTGCCGTACGTCGGCGGCCTGTAGGGCCCCCAGCCAATCCACCAGGTCCGAGGCGCCGCCCGGTGCCAGGGCGTAAAGGTTGCGGGTGCCCTGGCGGTCCATGGTGACCAATCCGGCATCCAGGCAGACCTTCAGGTGCTGGGAGACGGCCGGGCGCGTCACAGGCAGCCCATCGGCGATACGACCCACCGGTTTCGGGCCGTCGCGCAAGCGGTCCAAGACCGCACGTCGGGTTGGGTCGGCCAGCGCCGTCAGGATTGTCTCGTAGCCCATGCCTTTCCTATCCCCAGCCGCCACCAGGGGGTCAACGGCCCGCCGCCGCACGGCGTCAGACCGGCCAGTCCCCGCCATGACTTGCGGCCCCAGACCCGGGACCATAGGTTCGCCCGAACGCCCCCTGCGACAGGCGGAGGGGGACGAGATGAGGCAGCCGCGATGCGCGATCCAGTCGACCACTTTCAGAACAACCTCGTGCCCATGGTGGTCGAACAGACCAGCCGGGGAGAACGGGCTTACGATATCTTCTCGCGCCTGTTGAAGGAGCGGATCGTCTTCATTAACGGCCCAATCCACAGCGGCATGACCCATCTCGTCGTCGCGCAGCTTCTCCATCTCGAAGCGGAGAATCCGACGAAAGAAATCAGCATGTATATCAACTGCCCTGGCGGGGAGGTGACGTCGGGCATGTCGATCTACGACACGATGCAGTACATCCGCCCGAAGGTCTCCACACTGGTTTGCGGGATGGCAGCGTCGATGGGCTCGGTCATCGCCGTCGGTGGCGAAAAAGGAATGCGCTTCGCGCTGCCCAACGCCGAGATCATGATCCACCAGCCCTCCGGCGGGTCCCAGGGCGTGGCCGCCGATATTCTGATCTCGGCGCGGCATATCGAGCAAACGCGCGAAAAGCTCTACCAGCTCTACGTGAAGCATACCGGTCAGGAATACGAGACGGTGCAGAAGGCGCTCGA
>JBCDCW010000295.1:0-3679 GCA_039180995.1 Pseudomonadota bacterium
GCGGGGCAAGCGCATCCCGCGCCGCTTCGCCCATAAGTTGGAGCAGGACGGCACGCGATTTCCGTTCTCGATCCTGAACCTGGACATCTGGGGCGAAGATATCGAGGACAGCCCCCTGGTCTTCGACAGCGGCGATGCCGATGGCATCCTGAAGCCCACATCCCGGGGCTTCCTGCCCATGCCGTGGTTGGAGACACCGACGGCGCTGCTGCCGCTCTGGATGTATCACGAGGATGGCCGCCCCTTCGCCGGCGATCCGCGCCATGCGCTGGCCGCCGTCTTGAAGCGCTATGCCCGGCACGGCCTGACGCCTGTGGTCGCCACCGAGATGGAATTCTACCTGATCGACGACAGCACCCGGCAATTGCGCGTGCCGGCCTCGCCCCGATCCGGCAAGCGGCGCCCAGGGGCCGAGACGTTGGCCATGCGCCAGTTGGATGCGTTCGACCGCTTCTTCACCCAGCTCTACGACGCCGCCGAGTCGATGGATGTCCCCGCCAACACCGCCATCTCGGAAGCCGGTATCGGCCAGTTCGAGATCGACCTGGCGCATCAGCCCGACGCGCTCAAGGCCGCCGATGACGCTTGGCTCTTCAAGCTCCTGCTGCGTGGTCTGGCGCGCAAGCACGGCTTCGCGGCCAGCTTCATGGCCAAGCCTTATCCGGACTATGCGGGCAACGGAATGCATGTGCATTTTTCGGTCCTGGATCGGCACGGCGCCAATATCTTCGATGACGGCTCGCCCCAGGGCTCGTCGGCCTTGCGCCACGCTGTGGCGGGCCTCCTCGCTGCGGGTCCGGCGTCGACCCTGATCTTCGCGCCGCACCAGAACAGCTATGACCGGCTGGTCCCCGACGCCCATGCGCCGACCGGTCTGGCCTGGGGGTATGAGAACCGCACGACCGCGCTGCGCATCCCCGCCTCGCCGCCTGTGGCACGGCGGATCGAACATCGCATCTCGGGCGGGGACGCGAACCCGTATCTTCTGCTCGCTGTTATCCTGGGCGCCGCACTGGCTGGGATCGAGGATCGGCTGACACCGCCGGCCCCGGTCACCGGCAACGCCTATGCGCTTGATCTGCCGCAGATCGCCACCACCTGGTCCACCGCCATCGACCGATTCCAGAGCGATCCTTGGACCCAGCGCCTGCTGCCTGCCGCACTGATCGAGAACATGGTTCTGACCAAGCGGCAGGAGATGCGGGATATCGAGGACCTGTCCGACGAAGAACGGGTCGAGCTTTACCTGGACACGGTCTGACCGGTCAGCACGGCCCCGCCAAGACCATGGCCCACCAGATCATGCCGTTTCCTTCGACCGAGGCGACAGCGCCCGAATCCAGGTTGCTGTTCAAGATGTTCGCCCGATGCCCGGCCGACCCCATCCAATCGCCATGGACCTGCGCCGCGCTGCGTTGCCCGGCGGCGACGTTTTCAGCCATGTGGCAACCTTCGACACCAACGGCGCGCACCCGTTCCAACACCGTCGAGCCGCCACGTCCATCATGGCCGATCTTGCCGCGCCGGGCCATGAACTCGGCCTGTTCCTCGGCCGCGGCGGCCAATCGCGGATCCGCCCGCAGGGGCGACAGCCCGCGCGACACCCGCGCCTGCGAGGCCAGCGCCAGGGCATCGGCCGAACCCGACGCCGCGGGGCGGACGGTCGTGGACGGTGCGGCGGAACAGGCCGCCAAAACGAGACACAGGACTAGGGCGCGCATTCTTCGGAGCCTCCGCAGGTTCGGTTATCCTTTTCTGTCACGGCACACGTGAACGAAAGGTTGACGCAGCTTGCGGGGTCATTTCGGCGAGCGTATGGCTGGCTGTGACTCTCAGACCACGAGACCTCCATGGAAATCGGCATTCTCCAGGCCGGACACACCCCCGAGGCGCTTCAGGCGACTCGCGGGGATTTCGACACGATGTTTGCCCAGTTGCTGCACGGCCACGGCTTCACGTTCCGCGCCTACGACGTCGAACAGATGGCCTTCCCAAACGGGGCCGACGATTGCGACGGCTGGCTGATCACCGGATCGCGCCATGGCGCCTATGAGGACCACGCCTTCATCGCGCCACTGGAGCAGTTCATCCGTGACGCCTATGCGGCGGATGTGCCCCTGGTCGGCATCTGCTTCGGGCATCAGATCGTCGCCCAGGCGCTCGGCGGAACGGTTGTTAAATGGCCGGGCGGCTGGTCACTGGGCCGCCGCGACTACCGGACAGCCCAGGGCAAAACCCTCGCCCTGAACGCCTGGCACCAGGACCAGGTGATCACCTTGCCCAACGGCGCGACTACCCTGGCCGCCAGTGATTTCTGCCAACACGCGATCGTCGCCTATGGCCGACGCGCCTTCACCGTGCAGCCCCATCCAGAATTTTCGGGGGATTTGATCGAGGATTACGTCAAGATGCGCAAGGGCACCGGCACCTATCCGGACGATCGGATGGCCGAGGCGGCCGCGTCGACCGGCGCGCCGGTCGACAACGTGCACCTGGCCGCCGCCATCGCGCATTTCTTCAAGACGCGGGACGCCCATGTCTGACTGGATCGCCCGCATCCCGGACCATGCCCGCGCCTATCTGGATGGCCGCCGCCTGGACGAGGTGGAATGCGTCGTCGCCGATCTGTCGGGCATCGCACGCGGCAAGGCCATGCCGGCGGCAAAATTCGCCAAGCAGACAAAGTTTTACCTGCCAAACTCGATCTTTCAGCAGACCATCACCGGCGACTGGGCCGAAGACGGGGACACGGCCTTCCTGGAACCCGACATGGTCCTGACCCCGGATTACGAGACCGCACGCGCCGCGCCTTGGACGGCGGATTGGACCATGCAGGTGATCCACGACATGGCCGACCAAGCAGGCAATCCGGTGCCAACGGCGCCGCGCAACGTTCTGAAGCGGGTGGTCTCCTTGTATGAGGCGCGGGACTGGCAGCCGGTCGTGGCGCCAGAGATGGAGTTTTACCTGGTCGCCCGGAACGTAGACCCGACCCAGCCCGTGCTGCCACCGGTGGGCCGATCGGGCCGGCGGGCGGCGGCCCGGCAGGCCTATTCGATGTCGGCGGTGGACGAATACGGACCCGTCATCGACGACATCTACGATTTCGCCGAAGCGATGGGTCTGGAAATAGACGGAATTTTACAGGAAGGCGGGTCGGGCCAAGTCGAGATGAACCTGCGGCATGGCGACCCCGTGAAGCTGGCTGACGAGATCTTCTACTTCAAACGCCTCATCCGCGAGGCCGCCTTGCGCCACGATTGCTATGCCACCTTCATGGCCAAACCGATCCAGGACGAGCCCGGATCGGCCATGCATATCCACCATTCGGTGGTCGATGCGGGGACTGGGCGGAACCTGTTCATCGGGGCCGATCATGCGGAAACGGAAGCGTTTTTCCATTTTATCGGTGGGATGCAGAAGCATCTGCCGTCGGTGATCGCGTTGCTGGCGCCCTACGTGAATTCCTACCGCCGATATGTCCGGGATTTCGCCGCGCCCATCAATCTGGAATGGGGCCGCGACAACCGAACGACAGGGCTGCGCGTACCGGTGTCGGAGCCGGAGGCGAAGCGGGTGGAAAACCGAATCGCGGGGATGGATTGCAACCCGTATTTGGGGCTGGCGGCATCGCTGGCCTGTGGATATCTGGGCTTGGACCAACGCATTAATCCAAAAC
>JBCDCW010000296.1:0-3675 GCA_039180995.1 Pseudomonadota bacterium
CTTCACCACCATCCACGATGTGACCAACACTCAGACCATGGTCGACCGGCCCCACAAGGACCCCCGGCGCGCGCGGTCGGCCATCACCAATTTGATCCCGACCACGACTGGGTCGGCGACCGCGATCATGCAGATCTTTCCCGACCTGGAGGGCCGGCTGACCGGCCACGCCGTGCGCGTGCCGTTGCTGAACGCCTCGCTGACCGATTGCGCCTTCGAGATGGAGCGGGTGGTGACCGAGGACGAGGTCCATGCCGCGTTCCGCGCCGCCGAGGCCGGGCCGATGGCGGGTATCTTGGGAGTCGAGGATCGGCCGCTTGTGTCGTCCGATTATCGCGGCGACCGCCGCTCGGTCGTCGTCGATAGCTTGTCGACGCGGGTGATCCAGGGGACGCATCTGAAGCTTTATACCTGGTATGACAATGAATTCGGCTATGCCATGCGCCTGGTCGATATCGCCCGGATGGTGGCTGCGTGACGTCGCTGCGCGGATATGCGGCCGTCACGGGGGCCTATTGGGCCTTCATGCTGACTGACGGCGCGCTGCGCATGCTGGTCCTGCTGCATTTCCACGAATTGGGGTTCACGCCGGTGCAACTGGCCGGGCTGTTCGTCTTCTACGAGATCGCCGGGATCGTGACGAACCTGACCGCCGGCTGGTTGGCCGCCCGGTTCGGGTTGGCGCTGACGCTGCATCTGGGGCTGGGCTTGCAGATCGCGGCCCTGGTGGCATTGACGCGGTTGGACGCGACCTGGGCGGTGGCCACGTCGGTGCTGTTCGTGATGCTGGTGCAGGGGGCGTCGGGCGTTGCCAAGGACCTGGCGAAGACGGCGTCGAAATCGGCCGTGAAGCTGCTGGCGCCGGAGGGGCAGGGGCTCTTCCGCTGGGTCGCCGCCCTGACCGGATCGAAGAACGCGGTGAAGGGGCTGGGGTTCTTCGTGGGCGCCGGGTTGCTGGCTTCGGCCGGGTTCGTGCCAGCGCTCTGGGTCATGGCGGGGATGCTGGCGCTGGTGCTGGTCTCGGTCCTGGCGTTCTTGCCAAAGGACCTGTCGGCGCGGGACCCAAAGGCGAAATTCACCGAAATGGTCAGCCCCGATCCGCGCATCAACTGGCTGTCGGCGGCGCGGCTGTTCCTGTTCGGCGCCCGCGATGTCTGGTTCGTGGTGGCCCTGCCGATCTGGCTGCACACCACCCTGACGGCGACCACCGGCATCGCGGCGCGCGAGGCGTTCTTCGTCGTCGGCGGCTTCATGGCCATCTGGATCATCGGTTACGGCGCCGTGCAGGCGGCCACGCCCAAGCTGCTGCGATATGGCTCCGTCTCCCGGGCGATGGGCGCCGTCCTGATCCTCTCGGCGCTTCCGATCGCCATGTCCGCCTATCTCTGGTCCGGGGGGGCGGCCGCCTGGCCGGTCCTGGCCGGGCTGTTGGTTTTCGGCGCGATCTTCGCGGTGAATTCGTCGCTCCATTCCTTCCTGATCCTGGATTTCGCCAAATCGGCCCGCGTCACCCGGGATGTGGGCTTCTACTACATGGCCAATGCGGGCGGGCGCCTCTTGGGCACGCTGCTCTCGGGGCTGTGCTACCAGATCGGGGGTCTAGCGCTGTCCCTGGCCGTGTCGGCGGCCATGCTTCTGGCCTCGGCGGCGGCGCTGCGGCCGATCCCCAGCCGGGGTCCGTCGCCGCAACATTGATCCGCGCGGGGGACAGCTGACCGGCACCGCAAGGCGCCCGGCGCGACCATCACATGGTCGTCACTTGCGCCCATCTTCCGGGACAGGCACCAAGACCCCGCCTCGGAGACCGCAACCATGTTCGACGCCCGCATCCGCCCCCTGATCGACCCGCCGTTGAACCGGCTGGGGTTTGGGCTTGCGCGGCGGGGCGTGACCGCGAACGCCGTCACCCTGGCCGGTCTGGCCCTGGGGCTTGTCGCGGCGCTGACCATCGCGTCGGGCGAACCGGGCTGGGCGCTGATCCCGCTTCTGGCGTCGCGCCTGATGGACGGGCTCGACGGTGCCGTGGCCCGCGCCACGCGCAAGACCGATTTCGGCGGCTATCTGGATATCTGGTGCGACTTCATCTTCTACGGCGCGATCCCCTTCGCCTTCGCCCTGCTGGACCCGGCCAATACAGTGCCCGCCGCCTTCCTGTTGCTGACCTTCTACGTCAACGGCACGTCTTTCCTGGGCTATGCCATCATGGCCGAGAAGCGAGGCGTCACGACCAGCGTCCAGGGCCAGAAATCGCTGTACTACTCGGCCGGCCTGCTGGAAGGGTTCGAGACCATCGCCTTCTTCGTCCTGCTCTGCCTGCTGCCCCAGCATTTCGCCTTGCTCGCCTGGGTGTTCGGCGGGCTCTGCCTCTTTACCGCCACCGCCCGCGTCCTGAACGCGCGCCACCTGCTTCCGGACTGATCCCATGCGCCTTCTGACCGCCGCCCTGCTCACCCTCGCGGCTCTGCCAGCCTTCGCCGACCCGGATCCCGCCGATTGGGATGCTGTTGCATCGGCCGCGAACGGCCAGACCGTGTTCTGGCATGCCTGGGGCGGCTCCACGACGACCAACGATTTCATCGCCTGGGTGGGCACCAAGGCGGCCGAACAGGGTGTCACCCTGGAACACGTCAAGCTGGCCGACACGGCCGATGCCGTCGGGGCTGTCCTGACCGAGAAGCAGGCGGGCCGGGACGCGGCCGGATCGGTCGATCTCATCTGGATCAACGGTGCCAATTTCGCGTCGATGAAAGAAAACGACCTGCTCTTTGGCCCTTGGGCCTTCGATCTGCCGAACTGGGCGCTGGTGGATGTCGACGGCAAGACCGTGACCACCGACTTCACCGTGCCCACCGAGGGTTACGAGAGCCCGTGGGCCATGGCTCAGGTCGTCTTCATGCACGACACGGCGCGCGTCTCGTCGCCGCCTCGCTCCGCGCCGGCGCTCCTCGACTGGGCGGCCGCGAATCCGGGCCGGTTCACCTTCCCGCAGCCGCCGGACTTTCTGGGAACCACGTTTCTCAAGCAGATGCTCCTGGATCTGTCGCCCGAACCCGCCGCCCTGGCCGCGCCCGTGGGCGACAATTACGCGGAAGTCTCGGCCCCGCTCTGGGATTTCATGGACCGTCTCACCCCGCTGCTCTGGCGCCAGGGCCGGGCCTATCCCCAGACCGGCCCGCGCCAGTTGCAATTGATCAACGATGGCGAAGTCGACATGGCCATCAGCTTCTCGCCCGGCGAAGCCTCGACCGCGATCGCCAATTTCGAGCTGCCCGAGACGGTGCGCACCCATGTCTTCGACAAGGGCACCCTGGGCAATGCCAGCTTCGTTGCGATCCCCTACAATTCTTCCGCCAAAGAGGGGGCGATGGTCATCGCCAACATCCTGCTCTCGCCCGAGGCCCAGCGCCGCGCCCAAAACCCGGACATCCTGGGTTATGGCACCGTCCTCGACATGGCCAAACTGGACCCCGCCGACCGCGACGCCTTTGCCGCGCTCGACCTTGGCCCGGCCACCTTGTCGCCTGCCGACCTGGGCCCGGCCCTGCCGGAGCCGCATCCGTCCTGGGCCACCCGCTTGGCCGACGATTGGGTCGCGCGCTACGGCGTGTCGCCTTAGGGCGCGTTGCGTGCGCATGGCTCCGGTCCTCCGAACATTCCAACGCCCCGGCCCCCGCC
>JBCDCW010000297.1:0-3663 GCA_039180995.1 Pseudomonadota bacterium
CGGACAAGACCTTCTCCTTGTCTGCGGCGACGTCGGCTTCGATGCGGGCGCGGGTGTCGTCGGGGTCGGCCTCGGGGTCGGCGGCGATGGCTTCCAGGACGCGCATCTCGACGTTACCGCCCAGTTGGATGTCCGTGCCGCGACCGGCCATGTTGGTGGCGATGGTGATCGCGCCGGGCTTGCCGGCATCGGCGACGATCTGGGCCTCCTGCTCGTGCTGGCGGGCGTTCAGGACGATGTGCTGCAGCCCCTCCTGGGTCAGGCGGGCGGCCAGCATTTCGGACTTTTCGATCGAGGTGGTGCCCACCAGCACGGGTTGCCCCCGTTCGTGGGCCTGCTTGATCTCGTCCACGACGGCGTCGAACTTCTCCTTCGCGGTGCGATAGACTTGGTCGTCTTCGTCGGCCCGCGCGATGGGCTTGTTCGTCGGAACCTCGATCACGCCCAGGCCGTAGATCGAACCGAATTCCTCGGCCTCGGTCACCGCGGTGCCGGTCATCCCCGCCAGCTTGTCGTAGAGGCGGAAGTAGTTCTGGAACGTGACGCTGGCCAAGGTCACGTTCTCGGGCTTGATGGACACGCCCTCCTTGGCCTCGATGGCCTGGTGCAGGCCCTCGGACAGGCGGCGGCCGGTCATCATGCGGCCGGTGAATTCGTCGATCAGGACGACCTCGTCGTCGCGGACGATGTAATGCTCGTCCTTGTTGAACAGCTTGTGGGCGCGCAGGCCCTGGTTGACGTGGTGAACGACCGTGGTGCTTTCCGGGTCGTAGAGGCTCTGCCCCTCGGGCAGGATCCCGGCCATATGCAGCCGCTCCTCTAGGAATTCGTTGCCGTCATCGGTGAAGGTCACCGAGCGCTGCTTCTCCTCCTTGGTGAAATGTTCGTCCTGGATTTCGGGGATGATCCGGTCGACCTGCTGATATAGATCGCTGCGGTCCTCCGACGGGCCCGAGATGATCAGCGGGGTCCGGGCCTCGTCGATCAGGATCGAATCGACCTCGTCCACGATGGCGAAATTATGCCCGCGTTGGGCCATATCGCCCGTGCTGGTGCGCATGTTGTCGCGCAGGTAGTCGAACCCCAGTTCGTTATTGGTGGCATAGGTGATGTCGGCGGCATAGGCGGCGCGCTTTTCGTCGTCGGGCTGGTTGGGCACCACGACGCCCGTCGTCATTCCCAAGGCGGCATAGACCTTGCCCATCCAATCCGCGTCGCGCCGCGCCAGGTAATCGTTCACGGTGACCACATGAACGCCCTTGCGAGCCAGCGCGTTCAGATAGGCCGGGAAGGTCGCGACCAGGGTCTTGCCCTCGCCGGTCTTCATCTCGGCGATCATGCCCTGATGCAGGAAGATGCCGCCCAGAAGCTGAACGTCGAAGGCCCGCAGGCCCAGCGCCCGGCGCGCGGCTTCGCGGCAATTGGCGAAGGCTTCGGGCAGCAGGTCGTCCAGGCTCTCGCCGCCCACGGCCCGCTCGGACAACGCTTGGGTCCGTGCCACGATCTCTTCGTCCGATAAGGCCTCGAATTCCGGTTCCAGCGCGTTGATCCGATCCACCAGACCGCGCGTCGCGCGCACCTTGCGATCGTTCGCCGTTCCGAAGACCTTCTTCGCGATCCCACCTAATCCGAGCATCCGATGTCCCTTGCCTCGCGCCCTTGCCGACCGTGTCGCAGCCCCATATCAGGAAGGGGAAAATCACGGGCGGGCGCGGAAAAACTTGCCTTCGCCGCACCTAAGACCTGACCCATCGGGTGTCAACGAACGCCCCAGGCGGGACAGCTTCACGATCATCGGCTGCAAATGGCCGGAAAGGACGACGTTTCATGAAACGACTGCTGACCGGGGCCGCGACGGCCCTGCTGCTCGCCGCTCCTGCACAGGCCCAAGATGCCTCGACGGTGCTGGCCACCGTGAACGGCACCGACATCACGTTGGGTCATCTGATTTCCATGCGCGAACGGCTGCCCGCTCAATATCAGCAATTGCCCGATGACGCGCTGTATCAGGGCATGCTGGAACAGATCATTCAGCAGCAGGTGTTGGCCGATATCCTGTCCGAAGATCTGTCGGAAGCCCATCGCATCGGCCTGGAGAACGAGCGGCGGGCTTTCCTGGCAGGTCGCCTGATCGACGACGTCGCCAGCCAGCCGGTCGACGAAGCGGCGCTGCAGGCCCTTTACGAAGAACAATACGGCTCGGCCGAGCCGACGCCGGAATTCAACGCCTCCCACATCCTGGTCGAGACCGAGGCCGAGGCCCAGGCGTTGGTTGCTGAGCTGGAAGACGGCGCCGATTTCGCCGAGCTCGCGCGGGAGCATTCGACCGGTCCCTCCGGTCCGTCGGGCGGCAATCTGGGTTGGTTCGGCCCGGGCCAGATGGTTCCCGAATTTGAGGCCACCGTGGTCGAGCTAGAGGCGGGCGCCGTCAGCGCCCCGGTCCAGACCCAGTTCGGCTGGCACGTGGTCAGACTGAACGAGACACGCGACCAGCAGGCACCGGGCCTGGACCAGGTCCGGGCCGAGTTGGAGAACGAGTTGCGCAACGACACCGTCACCGCCGAGCTGGATCGCCTGCAAGGGGACGCGGACGTGGTGCGCACCGAGGTGGAGATCGATCCCGCCCTGATCCGCAACACCGATCTGTTGGAGTGAGCGGCGATGGCGAAGGGCGAGAAGGCCAAAAAGAAGAAGGCGAAGAAAGCTGACAAGCTTGATGAGCCCAAGCTGAAAAAGAAGGACCTGCTGGCCCGCATGGCGGAGCTAGAGGCGGCGCTTGCCGCGCCCGCCGGTCCGCCGGTCTCGCCCCTCGCCGTTCCGTTTCCCGACCTGCCGGCCATCGACGGTGTCCGCGTGGCCACCGGTCAGGCCGGGATCAAGCAGAAGAAGCGCACTGACGTCATGCTGGCCGAACTCGCGCCCGGCAGTTCGGTCGCGGGCGTCTTCACCAAATCGGCCACCCGGTCGGCCGCGGTGTTGGATTGCCAGGCCAAGCTGAAGGCGCGGGCCGCGTCGGGCGGCTGGGCCATCCTGGTGAATTCCGGCAATGCCAATGCCTTTACCGGCCAGGGCGGTGCCGACAGCGTGGACGCGGTCTGCAAGGCCGCCAGCCACGCGTTGGGCCTGCCGCCGGCCCGCGTCCTGACGGCATCGACCGGCGTGATCGGCGCGCCGCTGCCCCACGAGAAGATCACCAAGACCCTCGACAAGGTCGCCAAGGCGCTGTCGCCGGACGCCCTGGCCGATGCGGCCCGCGCCATCATGACCACCGACACCTTCCCCAAGGGCGCCACCCGGACAGTCGAGATAGACGGAACGCCGGTGACGATTTCGGGCATCGCCAAGGGGTCGGGCATGATCGCGCCCGACATGGCCACCATGCTGGCCTATGTCTTCACCGATGCCAGCATCGGCGATCGGCCCCTGCAGGCCATGGTGGCGGATCTGACGAAGCGTACGTTCAACGCGGTGACCGTGGACAGCGACACCTCGACCTCCGACACGCTGATCGTGGCGGCGACCAACCGCGCAGATCACGCGCCCATCACGTCGGCCCGCACCGCAGCAGGCCGCGACTTCAAGGCCGCCCTGCATGGCGTGTTGCACGATCTGGCGCTACAATTGGTCCGCGACGGCGAGGGCGCGACCAAGCTGGTCGAGATC
>JBCDCW010000298.1:0-3640 GCA_039180995.1 Pseudomonadota bacterium
CTGGCTTTCCGCCCGATGGGCCGCCCATGGGGTCCGAGCTCGATTATGCGTGGATCACCGGTGCGTTGATTGCCAGGCTCCATGGTTCTCAGCGCCGAAACCAGGATCCGCGACGCCAGCCAGCTAAGCCCGGCCAGAACCGGCGCCCAGGCCAAGTCCAAGCCACGCGACGGACGGCGGAGGCCACGCGGAAGCCACCATGGGATCAGAAGGAAGAGCCCAGCCAGCCCGGCAAGACCTAGCATCCAGGACGGCGCCGGATCGATCAGCGCGTAGCCTTCATATTCGGCCATGCCGGGTAGGATCACCCCCATCCCGGCGACGAACAGAAGACCCAGAGCCGCGAGGCGAAGAAACAGAGCGTAGACGAATTGCAGTACGGACATGGTGGAACCCGGTGGACGCTTTTGTCCCACCCGTGCCCCGTCAATTCGTCAAAACCGTGGCCGATCAGCGATAAAGCAGCGACACTCCGTTTCGGAAGATGTGCACTTTCGACGGATCGGCCGTCAGCTTGATGGTCTTGCCCCGGTGGTTAGGGTGGATGCCCGGCAGCTTGGCGATCACCGGATCGGCGCCGGGGGAAGACGGCTTGAAGTAGAGGAGCGTTACCTCGCCCAGCACCTCCTCGACCTCCACTTCGCCCGAGAAGGCGTAGTCTTCGGCCTCGGTTTCCAGCGCGTCTTCGGGGCGGATGCCGATATTGACCTTGGCGCCCTGATCCTCGGGCTTGGACGGCACGTTGGAGGTGATGGTCCCCCCGCCCTGGACTGTCTTGATCGTGGTCGTTTCGCCGGTGCCGGTGATTTCCCCCTCCAGAAGGGTCATGGCGGGCGAGCCGATGAATCGGGCGACGAATTCGCTGTTGGGCGTTTCGTAAAGCTCCAGCGGGGCGCCGACCTGGGCGATGGAGTATTTGTGGCCGTTATCCTTGAGCGCATCCAGGACCACGATGCGGGACGCCAGCGTCATCGCTTCGACCTGGTCGTGGGTCACATAGATCATGGTGCTGTCGGGCATCTGCTCCTTCAACTGGGCGATCTCGATCCGGGTGGCGACACGCAAGGCGGCGTCCAGGTTGGAAAGCGGCTCGTCGAAGAGATAGACCTTCGGATCGCGCACGATGGAGCGGCCGATGGCGACGCGCTGACGCTGGCCGCCGGACAGGGCCTTGGGCAGGCGGTCGAGATATTCGGTCAGTTGCAGCTTCTGGGCCGCGGCCTCGACCGCTTTGTTCATTTCCTCGGGCGACTTCTTGGCGATCTTGAGCGCGAACTGCATGTTCTCGCGCACGGTCATATGCGGGTAGAGTGCGTAGGATTGGAACACCATGGCGATGCCGCGCTCGGACGGGGGGACGTCGTTGACCACCTGGCCGTCGATTTCGAGCGTGCCGCCCGAGATCTTCTCCAGCCCCGCGATCATCCGCAGCAGCGTGGACTTTCCGCAGCCCGACGGGCCGACGAAGACGATCAATTCGCCCTTCTTGATGTCCAGGTCGATGTCCTTCAGGACCTCGACCTGGCCGCCATAGACCTTGGCCACGTCGGTGAGTTTTAGGTCTGCCATCTTGTCCCTCCCGTTGACGCCGCCCCCGTCCTCCTGGGTGTTGGCGTGGCCCCGGGCCGCCCAGGCGGGCGGCACGGGGCAATGTCAGTTAGGCTTCCTCCAGAAGCGTATATTGCCAGGGCCCCAGTTGGATCCCCCCCGTCCCCCGTTGCGGATCCATGCCGCCGATCCCGGGGATGAACCGCCAATGACCGTCGGGCATATGCGTCGTGCAGAGTTCGCCGCCCAGGTTGAAGGCACAGAAGATCCGCTTGCCGTCGTGGACGCGGCAGAAGGTCAGGACGTCGCCATGGGCTTCCATGTTGCGCTGGGTGCCTTTGCGCAGGATGTCCGATCCGTTCCGGAACGCGATCACAGCCCGGTAATGGTGCAGCAGCGCATCCGGCCGGGTTTCCTGCGCGCCGACGGAATTGCCCAGATGTTCGGGCGCGACCGGCAACCAAGGCTTCACGTCGCTGAAGCCGCCATTGAGGTTCGACGGCTCCCACACCATGGGCGTGCGGCAGCCATCGCGTCCGGCGAATTCGGGCCAGAACTCGATGCCGTAGGGATCTTGCAGGTCTTCAAAGGCCACGCGCGCCTCGCCGAGGCCCAGCTCCTCGCCCTGGTAGAGGCAGACGGACCCCCGGAAGGCCATGATCAGCGTCGTGTAGCAGCGCGCGCCCTGGTCGCTGAGGTTCCAGCGGGTGACGTGACGGGTCACGTCGTGGTTCGAGAAGGCCCAGCAGGCCCAACCATCGGGCGCTTTATCCTCCAGGTGGTCGAACACCTCGACCACGCGGGCGGCGGTCAGGGGATCCCAGGCCAGGAAGTCGAAGGCGTAGCACATCTGCACCCCCTGCCCTTCCTTGGTGTATTGGCCCATCAGGTCCATGCCGAATTGCGCATCCCCGATCTCGCCCACAGCGGCGCTGCCGGGATATTCGTCGAGCAACTCGCGGAAACGCTTCAGGAAGGCCAGGTTCTCGGGCTGGTTCTTCGAGAACAGGTGTTCCTGGTGGTTGTAGGGATTGACCGCCGGCGCGATCTTGGCGTTGCGGCGTTCGGGCGGGAGCGCGGGATTGTCGCGCAGGTCCTTGTCGGCAAAGTAGAAGTTGATCGTGTCCAGTCGGAAGCCGTCCACGCCCCGATCCAGCCAGAAGCGCGTCACGTCGAGAAGGGCGTCCTGGACCTGTGCGTTGTGGAAGTTCAGGTCGGGCTGTGAGTCCAGGAAAGCGTGGTAGTAATATTGCTGCCGCCGCACATCCCATTGCCAGCCGCCGCCGCCGAAGATCGACAGCCAGTTATTGGGAGCCGTGCCGTCGGCCTTGGGATCGGCCCAGACATACCAATCGGATTTCGGATTGCTGCGCGAGGCCCGGCTTTCCTGAAACCAGGGATGTTGGTCCGAGGTATGCGACAGCACCAGGTCGATCATAACGCGCACGCCGTGGCGGTGGGCCGTGGCGACGAGCTTGTCGAAATCGTCCAAGGTCCCAAACATCGGATCCACGTCGCGGTAATCGCTAACGTCATACCCGAAATCTTTCATGGGAGAGGTGAAGAACGGGCTGATCCAGATCGCGTCGACGCCCAAGCTCGCGACATAGGGCAGCCGTTCGGTGATCCCGTTCAGATCGCCCACGCCATCGCCGGATGTGTCCTGAAAAGAGCGCGGGTAAATCTGGTAAATGACCCCGCCCCGCCACCAATCCAGATCGGTGGCGGGCGAGAGCTGCTCGGCAGTCGCTTGCATGATCGTTCCCTATTTCACGGAGCCGGCCAGGAGGCCGCGCACGAGGTAGCGTTGCATCGTGAAGAACACCAGAAGCGGAATGGCGATCGAGACAAATGCCGCAGCGGCAAGGATGCCCCAATCGCCGCCCCTCGACCCCAGAAGGTCGTCGGCGATCTTCACCGTCATCACCCACGATTCCGAGTTGGAGGGAAGGAACACTTTCGCGACGAGCAGGTCATTCCACGTCCAGAGGAACTGGAAGATCGCGAAAGAGGCAAGTGCCGGGAAACTGAGCGGCAGGACGATCTTGGTGAAGACCTGGAAATCCGTGGCCCCGTCGACCTTGGCGCTTTC
>JBCDCW010000299.1:0-3609 GCA_039180995.1 Pseudomonadota bacterium
CCCCATGCCGACCATGTCCACGGCATCGACGATCTGCGCATGATCGTCTTCAACCGCCGCCAAAGGCTGGACATCTGGGCCGACGACCCGACCTTCACGGCGCTCCGGACGCGCTTCGGCTATGCGTTCAAGACGCCCCCTGGTTCCTCCTATCCACCGATCCTCAATCGGCACCCGCTGAACGGCCCCATCCATGTCGACGGCCCCGGCGGCCCGCTCACGCTTCTGCCGATCCCCGTCGGCCATGGTGATATCGACGCGCTGGGCCTCCGGATCGGCGACCTGGTCTATATGCCCGACGTAAACACCATCCCCGAAAGCTCCGGCTGGCTGCTCGAAGACCTGCAGGTCTGGATCCTCGACGCGCTCCGCCGCACGCCCCATCCCTCGCACTTTTCCTATCAGGAGGCGCTGGCCTGGTTCGAGAAGATGGCGCCCAAGCGCGGCATCCTGACCAACATGCATGTGGACATGGATTACGCCACCGTCGCCGCCGAAACCCCGGACCATATCGAGCCCGCCTATGACGGCCTCACGTTCGAGCTGACCGACGACGCCCGAAGTCTGCCCGGTGCTTGACGTCCTCGCGGTCACCGTCCCGGTCTTCCTTCTGATCGGCGCGGGCTACCTGGCCGTGTGGCGCGAGCTCTTCACCCAGGCCCATGTGGACGGTCTGATGGTCTTCACCCAGCGCTTCGCCATTCCGGCCCTGCTGTTCCTGGCCATCGCCAACCTGGACCTGACCGAGGGCTTCGATGCCGCCCTCCTGATCGCCTATTATTCCGGCTCGCTCGTCTGTTTCGGCGCCGGGGTCGCGGGCACACTGCTCTGGCTCAACCGCGGCGCCGAGGATGCCGTCGCCGTCGGCTTCGCCGCCATGTTCGCCAACACGGTCCTGCTGGGTCTGCCGATCGCCGAACGCGCCTTCGGCGCCGAGAGCCTGGCGCCGAACTACGCCATCATCGCGCTGCATGCGGCGGTCTGCTATTTCATCGGCGTCACCGCGATGGAGATCGTCCGCGCCGGGGGCACTGGCTTTCTGGGCGGGCTCAAGACCGTCGCGCGCAGCATGGCGGGCAACGCCTTGATGATCGGGGTCGCCCTGGGCCTGGCCGTCAATCTCAGCGGCCTGCCCCTGCCCGGCCCCGCGGACGAAGCCGTGCGCCTGATCGCCAGCGCGGCCTTGCCGGCCGCGCTTTTCGGCCTGGGCGGCGTGCTGGTGCAATATAAACCCGAAGGCGATGCCCGCGGCATCTTCCTGATTTCCGCCATCGCGCTGGTCCTCCATCCCGCCTGGACCTGGGCGGCAGGCCGCCTGCTGGATCTGGGCGACGGCCCCTTCCGCGCCGCCGTCTTGACGGCCGCCATGGCACCCGGCGTCAATTCCTACCTCTTCGCGGCCATGCATGGCCGCGCCATCCGGATAACCGCATCTTCGGTCCTAATCGGCACGGCGGTCTCGGTTCTGACCGTATCGGGCTGGCTACTGCTGCTCCCCTAGGCCCCAGCCATCGAACGGCCCAGCCTAACCCAGGGAAAAGAAGGTCCCCACACCATACGCCACGGCCCCCGCCGCCCCGCCGACGGCCACGATCTCGGCCACAGGCCGCGCCCAACCCCGCGCCCCGATCGACGCACGCAGGGCGCCAAGCGCCAGCAGGGCCAGAACCGACCCCGCCAAGGCCGTCCCGAAGGGGCCGAACAGCCCCAAACCCGGGATCGCATAGGGCAACAGGGGCAGCGCCCCGAAGGTCACGAAGGACAGAAAAGTCACCAGCGCCTGCGTCCCGATCCCGCGAGGCGGCGCGCTGGCCAGCCCTCGGTCCAGGGTCGCCACCAGATTGGACAGGGCTTCCGGTGCCTCGGCCGCCCGCAAAGCGACCGCACGGGCCACCGAGGGCTGCAACCCCTTTTCAGCCAATCGATCCGCCACCAGGTCCACGGCCGCGGCCGGGTTCTGGGCCACCAAGCGCCGGACATCCGCCCATTCGGCGGCGTCCATCTCCCGCTCGGACCGTTCCGAGATGTAGTCGCCCAAGCCCATGGACACCCCGTCGCCCAGCAGGTTCGCCAAACCGAACAGCAGCACGATCCCCGCCGCCATCGGCGCGGCGGCATCGCCGCCGCCCGCACCCTGGAACCCCGCGACCACCGCGAAGGTCGTCACGATGCCATCATTGCCGCCATAGACGATCTGCTTGAGATAAAGCCCGAGCCCCGCGCGGCTCGGTGCGCGCGCCATCCTAGCTGTCGGAGCCCGGCGTGCCTGCACCCGGCCAAGCCGGGCTGGCGAGGAAGGTCTTGTCCAGTTCCCAGGCCACGAACATCGGCACGTCCTCGGCCTTGCCCGCCGGGTCGCCCAGCCACTGAGGCCGCATCACCGGCCGCGCCACACGATGCAAGCCGTTGCAGAACGGCTGCCGAACCAGCCAGCGGCGCATGTCTTCGCGCTTGGAATTGGAATGAAACGGCCCCCAATCGGCGGCCACGCCTCGGTAGCCGCGGGATACCACGCCATCGCGCGGCACCGTCACGTTCAGGATCCGAACCGCGCAGGACATGTTCATGGCGCCGTCCTTCAGCGCCTCTCCGGTGCGGGCATGGCAGCCATATCCCCGCGCCGTGGCTGGCAGGATCTGCACCAGGCCGTACCATTGGCCGCCACCGCCGACGGCCGTGGGGCGATACGTGCTCTCGTGCTTGGCCAGCGTGCTGAGCAAACCCGCCCAGAAGGCCTTCCGCTCCCATTCGGGCGCGTCGGGATAGGCCGGGCACCATTGCGCGATATCGCGGGGCACCGTGTCGACCAGGCGAGCGCCATGGCGCTCGAGGGCCTGCATCGCGGCCCGCGTCCACCGGGTGGAGCCGCGAATATGGTCCCAGCGTAGATCGGGCATCTCCTGCGTCGCGGGGCGCAGGGTCGGCCGCGGGGATGTCAGCGGTGCTGACGAGGAAAGGACCGGCGCGGCGGCGAAGGACATGGAGCTTGGGGTGGTTGTCAACGCGGCCGTTTCGGCCACCAGGGGACCTGCCCCCAAGATCAGACAGGCCGCCGCGGCCGTCGCGCGGATCCAGCCCGCTTTCCGATTCGTCATGGTCCACATCCCCGGGCGCCTTCCAACGTCGTCTTGATTGATCCGCAACTCACGGAGGACAAAGGTCATCCGATCTTCCCCGCAGATCGAACCGCCCCAGGTCAGGTGGCAGCCTGACGAGCGATCCAGGCGTGACTAGCATTCCAGTTGCCGTGTCGTCAAAACCACAGCACCCGCGGCCCGAAGGCATCGGCCTAAACACGCCGCCTGACCGACCTGTGGTTTGACGTCGGAAGCCGCCGCGCGGCGCTGCGGAGCAGGGCGCGCGCGTAGACCCGGTGGCCAGGCAGCAGCAGCCGATAAGCCAGCGGCATCCGTCCAGTGCGGGCCGCCACCAAAGAGCCGAACAGCAGACGCGTCCGCGCTTCGACCGGCTCGGCAGCCAACCAGGACATAGTCGCGCCCCACCGATCCCGAAGCCAGATTTGGTGCGCGTCGCGCCCCATCACCTCCCAAACCGCAAAGGCCGCGCCCGTCCCGTCCGCCAATCGGGCCAAGTCTCCGTCACGGGACG
>JBCDCW010000300.1:0-3580 GCA_039180995.1 Pseudomonadota bacterium
GGAAACGGCGCTGCACGCGCTCGAAGGCGGCGTCCGGGCCGTGGTGATCCTGGACGGCCGGGTGCCGAACGCGGCGCTTTTGGAACTCTTCACCGAACATGGTGCCGGGAGTTTGATCCGGCAGACCCGAGATCCGGTCTAGCCCCATCCTGCGCGACCCGAAGGCCCGTCGGATGACGGCAAACTCCATTGCCCCGGGTTAGCGTTCGATCCCCTTCCGGATCCGGCGGACCGCCAGTCCGACAGTGGCGACCACAGGGATCACCAGAAGTGCCAGAACAATCTCTTTCGACAGCCCCACGCCCATGCCAAACGGGGCCACCAGCGACGCGACCAGTTGCAGCGCGTAATAGCTGATCGCCACCACCGATAGCCCCTCGACCGTCTTCTGGAGCCGCAGCTGCGCCTCGGCCCGTTTGTCCATGGATTTCAGCAATTGCGCGTTCTGCTCGGCCCGGTCCACGTTGACCCGGGTCGACAACAAGTCGCCCGCACGCTTGGCCCGCTCGGCCAGGGCCTCCATCCGCTTTTGCACCGACCGGCAGGTCCGCATGGCCGGATCGAAGCGGCGCATCATGAATTCCGACATGGTCTGGCGCCCACCGAACCGCTGCTCCCGCAGCACGGAAATCCGTTGCTGCACCAGCGCTTCATAGGCCTCCATCGCACCGAACCGGAAGGACGAGCGCGCCAGCATCGTCTCCAAATCGGACCCGATGGTCAGCAGACCCTCCAAGGTCTCGTCGCTGTCGGCGCGGTGTTCGCGCAGGCCGCCCACCAAGTCCGATAGGGAGGTGTCCATAACCCCCAGCTCGGCCGACAAGGCCCGGGCCCGCGGCAGGGCCAGCATTGCCATGGATTTGTATGTCTCGATCTCGGTCAACCGCTGGACGATCCGGCCGACCCGCCGTTCGCCCGTGTCATTGGCCGCGAAGACGGCGAACCGGATGTGCCCTGCACTGTCGATGCGGAAATCCGAAGCGATCACCGCGCTCTCGTCGAGCACGCGGCTGGCAGCCAAGCTTTCGGGCACGAACCACTCGGCCAGCTTAGGGTCGATGTCGTCGCCATGGGTCTCCGCCTCGACCCGGATCAAGGCTGATGTGATCCGCACGCCGGGCGCATCGGCCAACCAATCGGCGGGAAACGAGTCGAACGTAGCGCCGTCGAACGGCCGTTCGGCCACACCGTCGGAAAACAGCGTGTAGGTCACGAACTCCGTGTGGCTCTCCCATTTGAGGTAGTGCTTCCCCAAACGCCCGAAGAAATGCGTAGCGCCCGGCGCCGGATGGGCTGCGCCGAAGCGGTCCAGCAGCGCCTCCAGATGGGCACGGTCCAAGCTGCGGTCGCGATTGGCCGCGTCTTGCTCGGGCTTGATCGCCACATAGGCAGCCCGGCACGGCGCCTTTAGGGCCGGAAACGGCCGGGCATGCAGCTCGTTGGCGAGGTCGTAGCGGAGGGGATGATCCTGAAGCATGAGCGCCAGCTAGCACGCGACCCAGTTTTGGCGACTGGCGATCTCGGCATGCCATGGCATGGCGGATTTCATGTCACGGCGGCTCAGATCTCGCCGCCAGAAATCTGTAGCGCCTGGCCATGCACGCTCTCGGCCCCGTCCGAGCAGAGATAGGCGGCCATCTCGGCCACTTCGCTGGCCGCGATCAGGCGGCCGTGGGGGTTCGCGCCCTGCATCAACGCCATGGCTTCGGCCTCTGACTTGCCCGTCCGCTCCATGATCCGCGTCAGGTTGTATTCGATGATATCGGTCTCGACATAAGCCGGACAGATCGCGTTGATCGTCAACGGCTTGCCGGTGAAATCAGCCGCCAACCCGCGTACCAAGCCAATCATGCCGTGCTTCGACGCCGTGTAGGTCGCCGCGCCCTTCAAGCCCTTCACGCCCGCGATGGACGAGATCGCGATGGCCCGGCCCCAGCCGGCCGCCAACATATCGGGAATGCACGCCCGGAAGGCATAGAAGCACCCGTCGAGGTTGATCGCCATCATGCGCCGCCAGAACGCGGCATCGGTGTCGCGCAGCGACCGGCCTTCGGCGATCCCAGCATTGGCGACGCAGATATGAACCGGCCCGTTCTCGGCCCGGGCGGCGGCGACGCCGCTCGCGACCGAGGCCTCTTCGCCCACATCCATCTGAACCGCGAAAGCGCCCTCGACCCCGCGCAGCACCTCTAAGCGGCGCCCGGTGACGGTCACCGCTGCGCCGTCCGCCATCAGGCGTTCGGCGATGGCCCGGCCGATCCCGGTCCCCCCACCCGTCACCAGCACATGCCGACCGTTCAAATGTCCCAATCTTCCTCCTCCCCACGCAAGAAACTGTCGCGATGGGCTTGCCTTGCCGACACGACGCCCGACAGATAGGGATCCGCACCATCGCCACCCCGGGGGAGCATGCAATGAAGATCGGCGCACCGAAAGAGCTTCAAGACGACGAGGCGCGCGTTGCAATCACGCCCGAAAGTGCAGGCCATCTGCAAAAGCTGGGGCACGACGTTGTTATCGAAGCGGGCGCAGGCGCCAAAGCGGGTTTCACCGACGCGGCCTACCAAAATGCGGGGGTCGAGGTCGCGAAGACCGCCGCCGCCCTATTCAAGATGGCCGATATCGTGGTCAAGGTCCGCCCGCCCTCCGAGGCCGAGGTCAAGCGACTGACGAAAGGTCAGACCATCATCAGCTTCTTCTATCCCGGCGCCAACGAAGCCTTGATGGAACAGGCCAAATCCAAGGGCGCAAGCGTCATCGCCATGGACATGGTCCCCCGCATCTCGCGCGCCCAGAAGATGGACGCGCTGAGCTCCATGGCCAACATCGCGGGCTACCGCGCGGTGATCGAGGCAGGCAACAATTTCGGCCGCTTCTTCACCGGCCAAGTCACCGCCGCCGGCAAGGTGCCCCCCGCCAAGGTCCTGGTCGTCGGCGCCGGTGTCGCCGGCCTAGCTGCCATCGGCACCTCCACCTCGCTCGGCGCGATCACCTACGCCTTCGATGTCCGCCCCGAAGTGGCTGAGCAGATCGAAAGCATGGGCGCCGAATTCGTCTTCCTGGAGTTCGAAGCCTCGGAGCTGCCCGACGGCGCCGCCACTGGCGGCTACGCCCCGCCCTCCAGCCCGGAATTCCAAGCCAAGCAACTGGCCAAGTTCCGCGAGATGGCGCCCGACATTGACATCGTCATCACCACGGCGCTGATCCCCAACCGGGACGCGCCGATCCTGTGGACCAAGGACATGGTCGAGGCCATGAAGCCCGGCTCCGTCATCGTCGACCTGGCGGCCGAACGCGGCGGCAATTGCGAACTGACCCAGAAGGATCAGCGGATCGTCACCGACAACGGCGTGGTGATCATCGGCTACACCGACTTCCCCAGCCGCATGGCGACCCAATCGAGCGTCCTTTACGGCAACAACATCCGCCACATGATCGCGGATCTGACGCCCGAGAAGGATGGGCAGATTGTCCACAACATGGAAGACGACGTCATCCGCGGCGCCACGATCACGCACAAAGGTGAGATCACCTTCCCGCCGCCCCCCCCCAAGGTGGCCGCGATTGCGGTGCAAAAGAA
>JBCDCW010000301.1:0-3569 GCA_039180995.1 Pseudomonadota bacterium
CACCGAGACCCGAAGGAAGAACCATGCCGAACGCCCCCCTCGCCTTAAGCCGCCGTACCATTTTGGGGACCGGCGCCGCCGCCCTCGCCTTTGCGGCCGGGCGCCCTGCCTTGGCTGCCAACAGCGAGGTGGCCCTGCAATTGTCCTGGCTACATTCCGTACAATTCGGCGGCAGCTACATCGCCAGCCAACGGGGATATTGGGCAGATGCCGGACTCGAAGTCTCGCTGAACCCCGGCGGACCCAACGCCCCGGTCGAGCCACCGGTGGTCGCGGGCACCGCCTTGATCGGGATCTCTGCCGCCGACTACACCGCCGCCGCCGTGGCCCAGGGGGCACCGTTCCGGATCATCGGTGTGGCAATGCAGAAGAACCCGTTCGCCATCGCCTCGCTGTCCGCAAATCCGGTGAACGAACCCAAGGATCTGGAAGGCAAGCGGATCGGGATGGCCCTGGCAAACACGCCCGTTCTGCAAGCGCTGTGTACGATCAACAATGTCGATATCGGCAAGATCGAGATCATTCCCACGCAATACGACGCCGCACCGCTTGTCGCGGGCCAGGTGGATTGTCTGTTGGCCTGGGCCACAGACTTGCCCGTGGCCATGGCCATACAGGGGGTCGAGTCGGTGACGATGCTGATGGCCGATTACGGTTATTCGGTCCATTCGCAGACCTACATCGCGACCGAGGACAGCCTGGCCAATCGCCGCGACGATCTTGTCGCGTTGATGCGGGGCGAAGTGCTGGGTTGGACGGATTACCAAGCCGATCCCGCCGCCGCCGCCGCGCTGACCGTCGAGATGTTCCCCGATGCCGGGCTCGACTTGCCAACGCAGGTAATGCAGGCGGAACGGCAGGTGCCGCTGATGTTCTCGGACCTGACGGACAGACACGGCTTCGGTTGGTTCACCGATGAAACGGTCGAAGCCAATATCGAGACGCTGGCCCTGCTCGGCCGGGACGTGACGGCGGATCTTTGGGACCGGTCCTTGCTTGAAGCCGTCCATGGATGATCGCGTGGGGCAGGCGGTCGCCTGCACCGACGTGACGAAGACTTTCGACAATGGGGCGGATCGTTTCGACGCTTTGGGGCCGGTCACGGTCACCTTCGGGGCGGGGCAAACGACCGCCCTGGTGGGACCGTCCGGCTGTGGCAAGTCGACCTTGCTGCGGCTGATCGCGGGGCTGGATGCGACATCGACCGGCACGATCCGGATCGGCGCCGAGACGCCCGACGACCTGCGGCAGCGTGGCGGCCTGGCCATGGCGTTCCAGGATGCATCGCTCCTGCCTTGGCGCAGCTTGCGCGGAAACATTGCGCTGGCCCTGACACTGGCCCGGCGCAAGGCCGACCCGGCGCAGGTGGACGATCTGATCGGGCTGGTCGGACTGGCCGGGTTCGAAGATCGTCGCCCGGCCGAGCTGTCGGGCGGCATGCGCCAACGCGCCGCCATCGCCCGCTGTCTCGTGGGTGAGCCGGAGCTTCTGCTGCTGGACGAGCCGTTCGGCGCCGTCGACGAGCTGACCCGCCGCCGCCTCGGTCGGGATCTACCGGCCCTGTGGCAAGCCCGCGGGACGACGGCGCTTCTGGTCACCCATTCGGTGACCGAGGCGGTGACGCTGTCGGATCGCGTGATCGTCTTGTCGCCGCGACCCGCCACGATCGTCGCCGATATCGACGTCCCGCTGGCACACCCGCGATCCGAAGACGATCCCGCCTTCCGCGATCTGGTTCATACGGTCACCAGCGCATTGCAGGCCAGCGCGCCGGATCGACCGCTGGCGGCCCAATGACGGCCCGGCTGGCCATCCGTCCAGTTGCGATCCCGTGGCGTGTATTGGGCCTGGTCACCTTGGTGATGGGGTGGGAACTTCTCGCCCGAGCCCATGCCGAGAGCTATATTCTGGCCGGACCACTGGCCGTCCTGACCCATCTGACGGGAAACGCCGGCCTGCTGCTGCGGGCGACGATCATCACCCTTGAAAACGCTGCTTGGGGGTTTTTGTGGGGCAACCTCTCGGCGATAGGCCTCGCGGTTCTGATCGTTCTGATGCCCCGACTGGAAAGGCTTGTCGCCGCATTGGCGCTGCTGGTGTTTTGCCTGCCCCTGGTCGCCACCGGGCCGATCCTCCGCGTTTTGTTCGGTACTGGCGATGGCCCGCAGATCACCCTGGCGGCTCTGGCTGTTTACTACACGACGTTCCTGGCGCTGATGGTTGGGCTGCGGGCCGTGCCGCAAAGTTGGCTCGACCTGGTCCGGACCCATGGCCGCGGCGCAGGCGCGCAGCTGATCCATGTCCGTGCGGCGGCATCGGTGCCTTACCTGATCGCCGGATTGCAGATCGCGGCCCCGGCAGCATTCTTGGGCGCCATGATCGGCGAATTCACGGGGGCCGAGCGGGGCCTGGGCGTCCTGTCGATCCGGGCGATGCGCGGCCTGGACGTGGACGCCACATGGGCCATCGCGACCCTGGCAGCGGCCGTATCGATTGCCGCCTACGGTATTCTGGGATGGCTCGGGCAGCGCGTGGCCGGCGCACCGCCGGCCCTGCTGCTGAGTTCGCCGCACCAGACCCGACCCCAGCCGCCGTGGCAGAGGGCAGCCATGCCGGCCGCCATCCTGATCCTCCCGATCTTGTTGTGGCAGATCGGGATGGACGCTTTCGGCTTGAACCCCTTCTTCGCAAAACGACCCGGCGATATCCTGACATTCTTCCTGACCGACTGCCCGGCCAGGGCAGCCCTGATCCAGGCCTTTGCCGAAACACTGATCTTCACGCTGCCCGGCTATTTGGGCGGCCTGGCCCTCGGCGCCGCGCTGGCCTGCACGATCATCTTGCTGCCGGGTCTCGCGACCACGGTGCTGCCCATCGCCGTTGCGTTGCGGTCCGTTCCCATCGTGACGACCGCACCCCTGCTGGTCCTTGCCTTCGGACGGGGGGCTGTGGGCACCATCGCCATCGTCGTGGTCATGATCTTCTTCCCCACCTTGGTCGCCTGCCTGCAAGGGCTTCGGCAGACGCCTGGCCAGGTGATCGACATCTTCGACAGCTATGCGTCCGGCCGCCTCCGCCTGCTGATCATGGCGCGGCTCCCCGCGATGTTGCCCGCCTTCTTTGCCGCCGCCCGGATGGGCGTGCCCGCAGCGATCCTTGCGGTGACGACGGCGGAATGGCTTGCGACGGGGAACGGCTTGGGCAGCCTGATGGCGCTGACGGCCTCCACGTCCGATTACAACACGCTGTGGGCCGCCATCGTCCTTGTCGCCGGAACCGCCGCGCTGGCCTATGCCGCGGTCGCTTGGGTCGAACAGGCCGTGCTGCGCGTCTACGCGGCCGAACAGGTGGCCCGATGAAGGCTGTCTTCGCGATCCCCGGCGATCGCCACCGCCGCACCGGGGGCTTCATCTATGAAAGCACGGTGCTGGATCAGCTGCGGATGCTGGGGCATGACATCGAGCATATGCGATTGCCCGACGCCTATCCCGGACCGCAGCCGGACGAGGTCGCCGAGACGCTGCGCCAGTTGCAAACCGTTCCACCCCACATTCCGATCATTCTGGACG
>JBCDCW010000302.1:0-3562 GCA_039180995.1 Pseudomonadota bacterium
ACCGCGGGTTCGCCATCCCAGACGACCTGGACCTTGACGATGGCGCTCATCAACCGCTCGATACTGGCGCCGATGCGGTCGTTCGAATTATGCGACCCGCGCAGCAGACCCTTGGCGATGACATGGGTGACGGGCTTGTCGATGGCATCCCAAGCGTTTTCCAGCAGCAGGTTGTAGATGCGCCGGTCGGCCAGGGTCAGCGGCGTCACTTCGACCACGTCCACCAGCTCGCCCGGCTTGACCAGGCTGTCGGCACTGGGCCGGGCGTCCAGGGTGCGGTAGGGTCGCGGCGGAGAATCGGCCATGGCTTACGCGGTTTTCTTACGTTCGTTATCGTTGGCACGTATGATATTCCCGAGCCTCCGATGGGTCCACCCACCCGAAACGTAAGCTTACGAATGGGGACGGCCGGCGGGGTGATTCGCATTCCGACCGTGAGCGGCCCACGAATCAAGGGGTTTCGGGCAGCGCGCGCTGGATCCCCGATTCGCGCAACAGGACCCACCCGAGACGTAAGGTTTGCCCACCCGATCCGTAGGTGCAGCCGTCCCCAAATGTAGGCGGGCGCACCCGGTCCGTAAGGGTTGCGCGTGATTTCGCCTTATGGGCAAGGCGGTTGCGCATCCCGAACAGAAGAACTCTGAGAAGACAGAAGAGCGGTTTTTTCGATTTGGTTTGTGGATAAGGTGGCCTGAGGTGGGCGATAAACCGTGATCCCTCCCGATTCGTCTGGCCGAGGCCCCGATGGGTTCATCCATTCCGTCCTCAACCGGCAACTTCCCATCTTTTCGGCCTCTTGCCCTGAAAACCGCACTTGAGGCGCGGCCGGTCTCAGGTCATGATTCCGGAGAGGCAGGTCATAAAAAGGGTCAACCCCATGGAACCCCCCCTTCCCAGCATCGGCTTGGCCGAGTTGGAGCAATTGTCGAACCGCGCGTCCACCGTCATCGAACGGTTGCGCGAACGGGTCTATGCGCCCGGCACCGCCAAGCGCCTGGACCTACGATTCAACGTGCGCACCGCGGCCGAAATGGTTGGCCGCACCGACAAAGCCATCCGCGACGCCGAGGCCGATGGCCGGCTGTCGGACCCGGACAAGGATCCTGTCACCAATCGGCGCACGGGCTATTCCCTGGCCCAGGTCAACGCCATGCGCGAGGTGTTCGGCACCCTGCCCCACCGGGCGCCCGGCGACCCGCCCTGTGTGCTGGCCGTGCAGAACTTCAAGGGCGGCGTCGCCAAGTCCACCATGGTCACCCATCTGGCGCAGAACTTCGCGCTGAAGGGCTACCGCGTCTGCGTCATCGATTGCGACAGCCAAGCCTCGACCACGGCGATCTTCGGTCTGAACCCCGACGTGGACATCGACGAGAGCGAGGACACGCTCTACCCGTTCTTCCGCCATGGCGGGCCCCAGGACCTGAGCTATGCCTTGCGCGCCACCTATTGGCCGGGGATCGCACTGATCCCCTCGAACCTGGGCCTGTACGATGCGGAATACGAATTCGCGGCCCGCATGGCGCGCGAGCCGGGGATGGTTCTGGATCGGTTGCGCGACGGGATAGAGACAATTCAAGACCGGTTCGATGTCATCCTGCTGGATCCACCCCCGGCGCTTGGGATGATCTCGCTCAGCGTGTTGCGCGCGGCCAATGCGCTGCTGATCCCGGCGCCGCCGAACAATATCGACTTCGGATCGACCGCCCATTTCCTGAAGATGATGGGCGCCACCCTGGCCGAGATCGCGCGCCACGGCGGGGCGCGGGACTATAGTTTCGTGAAGATCCTGGCCACCAAGATGAACGATCAGAAGAGTGCGCATGTGGCCATCAAACGGATGATGGATGCGGTCTTCCCCTCGGACATGCTCAATGCGACTCTGAAGGACAGCGCCGAGATCGACAACGCCACCGCGAATCTCTCGACCGTCTACGAGCTGACCGGCTCGCAGGCGCGAACAGAGACGAACCGGCGGTGTAGAGCCTATCTCGACGCGATCGGGCGGGAGGTCGAGACGCTGATCCGAAAGACCTGGCCCAGCCACCATGCGGGCCTCAGGAAGGAAGGTGTCCTGTGACGAAGAAGCATTCCGCCATTTTCGACGATGTCCTGTCCGGCCTCGATGCCGATCAACCGCCCGAAGATCGGGCCGGCGCCCGGTTCCTGCAACGGTCCACCCGCGTGGCCGAGCGGCTGTCCGGCGAGATCGAGGAAAAGACCCTGCGCCGGGTGGATCCGGCCCTGTGTCGCATGTGGGACCGGCACAACCGGACCTACGAGTTGCTGACGGAA
The DNA here is from genome assembly GCA_039180995.1 of Pseudomonadota bacterium. Taxonomy (GTDB): domain Bacteria; phylum Pseudomonadota; class Alphaproteobacteria; order Rhodobacterales; family Rhodobacteraceae; genus Jannaschia. The sequence continues at coordinate 2,293 of JBCDCW010000302.1, forward strand.
GACAATTGCCGCGACCTGATCGACGGCATCCGCAGCCAGGGGCGGCAGGAATTTCCGGCCGTCGTGCGCGCCACGGGCGACGCGGATCGGCCCTATGAAGTGATCTGCGGCGCGCGGCGGCATTTCGCCGTCAGTTGGCTGCGGGCGAACAATTATCCGCAGTTCAAATACCTGATCGAGGTTCGCGATCTGACGGACGAAGAGGCGTTCCGCCTGGCCGATATCGAAAACCGCGACCGCGAGGATATCAGCGATTACGAGCGGGCCAGAGACTATCTGGATGCCTTGGACCGCTATTACGGCGGCGAGCAGAAAGCCATGGCCGAACGACTGGAGATGTCGCGCGCCTACCTGTCGCGCTTCCTGCAATTGGCGCGGCTGCCGCAGGACATCGTGGCGGCCTTCGCTTCGATCCGGGACATCCGAGAGCTGCATGCCCGGACGTTGAAGCCCCATCTGGCGCCGGGCGACACGCGCGAGGCGCTGCTGGCCGAGGCGCGCGCCATCGTCGAAGAGGGCAGGGCGCTGCCGCCGGCGGATGTCATGACCCGGCTGACGGCCGTGACCAAGCCCGCGCCGGACCCGACGCTGCGGCCGATCCAGTTCGTGGATGACAGCGGCCAGACGGTGGGCTTGATGCGGCTGCGGCGCGGGAAGGTCTTCTTGGAATTCAGCCACGACGTATCGCCCCGGCAATTGCAAGAAGGGTTCGATCATGTCTTGCAGACGCTAAAGAAGGGCCCGCGCGTCCGGTAAGTCTTTGATGTTGAACGGTTGCCAATTGGCAATCGGGCGGCGGCCCTGTCTTGGGCCGCCGACCAGCGCCAAAGCCGCGTCTTGCCCCTTGCACGGGCAGCGGGCGCGCTGGCGCGCGGAAAAACCCGGCGATGGGGGAATCCGCGCGCGTCGGGCTGCCCAATGGCTTGTGTCCGGGCGCCCCTGACGTGGAGATCGGTCCGTCGAGGATTACGTCCAACGTAGACCGGCGATTGCGGGGGCGTTCATGGCACAGGTCAAAGACATCACGGAAGCGGAGATCGCGGCGGCCGAACGCTTGCTGGGCATCGCCTACACGGCGCGTGAACGGGCGCAAATGGTCGGCAATCTGGCGGGGCAGATCGACTCGGCCATGGCCCGGCGTCAGATCGCCCTGCCGAACGACGTTCCGATGGCCAGCCGGTTCGACCCGCGCTTGCCGGGCTTTGCGATGCCCGGGGCGTCCGGCGTAACGGCCCCGCCAGGCAACGGGCCGCTGCCCGATGCGGACCAG
>JBCDCW010000303.1:0-3484 GCA_039180995.1 Pseudomonadota bacterium
GGTTTGGGTTTTCTGCCCCCCGGGTCCCAAACCATCGTGTGGGGTGTTTTTCTGGGGGCCCGCGCCCCCGAGCGGGGGGGGGGGGCTGGCCCCCCCCCCCCCCCTCCGGCCCCACAAGACGCGCCTCGGTTGCGGTGACGGCCCAGGATCGCTACCTGCTAAAGAACCCCATACACGAAAAGGATCAGGCGCGATGTTCAAGGGATTGGGCGGCCTCGGCGACATGGCCGGGATGATGAAGAAGGCCCAGGAAATGCAGGCCAAGATGGGCGAGATGCAAGACGGTCTGAACGACATCCAGGTCACAGGCGAAAGTGGCGCGGGCCTCGTCAAAGCAACGGCGACTGCCAAGGGCGACCTGATCGCGCTCGACATCGACCCCACGATTTTTGATCCATCCGAAAAGGAGATGGTCGAAGACCTGATCCTAGCCGCCATCAAAGACGCGCAATCCCGCGCCTCGGATCGCCAGAAGGAAGAAATGGGCAAGATGGCCGAGGGGCTGGGCCTGCCACCGGGAATGAAGCTGCCCTTCTGACCGGCTCTCCATGGACGACCACCGCGACATCGAGGCCCTGATCGGCCTCATGGCCCGCTTGCCGGGGCTTGGCCCCCGCTCGGCCCGGCGCGCGGTGTTGCACCTGATCAAGAAGCGCGACAGCCAGCTTCTGCCCCTGGCCAAGCTCATGGACGAGGTTGGCCGCTCGGTCCGCACCTGTCTCAATTGCGGCAACCTCTCGACAGCGGATGTCTGCACCATCTGCGCGAGCGAGAAACGCGCGAATGGACAGATCTGCGTGGTCGAGGACGTGGCCGATCTTTGGGCCATGGAACGTGCGCAGGTCTTCCAAGGCCGCTACCATGTGCTCGGCGGCACGCTTTCACCGCTGGACGATATCGGCCCCGAAGACCTGGCGATCCCGAAACTCCGCGACCGAGTCGTGGCCGAAGCCGTCACCGAAGTCATCCTGGCCCTGAACGCCACTGTCGACGGACAGACGACAGCCCACTATGTCGCGCGGGAATTGGAGCCGACGGGGGTGGGAATCACCGGTCTTGCCCAGGGCGTTCCGGTGGGAGGGGAGCTCGATTACATGGACGATGGCACGCTTCGGGCCGCATTGTCTTCGCGTAAGCCACTATAAGGGCCCATTTCGTCTCCAATTAACCTGATTCATCCCCCATTCTGGCCATCCTTTCATCAGGGAAGGTCAGATGACCGATCTGTTGCTCCTACTGGCTGTTGCCGTGCTATCCGGCATCACGGGCGCGCTGGTGATGCGGGATCGCATGCGCGCGGCCCCGCCGAAACAGCCGCCCAAATCAATGGTCCGTACCGTCGAGACGACGCCATCGGACGGGTCGGGCGGCGCGGTCGTGCTGCTCGACGTCGACGGCATGTCCATCCTCAACGAGGTGGAGGGCTACGATGTGGGCGACCGCCTGCTGGATCGGATTGGCGACGCTTTGGCCCGCGTTTTGCCCCGGGGCGCCGGGTTGGAGCGGCTTGAGAACGGCCGCTTCGCGCTCTGGATGCCCGAGGCCAGCGTCGACGAAGCCGCCGAGCTGGCCGATCAAATGCGGCGGCTGGCATCCCAAGCCATGGTGCCCGGCCGATCCGGCAATCTGACCCGGACGTTGACCGCCGGCGTCACGGCCGTGTCGGGCGAGGAAGGGCGCGCCCGCGCGCTCCTGCATGCCGACGCGGCCGTGGCGCGGGCCAAGGCGCTGGGCGGCGACCGGATCGAACGGTCGACAGCCCCGCTGACGCCGCCCCTGCTGTCAACGCGGGCCGAGGTCGCTCGCGCCATCTCCTCGGGCGAGTTGGCCTATCATCTGCAACCCATCGTCGATTTGGAAACGGAGCGGCCCGTTGGCGCCGAAGCCCTGCTACGGTGGCACCGCGGTGACGGCCAGACGGTGGGGCCCGACAGCTTCGTGGACCAGATCGACCGCATTCCCGTGGCGGGGGCCGATCTGATCCCCGACTTGGCCGTCTCGGCCGTCGGCGATCTGCTGGCCCAGTCAGACAATTACATCACCTTCAATGTCACCGGCGCCGTCTTGGATGGCAGCGACGGCCCGGGCAGTCGCTGGCTAGAAGCGCTGCTGACGCGCCTGCCGCCACAGCGGATCGTGATCGAGATCGTGGAAAGCGCCATCGTCGTCTCGCCCGAGCGATCCATCGCCCTGATCCAATCGCTGCGATCCCGCGGCGTCCGCATCGCGCTCGACGATTTCGGCACCGGCCTGTCCAACCTGGAACGCCTGCGCCGCATCCCGGCCGACATCCTGAAGATGGATCGCGCCTTCGTGGAAGGCCTGGGCACCGGCGGGCGTGAGGAAGCGATCCTGCGCTGCCTGGCCGCGCTTGCGGAGACGCTGGATCTCGACCTGGTGGCCGAGGGGATCGAGACGGCCCACCAGGCGCGGGCCTTGCGCGACCTCGGCGTGAAATACGGCCAAGGCTGGTATTTCGGGCGTCCCTCGCCGGACTTCACCACACCCCCCGTCCCGATGCCACCTATCGAATGACCTACCCACCCCCAGGGGTCGCCCAAGCGATCGGGCGGTTCAGCGCATGGGCGACAGAAGCGCGTCGTCCAACCGGCAATCCCGGATCACATCTCTGCCGCAGGTGCGCGGCGACAGGTCCCGCGTCAGGCAGATCCGGATCTCCTGCACCCGACCCGCGCGGCACGTGACGGTCAGGCCGTCGGCCGCCAGAGCCGGATTGACCTCCAGGAACGCCTCCTCCACGACGCGCGCAGGAAGGGTCACCTCGCGGGCCACCTGCCGGATCGCCTCGGGCCGCTGGACCGCGTTATAAGCCGTGCGGGATGCCGCAAAATAGTTCGCCGCACTCAGCCCCGAACAGCGCCCGTGCTTGTTCCATTGATGCCAGGCCAGCCCGGACGATCCCATGATATCGGCCATCGCCGCCGTCTGCCCCCGGGTCGCCGGGGGATGTGTGGTTGGGCAAAAGCTGGGCCAACCAGCCTCGTATTGCGGCCAGAGCCCGTGCAACGTGAAGCCGAAGCCGCGGCCCGGGTCGCACTGCGCCGACCCGCGCTCATCTCCCTCCAGCGCGCACCAGGTCGGTGTCCAACTCAGAGCCAGCACATAATAGTCGAACGCGCCCGCCGTCTCGCCATCGGCGGCGGCGGGCGCCGCGGCAAGGGACGCAAACCCGGCCATCGAGACGGCCATGATCCATCGGCGCATTCGGTCTTCCCCCTGGCGATCCCCTTGCCTATATAGCCGCTCAAGTTCCCCGAACGCGAGCCCCCACGGCCCCGGCCGCAGCCCCTGATCCGGGCGACAGGTGACCCGTGTCCGACGACAGGAGAGAGACAATGAACAAACCGATCATGGCCAAGGCTACCGCTGTCTGGCTGGTGGACAACACCACGCTCAGCTTCAAGCAGATCGGCGATTTCTGCGACCTGCACGAGCTGGAGGTGCAGGGCATCGCCGATGGCGA
>JBCDCW010000304.1:0-3451 GCA_039180995.1 Pseudomonadota bacterium
GATTCTGTCCCGCCCGGACCGGACAGCATCTGTGCCAGTCCCATGAGTTTCGGCCCCGGCGATCAGGTCCGCCGGGATCCGCCTCATGCGTTGAGGAAGCGGGACGCGATGGGATGCGACCGACGGTCGGTTTGGATCCGCCGGGTCTCCGGCTGGGCGGGGTCGACCTTGCGGTCAGCGGGCTTCGATATCGGCCAGGTCTGTGGCCCGGAAGGACGGAAAAAACTTCACGCCGGCGTCTTTGAAAGCAGCAACGAAAGCGTCGGAGCCGGCCAGGCTCCCGATGAACCGCGCTTCGCGCCAGAAGTGGATGTCGGGGGACAGTTTGGAGGGGTCGACGATCACGTCCTCAGTCTTGGAGGTCGGATAGAATGAGCAATGGGTGTCCGGGAAATTGGAATTGACCAACATCCGCGACTTCTCAAGGACGATGGAGCTCTGACGAACGGTCACGTTCATGGCGAACCAGGGACCTTCGATCTCGACGCGCCGTTTGGTCCGCAGGCGGAGCGGGAAGAACTGGTGAAGGTTGGGGTCGAAGCGCTCGATCACATCCTTGGCGCGTTCGGTGACGACATGGAGGCCGTTGACGGCCTTGAAAGCGTCCGGCCAGGCCTTGCGAGGCTTCCGAGCGACCAACTCCTTCGGCATCTCTTCAGGCAGCGTCTTGCGCATACCTTCCCGCCAACCGCCGACAATGTTAGCACCGGCCTTCGCCAAGGGACCAGGGATGGGATACCGCTCCTCCCATTCCGGCATGTCCGCGGGGATTTGCACCTTGTGGAGTTGCATGTCGAAGATGTGGGTCATTCGGCGCTACTTCTTGCGGATCGGTCGGGTCGGTTCCTGCGACTTAGCAGCCGTCATCCAGAGCTTGATATCGAGCCACGGGGGCGTTTTTTGGGCAGAGGCTGAGCGTTCGTGTCGGAAACCCCGTTCTTATCGCAAGTTGATCCGCAGAGCGGCGGCAGTGGCGAAGGGGAGGAGGGCCATGGCTCCCAGCGTGATCGCGGCCAGGAGGGCGAGGGGGGTGGCGGTCGACAGGCCCTCGGCGCCGCGGCGGGTGATCTCTGCGCCGAAGACCAGAGTCGGGATGTAGAGCGGCAGGACGAGGAGAGAGAGGAGGAGGGAGCCGCGTTTCAGGCCCACGGTGAGGGCGGCGCCGAAGGTGCCGATCCAGGACAGGGCGGGCGTGCCGATGAGCAGAGAAAGTGTAAGCCAGGGAAGGGCTTGCGCCGGCAGGAAGAGGAGGAGCGAGAGGGCGGGCGCTGCAAGGGTGAGCGGCAGGCCGGTGGTGATCCAGTGGGCCAAGGCCTTGGTGGCGGCGACGGCTTCGAGCGGCAGCGGGGCCGTGGCGAGGAGGTCGAGGGAGCCGTCCTCGGCATCGAGGGCGAAGAGGCGGTCGAGGGAGAGGAGGCAGGCCAGGAGCGCGCCGATCCAGAGGATGCCGGGCGCGATGGGGGCCAGGCGGTCGGGCTGGGGGCCGACGGCCAGGGGGACCAGGGTGGCCAGGATCAGGAAGAAGGCGAGGCCCAGGCCGAAGCCGCCGCCGGCGCGGATGGCCAGGCGCAGGTCGCGGGTCAGGAGAGCGCGCATGGGGGCGTGTTTCGATGGAAAACGGACGTCTGATCCACGTCTGATCCACGTCTGATATGGGTCTGACGTTGATCGGAGATGGAACCGGGCGTGGATGCCCGTTTTGCCGCGCGCGGACGCGCGGTGGGGGCTTTGCCCCCGCCGACCTTTCGGTCGACTCCCCCGAGGTATTTTTGGCCAGAGGAAGAGAGGCGCGGAGGGCGCATCATTCGATGGCCTCGGCGAAGGGGTCGTCGGCGGGGGCCGGGTGGTCGGCGGCGGCGAAGCGGGAGATGTCGAGGGTCGGGGCGTCGAGGCCGAGGTCGATATGGGTCGCCAGCAGGGCGGTGCCGCCGGTGGAGAGGTGGGTGCGGACGATGGCCGCGAAGGTCTGGGTCATGGCTTGGTCGAGGGACACCGTGGGTTCGTCCAGGAGCCAGACGGGCCGTCCGGTCAGGAGCATCCGGGCGAGGCCCACGCGGCGGCGTTGACCGGCGGAGAGATCGGCGGCGCGGCGGGGCAGGAGGTTAGCGAGGTCGAAGGCGTCGGCGGCGCGGGTCAGGGCCGCGGGGCCGGTGCCAAAGGCGGCGGCCCAGAAGGCGAGGTTTTCGCGGACGGTGAGTTGCGCCTTCAGGCCGTCGGCATGGGAGGCGTAGGCGATAGCCTCGGGGTCGGGTGTGATGGCGCCGTGGGCGGGCTGCGACAGACCCGCCAGGGTGCGTAGCAATGTCGTCTTGCCCGCGCCGTTGGGGCCCCGCAGGATCAGGGCATGGCCCGAGGGGACCGAAAAGGTGACGCCGCGCAGGATCGTGGCTTCGCCGCGACGGCAGGCGAGGTCGGTGACGGTCAGGTCCATGGGGGCGTGATGCCCGCTTGGGGCCTGGATGGGAAGGCGTTTTCAGGCGAGAAAACGCCTGGTGCGGTGTGCTCACCTGTTTTTGTATGCAATGGTATGCCGAAATTGCTTGAACCGCGCCGGACCCTGGGGCATGTGACGGATAACAGACCAAACTGCCCCCCGGAGGACCCCCTATGACGATCCAAGTCGGAACCGACACCGCGAAGACGCGCCGCACGCTGACGGCGGGCGGCCAATCGGTGAGCTATTATTCCATCGCCGCCGCCACCGAGGCAGGGTTGGGCGATTTCAGCAAGTTGCCCGCCGCGTTGAAGGTCGTGTTGGAGAATATGCTGCGGTTCGAGGATGGCGGGCGCAGCGTCAGCGTGGACGACATCAAGGCATTCGGGGAATGGGCAGAGAAGGGTGGGAAGAACCCGCGCGAGATCGCCTATCGCCCGGCCCGCGTGTTGATGCAGGACTTTACGGGCGTGCCCGCTGTCGTCGACCTGGCGGCCATGCGCGACGGGATCAAAGCGCTTGGCGGGGATGCCCAGAAGATCAACCCGCTGAACCCGGTGGATCTGGTCATCGACCATTCGGTGATGATCGACGAATTCGGCAATCCGCGCGCGTTCCAGATGAATGTGGACCGCGAATATGAGCGGAACATGGAGCGGTATCAGTTCCTCAAGTGGGGGCAGACCGCGTTCGATAATTTCCGCGTCGTGCCGCCCGGGACGGGCATCTGCCACCAGGTGAACCTGGAATATCTGGCCCAGACCGTCTGGACCAAGAAGGAAAAGCGCGCAGCTGCAGGCGGCAAGACCAAGACAGTTGAAGTTGCCTATCCTGACAGCCTCGTCGGCACAGACAGCCACACCACCATGGCCAACGGCCTGTCTGTTCTGGGCTGGGGCGTTGGCGGCATCGAAGCGGAAGCGGCCATGCTCGGCCAGCCGATCTCAATGCTCATTCCTGAAGTCATCGGCTTCAAGCTCACCGGCAAGCTGCCTGAAGGCATCACGGCGACCGACC
>JBCDCW010000305.1:0-3443 GCA_039180995.1 Pseudomonadota bacterium
CGCCGCCCGCCCCGGGACCCGGCCAAGCCGATCCTGGACGGCCGCGGGCTTGCCCTGATCGGCGCCTTCGGGCTCTATACCGGCGGGGCGAGCTTGGCGCTGTTTCTCTGGCTCGGGCCCCAAGGCGAAATTCTGGCCCGCAGCGCCGCGTTCACCGGGATGGTCGTGTTCGAAAAGGTGTCCGTCTTCGCCTTCCGGTCACTGCGAAATTCGAACCGGCAAATCGGCTGGACATCGAACCCCTGGCTTTGGGCGGCCCTCGCCAGCATGCTGGGCGCCCAACTGGCCGCACTCCACGTCCCGGCGCTCCAGATCGTGCTGCGAACCGTGCCGCTCACCGTGGAGATCTGGATCGCCATCGCCGCGCTTTCGCTGCCCCTGATCATCGTCCCAGAGGTCGTGAAGACGGTGCGGATGCGCCGCGGGGCGGCGCTGAGCCCGCAAAAGGCCTGACGCTGCACCGTGGCACTCACGAAGCCCCCGTCTCATGGGCCAGCATTTCGTTATCGCCGCGCGGGTCGATCGGCGGAAGCGTCCACCGAACCACGCCCTCAGTCAGGGCACCAAGACCCAGGAAGACGAGCCCGATATTCAGAATCCAGCCCAGAACCGGCACGAAATTCAGCAAGGCCGCCACCGTGATCGCCGCGGCCAGCACGCCCAAGCGGACAGATGTGGCCGGATGGTCTCCCAAGCCCAAGGCCCGCGCGACACCCATGGCCACGACATAAGCGCCTAGCAGATAGCCCAGGATCCAGGCCACGATCACCGTCAGAATCGCGATGGGCAGAAGCGGCAGTCCGACCAGCGTCATGGCCGAGACCGGGACCAACCCCACCAGCGCGGAAAAGCCCAGGCTGCCCAGCAGCACCGTGATGCCAGGCCGGTTGAGCGCCATCCGTCGCATGTGCGCCACCCGCTCCGGCATGATCACCAAAAGGGCGCCCCCCGTGATCAGCAGGAAGGCCAGCGTCAGCAGATAGCCGCCCACGATCGTGATGGCCGAAGGCCGCTCGGGCATGCCGTCCCAGGCGAACTCACCGAATTCGCGCCAGTCGCCAGGGTCGAACGCCACATAGCTGACCTGCCCCGCTGCCGCGACTTCGGACGGAACGTCGATCTCGTCGGGCAAGGCCAGCATCAGGCGACCACCGACCCGGGCATCGGGCCCGAAGGTCAGGGAATTGGCCAGGATGTGGACGTCGCCCGTCACGGTGCCATCCAGTTGCACGTCGGCGGCGGTGATAACCAACGCGCCGTCCACCGATCCGCGCTGCGTGGCCGTGCCCGCGAAAAGCCGGGCATTCCCGGACACCGCAGCCCCGTCATCCAAGGTCACCACGAAGCCCGACAAAGTGGCGTCACCCCCAACTGTGCCATCCAACCGAACACGTGCGCCTGATGCTGTCACATTGCCATCGGTCGTGCCTTCGATCTCGACCGAAAATCCGGCACCAAAGACATCCTGCCCCACATCGCCGCGCAACATGACCCGCGCGCCGGACACCAACAAATCGCGGGGCGCGGAAATGGTCTCGTCCAACCTGTCGCCGGTGACCAGACGGTCGCCGCCGATGGTGGTCTCGTATCTGTCTGCCCCAGCGGGCGCGGCCGCTGTCAGCGCGGCCAGGGCCAAAACACAGGCGTATCGTCCGATCATCTCTCTCTCTCCCTGGGCGCTGCCGTCGGGATCGGATTTGCCATCCTTTGCGCTGCCCGGGCTTGACGACCGTCAAGGGCCGGGGACCCCGTGTGCCGCAAGGTAAGCGGATCGGATAGGTGCGCGCGGTGATGAGACACATGCCGCTGCCATCCCCAGAGACACAGGTGGCCACATCGTTCTCAAGGCCAACGTGCGGAAAATAAGAGACGCCAAAAATGGATGCGACCTTCAAATTCGACCAGCCCGATGGCATCCCTATCCGCTTGGTGCTGCCGTTCTTCGTCCTGACCTTCGGCATCGCCTGGGGCGTCTTCGGCGCCTTCTTCCTGGCACCGACCGTCCTCTCCAACCTGTTTGGAGAGGTTTCGGCCGCCAACCCGCTCTTCGTCCTGGCGGTCTATTCGCCGGCCATCGCGGCGCTTCTGCTGGTCGCCCGCCATGGCGGCCGAACCGGCATGACCGGTTTTCTGTCACGCATCCTGCTTTGGCGCGCGTCCTTGCGATGGTGGCTTTTCCTGCTCCTCGCATTCTTCCAATTCCAACTCAACAATCCGCTGTGGCCCGATGCGCAACCGTGGGACACGGTGCTGTTGGTACTTGCGGCGATGGGGCTGGTCTGGGTGCAGCGCGACCGGATGTTCGACATCTCGGCCGGGCACAAGGCGGTCATCGGCTGGCCACCATAAGAGGACAGGACGCCCTGCGCCCGACCCTATCGGAACACCGGTCAGTCCGTGTCGATCTTGATCTTGCGCGACGTGGCGCGGACCTCTGACGGCTTCGAGATGGTCAGCCGAAGGATACCATCGGACAGCTTCGCCTGCATGTCGTCCTCGTCGGGGGTAAAGCCCAGCGGAACGACACGGCGGAACTGGCCGGTGCGGCGTTCGACCATGTGCCAATCCTTCCCACTCTCCTCGCGCTTCTCATCGTGTCCGCCTTTGATCACCAGGCAGTCGTTGACGATCGCTGCATCGATCTCGTCGGCGCTAAGCCCGGGTATCTCGGCCGCGATCTCCACCGCGTCGTCGGTTTCGGACATATCGATTGCGGGCAGCAAGCGCCCCTCCCGCTCGGGTCGAAGGCCATCAAACCGGTCGAAGAACTGGCTCAACTCGGATTGCAGGTTCGGAAAAAACGGCCAACCGGCGGTCGTGGGTTGCAGCACCGGTCTGGTCTCGGGTGTCTTGGGCATCTGTGAATCTCCGGTCAGGTTGCATCATGCCATGATCGGCGATCCAATCCTGCCATCCTCCGGCCAACGTTCATTGACCGCCGTCAATCCGCGCCGGCCATCTCAGCCAGCCCGGCCCGGTCCAGCACGACAACCCCCGCGCCCGCCTTCGCGGGATGCGCTGATGGACCTGACCGACGGCACGGACTGGGTTCCCACTGACCGGACGGTCGACAACCAGGTCGCTCGGCTGCGCAAAAAAGATCGAACGCGATCCAGCCAAGCCGAGCCTGATCCGCACGGTGCGCCGGGTCGGATACATGCTGACCACCCGACCCGAGGTGCAGGGCTGACAGCGGACATCCTACGGCAGCTTGTCCACGACCTCCCGCAGGGCCGCGGCCAAATCGGCCTGGCGATAGGGCTTGCGCAAAAGCCGGGGATGCCCGTCGACATTTTCCAGATTGGCCATCCCGCCGGAAAAGCCCGATGTCAGCAAGACGCTGATTTCCGGCCGTTCCTCCGCGATCCGCTGGGCCAAGTCTTCGCCGGTCATCTCGCCCGGCATGATCAAATCGCTGAAGACGATGGCAATATCGTCTCGCG
>JBCDCW010000306.1:0-3428 GCA_039180995.1 Pseudomonadota bacterium
GCCGGCCAGGTCGCGCTTCACCTCGATTCCGTGGTTTTGCAACTGCGCCGCTTCGCCCAACCCCGAGCACATCAGAAGCTGCGGCGACCCGATGGCGCCCGAGGACACGATGACCTCCGCCATGGCGGTCACCGTATGCGTGGTGCCGCCCTGGTCGCGGTAGACTACGCCCGTCGCGCGCCCGCCGTCGATCAGGATCCGCTGCGTTTGCGCATGGGTGATGACCCGCAGATTTTCGCGCCCCTTCGCAGGTTTCAGGAAGGCGACCGCGCTGGAGCAACGACGCCCGTTCTCGGCGGTCAGTTGAAAGTAGCTCACGCCTTCCTGCGAGGCCCCGTTATAGTCGGGATTGAACGGGTAGCCCGCCGTCTGCGCCGCTGCAACCCAAGCGTCGCAGATCGGGCGTTGCAAGCGCATGTTCGACACGGCCAGCGTGCCCTGGTCCCCATGGAAGTCGTCGGCGCCGCGTTCCTGCTTCTCGGACCGCTTGAACAGCGGCAGCACGTCGTCCCAGCCCCAGCCCGGATTGCCCATCTGCCGCCAGCGGTCGTAATCCTCGGGCTGTCCGCGCACGTAGAGCAGCCCGTTCAGCGACGACGATCCACCCAGCACCTTGCCCCGTGGCCAGTCCAATTGCCGCCCATTCAGGCCGGAATCCGGTTCCGTCCGGTAGCACCAATCGACGGACGGGTTGTGCATCGTTTTGAAGTAACCGACCGGAATATGGATCCACGGATTCCAATCGCGGCCCCCCGCTTCCAGCAAAATCACCTTGATCGACGGGTCCGCAGACAGGCGATTCGCCAAGACGCAACCGGCAGAGCCCGCGCCAACGATCACGTAATCTGCTGAGACCTCAGACATTTCTCACCGCTCCGTAGGAATGACTGACACTGGAGAAGATTTATCTTGCCAGGCATCTCATAAAGTGAGCAATAATGAGACTGCAAGTATCAATTTGCACATCAGGGAGGATGGCAATTATGAAGGCTTCACGGGCCCTATCTCAGGTATCGCGCCGCGACCTGCTCAAACTCACAGGCACATACGGATTGTCCTCGGTCGTCATGGGAGCGGCGACATTGACGGGCGCTGTAACGTTACCCTCGCTCGCCCGCGCGGCCGAGTCCACATATGAAAAGCGCTTCGCCAACGAGCCGAAGCACATGCTCAAGATGGGCGCCGCCGGCTTCAACACGCGCAACCTGCTGATCGAGCGGGCAGGCGTGCTGGAATTCGCCCGCGACCTGGAGGAGCGGACCGAGGGCGAGATTCGCATCGAGTTCATCGGCGACAATCAGATCTGTGGCCAGCTTAACTGCGCCGAGAAGGCCCAGAACGGCATCGTGGATATGTATGCCGCCTCCACCCAGAACTCGGCGGGCGCGGTGCCGTATCTGAACGTGCTCGATTACGCCTACATGTTCCCGAGCCGGGCGGCGCAATACTACTTCCTCTACAGCCCCGCATCCCAGACCATGCTGCGCGAGCCGTTGGAGCGGCGCCATGGCTTGAAGTTCCTCTTCAGCCACGCGGAACTTCGCGGCATCCAGATGGGCGCCTCTTTCGCCGACCGGCCCACCGTGACCAAGCTGGAAGAATTGTTCGGCACCCGGAACCGCGTCACCGGCACGCAGCTCGGCCGGATCGCCATGCAGCTCCTGAACCTGAACCCGACGCCAATCGCCTGGGAGGAGACGCTGGACGGCCTGCGCCAGGGCCTGGTCGACGGGGCGGAGACCTGGGCCTCGGCCGTGGCCTACGCCAACATGTCGCCGGTGGTCAGCCAGTCGGTGGACCTGCGGTTCTTCTGCGGCACCGAGCATACAGGTATGTCCGCCGAGAAGTTCGACAGCCTGGAAGCCCATCTCCAGGACGCCATCATGGAATCCGCCTACCTGGCGCAGGTCCATGTCCAGGCCGCCAACGAGGCCGCGCTGGTCAACACGGTCGGCTATTCCGACCCGATCCTGCCCGGCACGATCTTCGCCGAGAATGACGTGCGCGTGGCCTTCCTGCCCGACGACCAGATCAAGATGGCCGAAGAGATGTGCTCGCCCGAGTTCAATCCGGGCCCGTGGGAGCAATGGCGCGAGCGGATCAACGGCTGGCAGGGTGGTGCGGACACCTACCAGGAGATCTACAACGTCGCCCGCGAGATTCCGGCCGATATGAAGGCCGAGAATGTCGAGCCCCGCCGCTGGTGGCGCTCGGCCTGACCCCATAGGGTCGGTTCCAGTCGGAGGGCGGCGGAAGATCGCCCTCCGATGCCTCGGCGGCGGTCTGCGCCGCTGGTCTTTGAGACGAGGGAGCGCCTGACATGGGCAACTGGTTCACCGGGGCTGGCGAGATCTTCGCGGCCTTCTTTTCCAACGATTCCTTCATGATCCGGCAGGCTCTTCGCGACCCCGCTGCCTGGCCCTTGGGCCTGATCGTCACCATCGTTGGGGGATTGATCTTCTACGGGCTCTACCGCGCTATCCCCTGGGTCGAGCGCAAGTTGGAGCCGACGATCATGGTCACCTCCTACCTGATGATCGGGGGGATCATCTTCGTGGAGGTCGTTCGCCGCTTTACCTTCGGCCAACAGGCGCCCTGGTCGACGACCATCCCGCCCTTCCTGTTCCTGATCATGACCTGGGTCGGCTGCAGCTATAACGTCAAGCTGCGCACGCATTTGGCCTTCGCGGAGTTCCGGACGGCCCTGCCGAGGGGCGGGCAGATGATCTGCCTGACGATCGACGCCCTGCTCTGGATCGGGTTTTCCTGGGTCGTATTGGTGACGTCGTCCCGGCTGGTCGCGAACTCGGCCTCGAACTTCCAGATCATGCTGGGCACGGACAACGTCCTGCAATGGTGGTTCCTGATCTCAGTCCCGCTGGCCTTCCTGATGCTGGTCGGGCGGGTGATCGAAAACTGGCTGGACGACCTGAAGAAGTATCGGTCGGACGCGCCGCTGATCGAACAAGCCGTGATCGGGGCCGACTGACATGACCGACGCGAATATCATCACCCTCATCTCCATCGGCGTCACGATCCTGTTCATGATGGGCACGCCGGTCTTCCTGGTCATCGGCTATTGGGTCATCGGCATGTCCTTCGTGCTGGAACTGCCGCTGGATAACATCGGCGCGGCGTTGTCGGACGTCTTCACCGACGGTTTCGCGTTGCTGGCCATGCCGCTCTTCATCCTGACGGGGGATCTGATCAACCGGTCCGGGATCGCGCGGCGCCTGTCGGACTTTGCCTATGCCTGCCTCGGCTGGATACGGGGCGGGCTGGCCATGGCGAGCCTGGGGGCCTGCGGCCTCTTCGCGGCCATCTCGGGCTCCAACTCTGCGACAACGGCCACGATCGGCTCGATGCTGCATCCGGAGATGGTCAAGGGCGGCTACGACGAACGTTTCTCGGCGGCCACGGCCGCCGCC
>JBCDCW010000307.1:0-3399 GCA_039180995.1 Pseudomonadota bacterium
CAGCGACGCGGTCAAGGTCTTGGACCGGCACGTCTTGGATAAAGTCCACTTCGCCCGACAGCAGGGCGGCCACCCGCGTGGCGGCGTTCTGGATCGGGGTGTATTCGACCCGCGTATAGGACAACGGGAAATCGCCCACGCCCCAGTAATCGGGGAAGGCTTCCATGACGGTGCGCACATCCGGTTCGCGCGAGACCAGGGAATAGGGGCCCGTGCCGTTGGCGTTACTGGCCGCGAAGGTCGTTTCGCCATTGGCGAAGTCCTGGACGGCGACGGTGTCGTTGGCCTCGGCCCAGCCGCTATCCATGATGAAGAGGTTGGTGAAGTTCGACGGCAGGATCGGGTTCGGCCCGTCGGTGACGAACTCGACGGTATAATCGTCCACCGCCCGGATCTCGGTGATCGAGGTCAGTAGTTCACGGTAACCCGACGTGGGCGTCTTGGCCCGCTCGAAGCTGAAGACCACGTCTTCGGCGGTGAAGGCGGCGCCATCATGGAAGGTCACGCCTTCGCGCAGATTGAAGACCCAGACATTCGGGTCGTCGGGGCTGACGCCCCAATCGGTGGCCAGCGCCGCTTCGATGGCGCCCGCGTGATCGCGCAGGATCAGCGGCTCGTAGATCTGATGTGCCAGGGTCGAGGTCGGCCCCTCATTCTGGGCATGGGGGTCCAGTGTCAGGGCATCGCCCGCGCGGGCCCAGCGGAGCGTTTCGGCATTGGCCATCCCCGCCGCCATGGCGGCGATGGTGACCAGAGCTGTGGTGCGTAGCATAATCTTCTCCCGTTGGATCTGAGCCCGTTAGCGGGCTTTTGTGCCGCAAAGGGGACCATCCTTCGCCCGGAAGGGCAAGGGGCCGCCCGGATGACCCGTCGGATTGGCGCGCGAAACGGACCAACGACGAGATTCCAGTCATCTTGCCCAGCGCACGGCGGCTTTGTGACCATTGCGAGCATGGCGCCGAGAGCCGTTGGGCAACGTCCTGTCCAGGCGGGGCGCATCCGGGATTGAAGCCGTGTTTCGCGAAGATAGGCGGGTTTTCGACCAAGCCAGAGCGGCACTGTTTCGTGCCTCGGCCCCCTAAGTGGACCGATTTATTCAAGTTCAGGTCATCTTTTAACCAAAGTGTATTGTCACTTCACCGGCAACAAAGCCCCGAAAGCGCGGGTGAATTGTCGAGGTTAAGATAGATGGCAAGCGCGGCAGAGACAGAGTTTGATCCCCGGGACGAGGCAGATCCATGCGATGATCTGGCCCCGGGGACTCAGCTGCTCCATGGCCAATACACGATCGTCGATTTCCTGAATGCCGGCGGCTTCGGGATCACCTACCGGGCCGTGGACAGCCTGGATCGGAAAGTCGTCATTAAGGAATGCTTCCCCGGCGCGTTCTGCCGCCGGTCGCGCGCGATCGTGCAGCCGCGGTCGCGGGCCCATAAATCCGAATTCGACGGGATCGTTCGGCTGTTCGTTCAGGAAGCCCGTAGCCTGTCGAAGTTGCAGCACCCCAACATCGTCGGCGTGCACCAGGTCTTCGAGGAGAACGATACGGCCTACATGGCCCTCGATTTCGTCGAGGGGCGCGATCTTCTGGAGATCCTGGAGGATCCGGAAACCGACCTGCCGCCGTCGCAGATCGTGTCGATCCTACGCGACATGCTGGATGCGGTCGGCTTCGTGCATGCCCAAGACATGCTGCACCGCGATATCTCGCCGGACAACATCCTGGTCGACGGAACCGGCAAACCGGTCCTGATCGATTTCGGTGCGGCCCGCCAGCAGGCCCAGAAGCAGAGCCGGGTTCTGTCGGCTATGCGCGTCGTCAAGGACGGCTATTCGCCCCAGGAATTCTACATCACTGGTTCGGATCAGGGGCCGTTCAGCGATCTGTATGCCCTGGGTGCCTCATTCTACCACCTGATCGCCGGAGAGATCCCGCCCGACAGCCAGCGCCGCCTGACGGCCATCGCGACATCGGAAAACGATCCCTACCAGCCTCTGCAAGGCCGCTTCCCCGATTACGACGATCGCGTCCTAGCCTCGATCGACCGGGCCTTGGCGATCTTGCCGCGAGATCGGATGCAGTCGGCCGCCGATTGGCTGGCGGCGATGGATGGCGATCCGCCGAAGAAAGCCACCGCCGCACCGATTCAGGCGCGTGCGGCGGCCCCGGCCAAGAAAGGACGGGCAGGATTGATCGGCGGCGTCGCCGCGCTCGCCATTGCGGCAACTGTCGGCGTCGTCGCCGTGCAGCCAGGCTTGCTGTCGACGCCCGACCTAACCACGCCGCCCGACGGGCCCGCAACGGTCGTCGACGGGTCCGAGGCCGCCCTCGCGCCCCAGCCGGTGCCGTCCGAACGCCCCGCCGCGCCCGACCCCGCGCAAACTGAAATTGCCGACGTCACCATCGGCGGCGACGTGGCCGATACCGCCTTTTCGGTGCAGGCCGCCCGGACGCCGCCGGCTGGCGTTCCCGTAGCTGATGTGCCGCCCCCGCCAAAGGTGGAGGCTGATCCCGTGGTCGTCGTGCGCCAGATGCCTGTCGTGACACCGGACGCCGCCGTCGCGGCGGACAACGTGAGCGCTGCGATCCAACGCCCGACCCCGGTTCCCGTCGACACGCCGCTGGCACCGCGCGACCCCGAGGCTCAGACCGTTTCAATCGCCAGCCTTGTGACGACGCCGTCCGTTCCCGCTGATCCCGCTGGTCCGGGGGTCGGCCAAACGGTCGTCCCGGACGGGATACCGGGCTGGCGGAACCTTCCGACGATTTCCGCCCGGTTGCCGGGCGCCGAGATCCCCGAACCAGTCTCGCTCGATGGCGGTTGGTCCGTCGCCCTGCCGTTCGAGGATCTGCGCATCGACGCCGACGGCCGCTCCCATATCGTCACCCTGAACGGCCAGTCTGTGTCGGATCGGTCCGACTTCAACGCCGTTCTGGTTGCCACCTATGACTTGCCTGCCCTGGAAACCCTGTCGATCGAAATCGGTGTCGGCCGCCCTGGCCAATCCCCCAGCCTGATCCAGACGACCACGCTTCCGGTGGCCCACTACGTCATCATGCCCGACGGCCCGACATTCCGGACGGCATTGGAGAACGACGGCTGGATCACGCGCGTGGTGTCGATCCCGGACGGGACCGAGACCGACCTTCAACGCGGCGACCAAGTGTTCGCCTCGGTTGATGCGGGTCTCCGGTTCGAGGGGCCTACCGACCTGCGAACTCTGCTGGAGCGAGAGCTGGGCACTGACCGTCAATCCTTCAGCTTCGCGGTCTTGCGCGACGGCTCCAACTGGGTGGCCTCGCTCACACGTCCTGTCACCAACTGATTTTCAACAACCTCTTTCGCAAGGAGACGTCCGATGAAATTCCTCCGCAATCTGCTTGGCAAGAAATCTGCC
>JBCDCW010000308.1:0-3392 GCA_039180995.1 Pseudomonadota bacterium
CGGCCATATACATCTTCTCGTTGATCGACCCCATCACGACCAGCGGCCGCTTCTCGGCGATCAACGCGCGCACCGCGTCGTTGTCGGTCTTCTTGCCCGCCAGACGCGGCACGGCAAAGGCACAGGGCAGCCCGAGGTCTTCCTCCAGGAAGAGCCGGATGCCCCGCGTATAGGTCTCGTTCGAGACGATCCCGAAACTGGCCGTGGCAAAGAAATCCTGCGTCACCGACCGCCACAGGTCCCAGACGGGCTTCAGCGTCGAATGCTTCTCTGTCTCGATAAACGGCTCCGGATCCAGCCCGGTCAACTCACCCAACGTCCGCAGGAAGGCCGTCGTCGACTCCACCCCGATGGGCGCCTGCAAATACGGCTTACCCAGCACCTCGGCCAGGCCACGCCCGAACTCGCGATACATGCAGATATTGACGTCCGCATTCACCAGGTTCCGCATCTCGGCCAGATGGGCGCCCAGCGGCATCACCATATTGACCTCGGCCCCGATCCCTTCGACCAGGCGCCGGATCTCGGCCAAGTCCGAGGGCATGTTGAACGTGCCATACATCGGCCCCAGGATATTAACCCTCGGCTTATCACCCTCGGCGCGCGCCTTCTCCTTCGGCATTCGACCCTTGGTCATACCGAACTCGGTGAAGATCCAGGTCATCGCCCGGTCCGCCGCCTGCCACTGATCCTCATCAATGGTGCGCGGCAGGAAGCGCTGGATGTTGGTTCCTTGCGGCGTGACACCACCGCCGATCATCTCGGCGATGGACCCGGTCACGACGACCGCAGGCAGTGCCGGATCCATGGTCGACCAAGCGCGCTTCATCGCGCCCTCGGTCCCATCCCGGCCCAACTCTTCCTCGCCGAGGCCAGTGGTCACGATGGGCAATTCATGGGGCGGCAAAGCATCGGTGTAATGCAAGACGGACGTCACCGGCAGATTCTCGCACCCGACCGGCCCGTCGATCACGACCTGCAACCCTTTGATGGCACAGAAAGCGTAGACTGCCCCCCAATACCCGCCGGCCCGATCATGATCTTGAACCAGCATTAGAAGGGCCCTCCCTTCCTCTGGCCAGAAATACCTCGGGGAGCGCGAGGGGTTGGCCCCTCGCTCCCGCGATATGCCCCCAGATCAATCATCAGATCATCTGCGCGGCCTTGTCGGCCCGCGCCTTCTTGTCCAACTTCTTCTGATGGGCTGCCCGGAAGTCCGGCCGCAGGTTCGGATCGCCTTCCCAGACGCCTGCCGTGTCGCCATGGCCCACGCTCTCGAAGAAGCCCTTCATCTTGGCCATACGGTCTTTGTTGCCCATGGCGGCATTCACGACCTGCTGCAGCGATCCGGCGCCCGCCGGCCCCATCAACGGCCGCGCGGAAATCAGGTTCGTGAAGTAGAGCGCAGGGATCCCCAGCTCCTTCGCCTTCTGCACCACTGGTGTCGTCCCGACGGCAAGGTCGGGCTTCACGCCCTCGACCACCGACAGGTCGTCTTCCAGCGACGCCCGGAATTTCACGGTCACGCCGCGCGCCTCCAACCACTCCAGATCCGGCGCGGACCACGGCGTCTTCGGACAAGCCGTTCCAACATAAGGAACATTCGCCCCGCTCTCGATCAAAAGCCGCGCCACCAACAGCTCGGACCCTTCATAGCCAGACACTGTCACGGTCCCGTCGATCCGGCTGCCAGACAGGGCGCCCTTGATCGCGGGAAGAAACTGGTTCTGCGCCTCGGCGACTTTGGCCGCCTCGATCCCAAAGGCATCGCCGACTGACGCGAGCCACGCCGCCGTGCCATCGACCCCGACAGGGGCCGATCCGAGGATCGGGCGTCCGGCCGCCTGAAACTCCCGCACGGCTGCGGTATAGAAGGGATGGATGGCGGCGACAGCGCCGCAATCCAACGCAGAATAGAACTCGCGCCACTCACGGCAGGGAACGACCGGACCTGCCGCCAGACCGAGTGGCGCGAGCATTCCAGCGATCCCCAAGGGGTCCGCCGGAAACATTTCGCCCAACAGCGTAACTGTCGGACGATCGGATTTGCCCGCTTTCGGGGCAGGCACCGGGCCTGCCGCGATTTCCTTGCGGGCGTAGGAAAGCATTGCCCCGGCCAAGACATCCTTGGCCTCGGCATGGGTGGGGATCCCGAAGCCGGGAACGTCGATGCCGATGATGCGAACGCCGTCGATCTCATCGGGCAGCAGGCGCAGCGGCACGCCAGAGGCGGTCGGCACGCACAGATTGGTCACCACGATGGCGTCCAATTTCTCGGGGTCGGCCAGCTTGTAGACCGCCTCCCGAATGTCTTCGAACAACTTGCCGGTTACCAGCGTCTCGCTGTCGAACGGAACATAGCCGACCGACCGGCGCGCGCCGTAGAAGTGCGACACGAAGGTCAGCCCGTAAACGCAGCAGGCAGACCCGCTCAGGACCGTCGCCACCCGACGCATCCGTAGACCGACGCGCAGCGACCCGAAAGCCGGGCACATGCTCTGGGGCTTGTCATGGGGCCCGACTGGATAATCGGCCTTGTACCGATCCAACAGGTCACCCTGCCCGGCCTGGCGCGCGGCACTCTCCATCGTCTCGGACGAGGAACAGGCCGCGGCCTCCATATGCCGGAAATCGTCAGGCATCGTCGTACACGACCTCCAACGACGGCTTCTCTTCATAAAACTTGCCGCGCATGTCGGCATCGGTCGCGGGTTCCAGCGTCACGCCGGCGCCCGTCTCGGACCCGTCGAACAACTCCAACAGACCGTCCTGATCCAGCGGCGTCGGCCGCACCGGCGGCGCGTCGGACACGTTCTCGCCCAGCGCGGCAAACAAGCTGCCCCATTCGGACTGCGCCGTGCCCACGATCTGATAATTCGCCGACTTCTTCCGCAGATCGTCATCCTGCGGGATGCTCGCCAGCACCGGAATACCCGCCGCCTCGGCGAACGCCTGCGCCTCGCCCGACCCATCGTCCTTGTTGATGACCAACCCGGCCACGCCAACATTGCCGCCCAGCTTGCGGAAATACTCGACCGCGGAACAGACGTTGTTCGCAACATAGAGCGATTGCAGATCGTTCGATCCGACCAGGATCACTTTCTGCGCCATGTCCCGCGCAATGGGCAGGCCGAACCCGCCGCAAACCACGTCGCCCAGGAAGTCGAGCAGGACGTAATCGAAATCCCAATCATGGAAGCCCAGCTTCTCCAGAAGCTCGAACCCATGGATGATCCCGCGCCCACCACAGCCGCGCCCGACCTCCGGCCCGCCGAGTTCCATCGCAAAGACCCCGTCGCGCTTGAAGCAGACATCGGAGACCCGGATCTCCTCCCCCGCCAGTTTCTTGGCGGTCGAGGTCTCGATGATCGTTGGGCAGGCTCGCCCCGCGA
>JBCDCW010000309.1:0-3378 GCA_039180995.1 Pseudomonadota bacterium
CCAACCTCTCCGCCCGCACCTTCTAGATGACCAACATGTCTTCGGCCCTCAAATCGTCGGCGAGACTATGTCCTGGAACCGGCTCCTACCGCGCCGAGGATATGCGCGACGTTGTCGAAGCACTGTCGGATTTGCGCTGCACGATCACCTTCCACGATGAGATTGCCTGGCCCGTCCCAAGCAACCTGGCCGGTCATGGGGACCGTGCGGCCTTCGGGCTCCACGATGCCGTGGCCGAAAACGTGACCGTTCTGGGGCCAGCCGGTAGGGCCATTGACTATAGCGGATCGTCATGCGGCGAAAGAATAGCTGGGAGATCGAAAGGACAAAAAGCGCAGGCCTGGCTGAAACAGGCTTTTCTGAATGGCGCAGCGAAGGCTCTCTCTGTCCCAATCCCCCGACATCCGACGAAATCTGCGATGGGTGCGTCCGCCGAAAACGGTCCGCGCCCAATTTTTTACCGCCAAAGTTCAAAGCGCCGCGACACCATCCGACGCAGCGCGCCCCAATAGCAAAATACCCCCCAAAAAAAGGCCCGGTCGCCAACGGCGACCGGGCCCCGGAACCAAAAGAACCGCCCCTATTCCAGCAGCCCAGCCTCGACAGCTGCTGCCGTATAAGCCTCCTCGACGGCGGCCAAGGCCTCCTCGGCCGACCGGTCACCAGTGAAGAACGCCGGCAACTCGTTGCCCAATGCCGTATGCATCAGCCCCATCTGACTGGTCGACGGATAGCTCTGGGGTGGGGGCGAGGCTGTGGCCGTCGCGATGGCGCCCGAGGCCATGGCATCGGGCGCGTAGCCGTTCACCAGCCAGATCGCGGCGTTGTTGTTGGCCTGGACCATCTCCTGGTCCAAGCCCTCCATCGCGACGCGGAAGGCGGCATCGGCCTCCTCGTCGGGGATATTGGCGGCGATCACGATGCCGTCCCACCAAAGCGTCGTGGCGGGCGCATTGCCCTCGACCGCGATGGGCGCGGCGGCCGAGCCGACCAGCCCGACGACCTGGCTCTCGGCCTCGTCGTTCATGGCCCCGCCGCGCGATGCCCAGAGGTTCGCCATGGCGATCTTGCCCTGCTGGAACTGCTGCTGGACATAGGTGGAATCGCTGACCAGGAATTCCGGATCCATATACGCGGTCAGCGCCTGCATCTTCTCAAGCGCCGCGACACCCGCCTCGGAATTCACCGCAGGCGTGCTGTCGTCGTTATAGAACGTGCCGCCAAAGCCCAGGAACATGTTGTTGAAATCTTGCGCCAGGTTCCAACCCGATTGCATCGTGGCGCCCAGCGGGTAGTCGACCACCCCGGCCTCCTGAATGGCGGCGGCCACCTCCAGCACGTCGTCATAGGTTGCGGGCGCGTCCAGCCCCAGATCGTCGAAGATGTCCTGGCGATACATCATGTGCTGGGTGTTCACCATCATGGCCACGGCCATGATCTGGCCGTTGACGCGGATCAGCTGGTTGGGGCTGAGGTTCTGGCCGTACTTCTCGACCAGATCGTCCAGCGGCCGGATCGTCCCCGCATTCAGCAGCGGCGTGATCGTCCCGTTCGACACCCCGCCGATATGATAAAGCGACGGGTTCGCCGCAAAGGCGGCTGGCTGCTTGGTCCGGAACTCCTGATCCAGTTCGGCCTGCACGTTGCCGCATTCGGCCATGGCATCGGTCACGGCCTTCCAGGCCTCGAAGCCCGCCGACAGCGAGCGGATTTCGGTCGCGTTCTCGAACGAGCACGCCATGGCGGCCGTGGACGCGCCCAGCGCCAATGCCCCCGCAAGGGCCAGTCTCTTCATCAGCATCGAATTCTCCCTGTCGTCTGCTGGTCTGTTGGTGCCGGTTGTCCCGGCCTTCCTGACGCCCACCCTAAAGACGGATGCCGGATCGTCCAGTGCGAAGCCTCTTTTCCCCGGCCCCGCGGCATGACACATCTGCCCCATGCATACGCTTGCAAGAACGCTAGCCGCCGGATCGACACCCATGCAAGCGCGAATTCGAGGATCCCGATGACAGATTTCCGCCGGACCGTTGCCACCGGCCTCGCCGACCTGCTGGCCGGGTCCCCCGGCATCCTAACCCCCGGTGCCGTCTGGGACATGATGGCCCCTGTTGGCCGCGTGACCGGCGCCGAAGCGATCCAGGCCCAGGTCGTCGCCCCTCTGCGCGCCGCCTTCACCGGCCTGCACCGGCGAGACGAGATCGTCATCGGCGGCATCAGCCGCCGGGCCGAGCCCGCCCGCTGGGTGGCCAGCGTCTCGCACTACGTCGGCACCCACGATGCCAACCTCTGGGGTGTCGCCTCGTCAGGCCGATTGGCCTTCCTCCGCGCAGGCGAGTTTCACCGACTGGACGCACAAAACCGCATCGTCCAAAGCCGCATCATTCTCGACCTGCCCGACCTCATGCGCCAGGCTGGCCGCCAGCCCTTCGCCGAAACCTTGGGTACCGAGATGCTCTTCCCTGGCCCCGCCACCCATGACGGCGTCTGCCCGACCGGCGGCGACGGCGAGGCCAGCCTCGACCTGGTGGAACGCATGCTGGGCGACCTTCATGTCTACGATCCCCGGACCAACGCCTCCCCGGGCCAGACCGGCGCAGACGGCACCTGGGCCGACGAGATGCTCTGGTATGGGCCCGGCGGGATTGGTGCGAACCACCGCTGGGACGGCTTCGTCAAGGACCACCGCGCCGCGTTCCTGGAAGCTTTCCCCAACCGCAAGGGCGGCAACCATTATTGCCGCATTGGCGATGGCAATTACGCGGCAGTCTCCGGCTGGCCGTCGATGACCATGACCCATCGCGGCCCCTATCTGGGCGTCCCTGCAACCGACAGGGCCCTGACGCTGCGGGTGATGGATTTCTACCGCTGCGACCGGGACCGCATCGCCGAGAATTGGGTGCTGCTAGATTACGTGGACCTGTTCGCGCAGATGGGGCGGAATATTCTGGCCTGACGGATCAATCCGCCTTACAGGACCAATGCGCCCGCAACGCGCGCGACCGTCGGGCGCAATTCGACCTGTCCGGCCGGGCCGATCGTGTTGCAAAGCGCTTCGCCAACGGGACGAGCCCTGACATCGGCGAATGGTGGTTTCGCGCAAATCACCGTCTTTCCAACACTTGGCGCCAGGCAGTTCTCAACCGAACCGATGTCACTGGTAGACCGTCCGATCCTCACTCTCTGAGGCTTTTCGACACAATGGGCCGGTTGTGTTGATGAACGTCCTGCCGACCTGACGAGGCCCGAGACTGGCGAACGATGCTCTCAAGTTTATGAGTTTCGCCCCGGCTTTCGGCGTCAACCACCCCCAGCCAGAACACTTCCCTACGGCTATCGTTCAGTTCGCTTTCCTTCGGGAGTTTCTCGGCGCGACGGGTC
>JBCDCW010000310.1:0-3336 GCA_039180995.1 Pseudomonadota bacterium
CCCCCCCCCCCGCCCCCGGCACCTGGGGGACGCTAGCGTCCCTGCCCCTGGCCTGGCTCGCGATGCAGGCCGGGCCGATGCTGTTCACGGCGCTGACGATCGGGCTTTTGCCGCTGGGCTGGTGGGCGACGCGGCAGGTAACCAAGGGCGGCGGCGATCACGATCCGTCCGAGGTGGTCATCGACGAGGCGCTGGGGCAATGGATCGCGCTGCTGCCGGTTGCCTGGGGTGCCTGGGCGGCAGGCGTGGCGGTCACCGCGCTGTGGCCCGGCTGGGTGGCCGCGTTCATCCTGTTCCGCCTGTTCGATATCTGGAAGCCGGGTCCGGTGGGCTGGATGGACCGACGGCCGGATGCCTGGGGCGTGATGCTGGACGACGCCGTGGCCGGCGCCATGGCGGCTTTGGGCGTGATGATCTTGGCCGCGCTGGCCCATCTATGAGTGTCGAGGCACTGCTGCGGACCTGCCTTGCGCGGGGGCTGACGGTCGCGACCGCCGAGAGTTGTACGGGCGGGATGGTCGCCGCGGCCCTGACGGATCTGCCCGGTTCGTCGGCCATGTTTCTGTGGGGCGCCGTGACCTATTCCAACGCGGCCAAGCGGGACATGTTGGGGGTATCACAGGTGACGCTGGTCGCCCACGGCGCGGTGTCCGAGGCGGTTGCGGCCGAAATGGCGCAGGGCGCGCGGGCCCGGTCGGGTGCAAATCTGGCGGTAGCGATCACGGGGATCGCGGGGCCCGGCGGGTCGGATTTCAAGCCAGAGGGGCGGGTGTGCTTCGGGGTCGCCACAGGCGATGCCGTGCGGACCGAAACGGTGGAGTTTGGGGCACCGGGCCGGGATGCGGTCCGGCTGGCGGCGCGGAACTACGCGATCGCGCTGCTTCAGGCGGCGGCATCGCCATAGAGCCGATCGGCCCGCTTGATGAAGGCGCGCACGACCCGCTCCATCGCCTCGCCGAAGACGGCACCGACGACGCGGCCGATGATCTTGTTGCGAAACTCGAAATCGACCCAGAAATGGACCTGACACCCCCCTTCGGGCCGATCCTCGAACCGCCATTCCGATTGCAGGTGCTTGAAGGGGCCGTCGATATATTCGGTCTCGATCACCTTGCGGTCGGGATGCAGGGTGACCTTGCTGCCGAAGCGTTCGCGGAAGACCTTGAAGCTGATGACCAGGTCGGCCAGCACGACCTCGCCCTCGGGCGTATCCTCGCGCGACCGGATGCGGGCGGCGGCGGTCCAGGGCAGGAACTCCGGATAGCGCGCCACATCGGCGACCAGGTCGTACATTTGATCGGCCGTGTAGGGGACGTCGCGCGTCTCGGAGTGGCGGGACATGGCGGTCTTCCTTGGGTCTTCGAGGGTCGTCGTGGTAACGCCCTTCCTGCCGGATGGGTACGCGAGGGGCAACATGGCGGACGAATATACGATCCAGAAGATGATCTCGGCGAAGGCCATTGCCGCCCGGATCGAAGCGCTGGCGCGCGAGATCGAGGGGCGGTTCAAGGGGACGGATAAGCTGGTGGTCGTGGGCTTACTGCGCGGGTCTTTCGTGTTCATCGCCGATCTGGTGCGCGAGCTGGACCTGCCGGTCGAGGTCGATTTCCTGGAGGCGTCGTCTTACGGGAACGCCATGGAAAGCTCGCGCGAGGTGCGGATCCTGAAGGACCTGCGGGGCGAGATCGGCGGGCGCGACGTGCTGGTGGTCGAAGATATCGTGGACACGGGACACACGTTGTTCCACGTGGTGAACCTGCTGAAGTCGCGGGCCCCTGCCCGGCTGGAGACCATCGCGCTGCTGGACAAGCCATCGCGGCGCGAAGTGGACATTCGCGCCACCTGGACGGGGTTCGAGATCCCCGATGCGTTCGTGGTGGGCTATGGAATCGACTACGCTCAGCGGAACCGGAACCTGCCCTATATCGGTGCGGTGACCCTGCCCGATCAGTGACCGGGCGCCTCGGCCCCCATGCGCGCCCGGCGCATCGCGGCCAGCTGATTGGGGGTATAGGTCCGCGTCGGGCGGCCTTGGTAATCCATCTTCGGCACGGTCCCAAGCTGTTTGAAGAAGCTGATCAGCAGCGACGATGTGACCGCGATTCCGGCGACGGCCTTGAAGACCCGCGGGACGGTGGCATGCAACGTCGCGTGGTAGATGTCGGGCGTGTAGACGTCGATCGCAACGTGCAGTGGTGTGTAGAGGACCAAGGCCGTGAACACGAGCAAAATGGCCTTGGCGAGACCGCCGATCACATGCTGTGGCGACGCCAGGAACCGGGGCAGCAGGAACGGCATGGTCAGCACGATGCCGAAGCCCGCATAGATATAGAGCGCGGTCATCGGGTCCAGACCCTGGGCCAGATCCTGGATCAGGAACACCCGGTCGCGTTCCAGGATTTGCCACATCATATAGGCGGAGCCGATGAGCGCGAGGCCGAGCAGGCGCAGGACGACCCAGTCGGCGACGAGGTAGAGCTTCATGGCGGCGCCGATGGCCGGCAGCTTGGGGGCCTTGGCGCGAGGCGCCTTCTTCTTTTTCTGGGCGCCGGGGATGACGTCGGGGTCGGTCGCCGCGACATGCTGGGCGGCATAGCCGATCGGCCCCTCCACCTGCACCGCGGGCTTGTGTCCAATGACCAGGATCGTGGTGACGATCAGGCCCAGAAACGAGACCGCGCTCAGAAGCGTCGTGAACGAGCCGACTTGGAGCAGGTCCAGCGGGGCCCGGGCCGGGGCGCCGGGGCCTTGCGCCAGCGCCGCCGCAGTTTCGATTTCTATCAAGGCGGGCGCCGCAGGGACGAGGAGGACGGAGACCGCCACGGTTGACAGGGCGAGGATGTAGAGGCCGATCCCGGGGAAATGCAGCCAGCGGGTCGGGCGATGGACGAAACGCGGCATTGTTCGATTGAACAGGAAGGACACGCCGAACACCACGCAGAGACCGGCGGAGACGAGGGCATAGGTCTCCAGGCCGTATTCGGCATAGAGGGCGATGATCTGCGGGTCGCGCTGCATCGCGAGGTAAATGCCCAGGCCAGAGGTGATCATGGCGACGCCAGTGAAGGCCAGGAGCATGCGATGAACCGTCAAGGCGCCGAAGCGTTCGGTTGGAAGCGCACCGGACGGAACCTGCGGTGCCGGGGCGGGTTCGGCCCGCGCCTCCCCTGATCGTCCAGCGACTAGGATCGCGACAAGCACGCCGGCAATCAACGCACCGGTGATCCACGCATAATCGAGCTCGGACCCCATGGGCGGCCCATCGGGCGGAAAGCCAGGCTCCATGGTTCTCAGCGCCGAAACCAGGATCCGCGACGCCAGCCAGCTAAGCCCGGC
>JBCDCW010000311.1:0-3198 GCA_039180995.1 Pseudomonadota bacterium
GTCGGTCTGGGCGAGGATCGCCAAGGCGTGCTGCAAGTCATGGACGACATGCGCGCCGCCGATATCGATTTCCTGACCATCGGTCAGTACCTGCAACCGACGCCCAAGCATCACGCGGTCGACCGCTTCGTGACGCCCGAGGAGTTCGCGGGCTACGAAAAAGCCGCCTGGGGCAAGGGGTTCCTGATGGTGTCGGCGACGCCGCTGACGCGGTCCAGCTACCATGCGGGCGATGATTTCCAGCGGTTGCGCGCGGCCCGCGAGGCCGCGCTGGCGAAGGCGTGATGCGCCGGGTCGGTCTGATCGCGGGTTTTCTGGGCCTCGTGTCCGGGTTGGTCGCCGCGCCCTATCTGCCGAGTCGCGAGGCGTCCGCTCAGGCGGCCGACCCAGCGCCTTTGGGGCAGCAGGCCGATGGTTTGACCGCCAGTGAGCAATCGACCATCGACATCTTCCAGAATGCGCAGAACTCGGTCGTGTTCATCTCGACCACCATGCGCGGGATGGAGATGTTCCTGACCATGGAATCCAACGTCCCCCGGGGGACGGGATCCGGGTTCGTCTGGGACGAGAGCGGTTATGTGGTCACCAATGCCCATGTGCTCAGCGGGTCGAACGGCGCCAGCGTGCGACTACCCGGCGGGCGGGCCATCGACGCGCGTGTGGTGGGGGTGGATGAGCGCCATGATCTGGCGGTCCTCCAGGTCCCCAGCATGGGCGGGATGCGACCGTTCGAGCTGGGCAGTTCCGCCGGTTTGCAGGTCGGGCAGAACGTCTATGCGATCGGCAATCCGTTCGGGTTGGACTTCACGCTGACCACCGGCGTGGTCAGCGCGCTGGGCCGCGATGTGCCAGGGCAGGGCGGGGTGACGATCCGCAGTGCGATCCAAACCGATGCGGCGATCAATCCGGGCAATTCGGGTGGGCCTTTGCTGGACAGTTCGGGGCGGTTGATCGGGGTGAATACGGCGATCTTCTCGCCCTCGGGGGCCAGTGCCGGGATCGGCTTCGCGATCCCGGTGGATGCGGTCCGTCGGGTGGTCCCGCAATTGATCGCGCGCGGGCGGTATGCGCCGCCCGCCCTGGGCGTGTCGGGCGACCCGCGGGCCGATGCTATCCTGCGGTCGTCGGGCGCGCCGCCGGGCGTGGTCGTCCTGGGCGTGGCGCCGGGCGGTCCGGCCGAGGCGGCGGGTCTGCAACCGGCCCGGATGACGCAGAACGGCTTCGTGGCCGGCGACGTGATCGAGGCCATCGACGGAGAGGCCGTGGCGACATTGGACGATCTATTGGCTGAATTGGATCGGCATGTGCCGGGCGATGAGGTGGTCTTGCGGTTGCGCAATGGCCGAGACCGGCGCGAGGTCTTGATCGAGTTGATCCCGGGCGGTTAGCGGCCCGTTCGGGCGCGCCAGTCGGCCCAGTCCTCGGGGGTGTCGAGATCCGTGCGGGCGGCTTGACCCGCGAGGCGCACCAGGTCTGGCGTTTTGGTCTGAAGGATCGGTTTGGCGCCTTCGTCGCCGGTCAATCTGGCGAGGTCGGAAAACAGGGCGCGGGCGAAGATCACGGGTTGCCCCGGAATGCCGTCCTGGGTTCCGGCCCGCAGGATCGGCGCGGCCGAGGCGGCCCAAGCTTGGGCCAGCATCTGCAGTTCAGGGGCGCCGATCTCTGGCATGTCGGCCAGGTGGATCATCAGGGCGTCGCGGGTACAGGCGGCCACGCCGGCGCGGATCGAGGCGGACAGGGCGCGGTCTTCGACCTCGATCAGCCGGGCGGGCGTGTCGGTGAGCCAGAGGCGGCGGGGCGAGGCCGGGGGAAGGGCCACGAGGACGTCGGGCGAGACGGCGCAGGCGGCGCGCGTGGCGCGCAGGATGAGGGGGGTCCCGTCGATCTCTTGCAGGAGTTTGTCTTCGCCGCGCATGCGCGACGACGCGCCGGCGGCGAGGATCAGGATGGCGGGAAGCGAGCGCATGGGTTTTGGATAGACGTTTGGCGCGCGGCTTGCAGCCCCGGTCAACGCGGTGACCGCCGGAGTGCTCAGGGATGTGGCGTCAGCGCCCCGGTCGATCTGTGGAGGGGGCTCTGCCCCCGCGCTTCGCGCCCCCCGAGGTATTTCAGGCCAGAGGAAGTCAGGCGCGTTAAGGTTAATGCGGGCTTGCCCAGCACTGGTTCAAAAATACGCAAATCCGATGGATCGAGCGGGCACACACCGATGACGCGCGCCGGGTCGATCCAAGGACGTCCGTTCATTGGAATGGATGATCGGACCCCGTTACCCCCGCTGCCGCGCGCCGTTGGCGTCAAAAAGCGGTGCGTGTTGCAGGTGGGCGGTGAGGCGGGTGCCGAGGAGTTCGATGCTCCAGGGGCCGTCGGAGGCGGCGTGGTCGCGGGGGATGTAGCCGAGGGCCATGGATTTACCCGCGTTATGGGCGAAGCCGCCGGAGGTGACCCAGCCGACCATTTCGTCGCCCAGCCAGATGGGTTCGTCGCCGATGACATCGGCGTCGGTGGCCTCGACGGTGAAGGCTTTGAGGCGAAGGGTGCCGCCCTGGTCGCGTTCCGCGATGGCGGCGGCTTTGCCGATGAAGTCGGCGTCCTTAGAATAGGCCACGAAGCGGTCGAGGCCGGCTTCCAGGGGGCCGTAGATGGGGCGGAATTCGCGGGCCCAGCCGCCGTAGTTCTTTTCCAGCCGCATAGCGTTGAGCGCGCGGAGGCCGAAGGGTTTGAGGCCGAGGGGGGCGCCCGCGTCGAGGAGGCGGTCGAAGATGCTGCGCTGGTATTCGGGGCGCATCCAGATCTCGTAGCCCAGATCGCCGGTGAAGCTGACGCGGCCGACAAGGGCGGGGGCGAGGCCCACATCCATGGCGCGCACGGACATGAAGCGCATGGCGGCGTTGGAGAGGTCTTGGCCGGTGACGGCTTCCATGAGTTGTCGCGATTTGGGGCCCGCGACGGAGAGGCCGGTGAGGCCGAGGCCGACGGTTTCAAGCTGAACGGAGCCGTCGGTGGGCAGGTGCTGTTCGAACCAGCGGGTGTAGAAGACTTCGGCCATGCCGGAGCCGGCGAGGAAGAAGGATTCGGTGCCGTTATCCATGTGGCAGGAAATGATGAGATCGCCTTGGAGCTTACCATCCTGTTTGAGCATGGGGGCGAGGGTCATGCGACCCGGGGCGGGGATCTTGCAGGCGAAGACGCGGTCCAGGA
>JBCDCW010000312.1:0-3101 GCA_039180995.1 Pseudomonadota bacterium
CAGTAGGGAACCTGATCTGCGGACGCCATCAGGGCCAGCGGTGAACGCCGCGCGAACAGGCCGGACACAAGACCGCTTCTGAAATGGTGCAGCCAAACGCATTTCAATCTTGCTTATCGGGAGCCATCCACACAGGACATTTGGTTTAGGTGGTCGAGCGTCAGCTTCGTCCGCCCTCCCGACGTTCCCCAGCGTCCCGTTTCAGCCGGCGTTGCTCGGCCGGTCTGCCCTTGGCTCGGGCAGCAACGCCCTAAAGCCCAAGCTTCGCGCTCACCACCTCGTTTACCGCTTTCGGGTTGGCCTTGCCGCCCGTGGCCTTCATCACCTGGCCTACGAACCAACCCGCAAGCTTCGGGTTCGCCTTCGCCTTCTCGACCTGGGCCGGGTTGGCGGCGATGATCTCGTCCACGGCCGCCTCGATGGCGCCGGTGTCGGTGACCTGCTTCATGCCACGGGCCTCGACGATCTCGGCCGGATCGCCGCCTTCGGTATAGACGATCTCGAACAGGTCCTTGGCGATCTTGCCGGAGATGTCGCCCGCCTCGATCAGCTTGAGGATGCCGCCCAATTGCTCGGGCGTCACCGGGCTGGCGTCGATGCCGTGGTCTTCCTTTTTCAGCCGCCCGAACAGGTCGTTGATGACCCAATTCGCCGACAGCTTGCCGTTGCCGGACACGGCCGCGACCTTCTCGAAGAACGCGGCTGAGGCGGTGTCGGCGGTCAGGACCGAGGCGTCGTAATCCGACAGGCCGAAATCGCCCATGAAGCGGGTCTTCTTGGCGTCCGGCAGTTCGGGCAGGCCTGTGGCGATGTCGTCGACCCAATCCTGTTCGATTTCCAGTGGTAGCAGGTCGGGGCAGGGGAAGTAGCGGTAATCATGCGCTTCTTCCTTCGAGCGCATGGAGCGTGTCTCGCCCTTGTCGGGATCGTAGAGCCGGGTTTCCTGGGTGATCTCGCCGCCCGCTTCCAGGATCGCGATCTGGCGGCGGGCTTCCACGTCGATGGCCTGCTGGATGAAGCGCATGGAATTCATGTTCTTGATCTCGCAGCGGGTGCCGAGATGGTCGAAATCCTGGCTCTGCTGGTACTTCTCGTATTGGCCCGGGCGGCAGACGGACACGTTCACGTCGGCGCGCAGGTTGCCGTTTTGCATGTCGCCGTCGCAGGTGCCCAGGTAGCGCATGATTTGCCGCAGCTTGGTGATATAGGCGGCGGCCTCCTCGGGGCCGCGGATGTCCGGGCGGCTGACAATCTCCATCAGTGCCACGCCCGTGCGGTTCAGGTCCACGAAGGACAGGGTGGGATCCATGTCGTGGATCGACTTGCCCGCGTCCTGTTCCAGATGAATGCGCTCGATCCGCACGACCCGCGCGGTGCCGTCGCCCAGTTCCACCAGCACTTCGCCTTCGCCCACGATTGGGTGGTAGAGCTGGCTGATCTGATAGCCTTGGGGCAGGTCGGGATAGAAGTAGTTCTTTCGGTCGAAGGCCGAGCGCAGGTGGATCTCGGCCTTCAGCCCCAGCCCCGTGCGCACGGCTTGAGCCACGCAATATTCGTTGATGACCGGCAGCATCCCGGGCATGCCCGCATCCACGAAGGCCACGTTGGAATTGGGCTCGGCGCCGAATTGGGTCGACGCGCCCGAGAAGAGCTTGGCGTTCGACGCGACCTGGGCATGAACCTCCATCCCGATGACGAGTTCCCAATCGTGCGTTTCGCCCGCGATGACGCGAGGTGTCGGGGTCTCGTAGGTCAGGTCGAGCATGGCGGCCTCCGGTGCTGTCGGGCCGGGTCTAGGGCGCTCGGTGCGGGGGGGCAAGACAGGGTTGTGCTCGTTTAGCCAGAAACGTACCATGCAGTATGGTATGAAAGGAACGGTATGGAAAATGCTTGGTTTTTGACGTCCGGTCTGGCCCTGGCCCTCGTTTGGGGAATCCACACATTTCCTGGCGGCCGACAGATTGCCCGTCCCCTGACCGAGGCGGGTCTGGAAGCGGTGGTGAAATGGACTCAGTATTATTGCTGGCACCTCGTCACGCTGACGTTGGCTGGCCTGTCGCTCGCCTTGGTCGGCGGCGGCCTGGACGCGCGGTTGACTGCCGCGGCGGGGCTGGCTGCGGGGCTGGTGACGGCGTTCGGGCTCTACGGTCTGATCCTGCCCCCACGGGTCGGGCTGGGATATGGGGCGATGCCCCAGGGGCCTCTGCTGCTGCCGGTGGGGCTGGTCGGGCTCTGGGGCCTGACATGAGCCGGATGCGGAGGTCCGACTGGCTTGACCTGGGTCTGCGGATGCTGACCGAAGGTGGCGTCGAGTCGTTGACCGTTGACGCCCTCTGCCGGATGGCGCAACGCACGCGGGGTTCCTTCTATCACCATTTCCAGGATCATGAGGGGTTCTTGGTGGCCCTCGCCGAAACCTGGCGCGACCGTCAGACAGATGCGGTGATCGCCGAAGTCGATGCCGGGCGTCAAGGGGCGCGGGGCGACCTGCTGCATCGCGCGGCCGGGGCCATTGACCATCGGCTGGACGTCGCCATGCGGCGGGCGGCCGGGCGGGACGCGGTCTTCGCGGCCATGGTCGCGGCGGTGGATGCGCGCCGGATCGGCTATATCGCGAAGACCCTGCAATCCGAGCGGGCCCTTGATGCCGCCGAGGCGGCGCGATTGGCCGACCTGGAATACGCGCTCTTCGTTGGGTCGCAGGTTCTGTGGCCGGATCGCCCGCCGCTCTCGGTTCTCGATGGGGCGGATTGACCGGGTGGCGCGTGCCCGCATCGAGGCGGTCCCGCTGCCGGATTGGAGCTTGATGAGTCCGGCCGCGGCAGCGCCCGGAACCTATTCGGATTGCTTCGCGACCCGCGTGCCCGGTGCCGTCGACCTGCCGCTATTCGTATCACGGTTCTATGCGACGCCCTTGTTCCGGGCTGAACGGCTGGTGCTTCGACAGGCGTTCGGGGCGTCGTCCCGTGACGGAGACTTGGCCCGATTGGCGGACGGGACGGGCGCGGCCTTTGCGGTTTGGGAGGTGATGGGGCGCGACGCGCACCAAATCTGGCTTCGGGATCGGTGGGGCGCGACTATGTCCTGGTTGGCTGCCGAGC
>JBCDCW010000313.1:0-3094 GCA_039180995.1 Pseudomonadota bacterium
CAGGGAAGGGTCGATCCTGGTGCCACCGATGGTCAATTCGGGCGCCAGTGTCATGCCGATGACGAGTTGCGTGATGGGCTCGGCCTTCGGGCCCTGGGCGGCGGGCGCAGTCCAAGCCGTCAGATAGGCGGGAAGATCGGCGCCGGCCATCGTCAGGGCCGCGATCCAAGGCTGGGTGGGCGTGCCTTCGCCAGTGACCTTGATCGTGACTTTGCCGCCTTGGAGCTGCGCCAGCAATCCCGCGATCTCTTCGACGATGTAGGTGAAGGCCTTGTGTCCGGCGACCGGTTTGGGCGCCGTCAGGACTTTGCGGTAATAGTCGGCAATGGCGCCTACCGGGTCGGAGATCGACGATTTGATCGCCGCGCCGCTGGAAAACGGGGGCACGAGATCCTGTGGCCAGCTGCCGCCCGAGACCGTGGGATGTCGCACACCCATCAGCGTTGCGACACCTTCGGCAAGGGCGACGGGCGCCGACCCAGTCAGACCCAACATCTTTTCGAGCTGTTTCAGGATGATACCGGGCAGCGTGCTTTCCGCCGCGCTGGCCACTTCGGACGCGCTGAGCAGGTTGACGGCGTCATGGGGCCCGTCGGGTGTGACCAAGCCGGTCAATTCCATGTTGGGGACAGGCGACAGGCTGGGCGACAATTCCAGGCCCAGTGAAATTGCATCGACGGCGTAGCCGGAGGCCGCGACCAGGGGTTTGGTAAGGTCCTTGTCCGTCAGCGCAAGGCCGAAGGTGAAGTCGAGATCCTTGGGCGAGCCGAAATCGAACGACCCGGAGCCAATGGCGAATTCCGCCAGTTCCGCGCGGGCCCCCAGGCGCAGGACGGCGGACGACGTGCCCAAGGCTTGCGGCGGCGCCTCGAAGGCCAGCCCGGGATAAACGTGGCGGCGGCCGTCGGCCTGGACCTGACTGGCCATTGTGAAGGACAGCGTGCCCACCGATCCCAGATCGGCCAGGGCGACGGCCATGGGGTCGGTCCGGCTGCCCGACCCGGTCGGCGTGGGCACGGCCGCCCCGGCCGCGCCGCCGATTGCCGTCAGCCACAGCGCCAGCAGGGCGGGGTCGCCCATCAGGGTGTTGAACCAGGCCTTGATCGGTGCCGCGATGTCGCCGCCCGCCTGTGTGGCTTGGTGGAACATATCGCTCCAAAGCAGGTCGGGCAGTCGCCCCGTCTGACCCGGCACCGCGCCGCTGATGCCGATCATCGGCAACAGGAATCGCGCCTCCTTGGCCGCGGCGACGTCGATTTGCGCCAGGGCCCCGACAAGGAGGGAAGCGATGGTTTCCTGGATCTGCTGCGCGCTCAGGGCGTCCAGATCGGTCAGCGAGCGGTCGACCGGTTTGGGATCACCCGGCAGTTGGAGGCGAAGCACCACGATCTCGGCGTCGACGGAGGGTTTGGTGACGTCGATCAGGACGTTGACCTTCACTCCATCGAACGAGATCCCCTCAAGATCGAAAAGCGGCGGACGCACGGCGGTTTTGCCGGGTGATTTGGGGGGCGAGACCTCAGCGCCCTCGACGGCGATCCCCAGGCTGATGGGAAATCCGCTTTCGGTGACGACGGGGGCGACGCCATTTGGACCCATGCGTAGGATCGGGATCATGCCCCAGGTTTCCAGCATGATGAGAGGTTTCGCGCTGGGCACCTCGAATTGGCCCAGCACACCCAGACCGAAGATCTGATCTCCGCCTTGTTCGTAATTCACCACGTAGAGCCCGCGGGCTTTTTTCGGGTCCGGCGTGATCAGCGGGTACCAGGTTCCGACCAGGGCCGGATCGGTGACCGGAACGCCCAGCGCTTGGCCCGCGGCGGCCCCCATCAGGCCGGACAGAAGTGCCGCGATCTCGCCGGCATTTTCGACCACGGATTTGCGCAGTTTTGGGATTGGGTCGGCGAACCAGGCGCTGTTTAGCTCGTAGCTCTGCTCGGCCTGGCCAACGGGCGGCGGACCTTCCGCTAGGACGCCGATCAGGATGCCAAGGCTTGCCAGCGTGGGGTCCAGGCCATCGAAGCTGATCCCTTGGGCCGGGGGGGGCGCACCGGCGGGCGCGGCCTCAAACGCCGCATTGCGGGCCGTCGTGGTCAGCAGGGCGGCGCGGCGCCGGTTGCGCCCGCGCCGCGATCGGTTCCGCCGGGGGCGGGGCGGCCGATAGGTCAGAACGGGTCCGAGGGGCGGGTCGTCGTCTCTCATCACGCGATCTCCGCCCGGGTCAGGTCGCGGGGGGAGAGAAGCGCGGCATAGCTGCTGAGCCCGTGGGCCGTGGGGTCGTCGATGGTGGGGCGTCCTTGCAGAGAGACGGTCTTGCCAACGGAGAAAGACTGCTGTGCCAGTGGGATGCGGGGTAGGAAATCGCTGCGTCGATTGACCGCCAATGTGGTCGAGCCGATCAGGGTCTCGGCCTGCTGGAAGAAGTCATACGTGGCATATTGCGGCGCGCCAAACATCCAGACCTGCGGCTGGATTTGCGGCTTGACGTTGATGATGGTATCGAGCGCCGCCAGCAACCCGACAACCGCCCCCACGCCATGGCCGGCAAAATGCAACCTCTGCCCCGGATCGGCTTTGAGTGCGGCCTGGATCGCGGTGTCGATATCGGATTTCAGCGCCGCATAGAGCGCGATTGCCCCCCCGTGGCCATTCGCATTGGCCCATTCCGTGCCGGTATAGGGGACCGGTGTCGGGTTGTAATTGCAGGTGATGTCCGCGAATTCGACCCATCCGATGCCGCCGCGCAGTAAGATGGCGGTGCGTCCCGGGGCCGATACATGCGCCCCCCAAATCGTCTGGCTGTCCTTGATATCCCCTTGCAGTGCATAGGGGTTCAATGGGGCGGGTAATGGCATGCCGGGCTGCTGCGCCATCAGATAGGGCAAGCCCACCAAATCCGCCATGGCCGCCACGGCCAGGACGTCGACCGACGTATCGCCGACGGCCAGGGCGGCGGGAACCGCGCCGAGTTGAACCGGATCGCCACCGAGCGCCAGGACATAGCTGTTGCTGTCCCGGTCGATCCAACTGTCGCCGCCGATGATGAGGCCGGGCGCCGCGCTTCGGCTGCGGGCGGCGATCGGGCTGGCCG
>JBCDCW010000314.1:0-3039 GCA_039180995.1 Pseudomonadota bacterium
ACGTCGCCCCCGCCGCCAGCGGCCAGCGCTTCGGGCGTCAACCCATCCAGCCCCTCCAATTCGCGCACGACCTGCGTTTCCCGGTCGACCTCCCGCACCAGCAGCAACAGCGGCGACGCCGTCTCGGAGGCCAGCACGCCCAGGGTTTCGTAACGCGGCTCGTCCGCCACAAGCGAGGTCAGGGACAAGTTCCCCAAGACCGATTTCCAGGCCAAATTATGTTCGCGCCGGTAGCGGTCCAGCAACGTCCGGTCCAGCGTGACCATTCGGGCCTCGAACTCCTCGGACGCGCCATCCTCGCCCAGCACCCATTGGTCGGCCCGCAGGCGTTCGGCCGCCTGCTCCAGCGACGGGTAGAAGTAGCTCCAGAACCCTTCATAGGTGTAGATCGCCGGCACCGTCAGGCTGGCCAGATCGGCCCCGTCCCGCGTGGTGAAGGTCGTCGCCGCCGCCCGGCCCGATGCCTCGATCAGCGACCAATCCGGCAGGCCCGCCCCGGCGATGCCGTCTTCGATCAGCGCCCAGGCCTGTTCGGCCGGGGGCAATTGCACGATGGCGTCGCGCGCCAGGTCGATGGTCGCCTGGTCGATATCGACCAGCAGGTTTCGGTCGTCGTCCAATTCCAGCATGGCCGTCAGGTGGCGCATCAGCTGTTCGCGGGTATCCAACCCCTGGCGCCCGGTGAAAACGCCGCGCCAGGTCTCCTCGAACCAAGACAGAATGGCGGCATCGTCCCGTCCCTGCCCCTGGCCGCCCAGCAGCATATAGACCTTCAGCGCGCGGTAGATATCCGTCGTCTCGCCCCGGCCGACGATGATCGGCATCGCCTGCTCCATCGCCAAGATCAGGCGCGGGCGCAGCATCTTTTCCAGTGCGTCGGAATAGGATTGCGTCGCCGCCGCCTGCAACCGCTCGCGCTGACCCAGGCCGAAACCTTCCCAGATCACCGGTTCTTCGGCGTCGCCATAGCCCGCGGGCATGGTCCGCAGGTCTTCCAAGAACGGCAGGATCGGCTCCAGCCGCGTATCGTCGATAATCACCCGCTCGATCTCGTTGATCGCCGCGCGGGCATAGGCTTCGGTCTCGGCCTGGGCCACGTCGACCAGCGTCGCGTTGCGCCAATAGGAATAGCCCAGAGCCCCCAGCGCGGCCAATGTCACCACCGTCACCGTCGTGAACCCCACGCCCCGCAGGATCGCCATCCGGCGCACGGCGCGGCGATCATGGCTGACCCAGTCCCGTTCCGCGAAGATCACCTTTTCCAGCAGGTCGCGCAGGAAGTAGGACTTGCCCTGGCCCGACATGAACCCGGCCCCGAAGCCCGTGCCGGTGGCCGACGACATGGCGCCCAGCACCTGGTCGATGGGCGTGCCTTCCTGCGTGCCCGATGTGAAGTAGAACCCGCGCAAGATCGCGTTCGACTTGTAGCGCGTGGGCTCGAACACCCGGCGCAGGAAGTCGGCCACCCCGTCGCGCAGCATGGCCATCTGGCCCGGCAGGCCGAAGATCGCGATGCGCGAGATGCCGTCGGGCTCCTCGTTCAGGCGGTCAATCACCTCGTCCGACAGGCGCGACACCAGGGCGTCGAATTCCTGCGGCACGGCCTCATGGGTCAGCGCCTTGCGGTCCTTCGTCTGGAACGTGGTGCCCCAGACTGCATTGCGCCGCTGCACCGGGAAGGACCCGAAGAATTCCCGGAAGCCGGAAATCAGATCCGCCTTGGTGAACAGCACATAGACCGGGAAATCGACCTTCAGCGTCTCATGCACCTCGGCCAGGCGGTCGCGGATCGTCTCGGCATGGCGCGCGCCCTCGCCGCCCATGACATCCTCGATGGACAGGGCCAGGATCACGCCGTTGATCGGCTGGCTGGGCCGGGTGCGCTTCAGCAGATCCAGGAACGCCGTCCAGGAGGCGCTGTCGGCCTCTGCATGGCTGTCTTGCGTGGTGTAGCGCCCAGCCGTATCGATCAGCACCGCGTCTTCGGCGAACCACCAATCGCAATTGCGCGTGCCGCCGAAGCCTTCCAGCGCGCCGCCGGTCCGTTCCAGCGGAAACTCGATCCCGCTGTTTTGGAGCGCGGTCGTCTTGCCCGCGCCGGGCGGCCCGATGATGACGTACCACGGCAGGTCGTACAGATACGTTCGCCCGCCTGCCTTCTTGAGCGTGGCCAACGCCTCGGTCATCCGCTCGGCCAGAACCTTGCCGTCGCCGACCGGGACCTCGGGGACCATCGCCTCCTCTAACCGCTTGGCGGCGCGGCGGCGGCGGATGAAGCGGACGAGCAGGATGACGAAGACCAGGCCCAGGATCGCCCCGATCAGCGTGGCCCGCAGCCAAACGCTGGCCATGATCGCGACGCCGGTCAGCGGGAAACCGAACCAGATCGCCAGGCACAACCCGATCAGGCCCAGGATCGTCAGCAGGATCTTGAACCAGCCGTATTTGGTGAGGGATCGGAACAGGCGGCGCAGCATCCTAGAACGTCCCCTCCTTGGCGATCAGGACTTCGACGCGCCGGTTCTGGGCCCGCCCCTCGCGGGTGTCGTTATCGGCGATGGGATCGGCCTCGCCCCGACCCTCGACCACCAACCGGTCGGGGTCCGAAACCTGCGGCAGCAGCACATCCGCCACGCCTTGGGCGCGGGCGATGGACAGATCCAGGTTCGTCCGGAACTGCCCCCGCCCCGACGGCGGGATGGAATCGGTGAAGCCCAACACCTTGATCGGCCCCGGCTCGTCGTTCAGCACCTCGGCGATGCGGGTGCCCAGATCGGCGAATTCCGGTTTCACGCTCGCCTGCCCGCTATCGAACAGTAGCAAATTCCCGACGCGCACGAAGATGAAATCCCCCTTGGACCCCACATCGACTTGCCCCGCCTCGATCTCTGGCGCCAGTGCCATGCGGATCCGTTCCAACTGCGTGCTATCGGCCACAAAGGGCACAGCGGGGGCCGACCGTTCCAGCGCCACGTTCACCTCGGTCGGGTGCATGGTGTAGATGGTGTTCGCCACCTCCCACCCCTCGCGGTTCAGCAG
>JBCDCW010000315.1:0-2968 GCA_039180995.1 Pseudomonadota bacterium
CAATGACCGAGCAGGATGTCTTGGTTATGTGCCAACCGGGCCAATCGCCCGAGGTGACCCAGGCGCGCGCCGAGGCGAGTGCTGCCGCGTTCGATAGCGCCATCGCGTCGGCGGCCGATGAGTTGGTCGCGCCGATTCAGCGCGAGGTGGATGGCGGCCCGGATGCGAGCAATCTGGATATCTTTCGATCTGCCTGGCGGTCGAACGGGATCATGCAACGGACGACCGACAGGGTCGCGGACGAGTATGCTTGCTTCTTGACGGAATGACCTGACGCCGGAGCCCGGACGGCCCGGTCTCGCGTCAGTTGGAAGCGACCGGTGCAGCCCAAGCCAACTGGCCCAATAGCACGAGATCCCCGACAGCTTCGCAGCCCGGCATGGTGAACGTCAGGTCGGTCGGGGCCTGTAGGGTGCCACCCCATGCTTGAATGGTGCCGGCGCTGACCGATTGCCCACAATTCCCTAAAACCACCGGGGCTTCTACCGTCAGGTCGCTGCGCTGACTGGCGGGTGCTGTGTAGATCAGAGCCAGTTGCGGGTTTTCGAGCGTCGGATCGCCCAAGGCCCGAAGGAAACCGCCATTGCCGGACAGGGTCCGGGCAATGTTGCGAGGTGTGTCCGGCGAGACGTGTCCATCTGTTCCGTAACCCGCATCCGGCCCTTCAAAGGCATGGAGTTCCATGCCGATATCGCCATGCCAGTGCAGCACCGCGCGCGAGACGAGGTCGAAATCCCGCGCGTCACCGGCGACTGTGATCGCGGGGCGATCCTGAACCACGATTTTGAAGTCCAAATCTGCCGCCAGCGCGGGCATCTCGATCTGCGCGCGGCCCGTCTCGTCGGTCTGGATGGAGACCGTGAGCGGCCCATGGGTCACCTCGACCCGCCGCAATGCGTCACATGGCGCTTCGATCTCTAGCGCGATGGTCGCCAGAACCTGGGGCGCCGCATCCACATGTACCGCGCAGGCATCGAAGGTGGCCTGCATCGGTTCGATGTTCGAGATCAGCCCGAGCGGCGAGGTACTGGTGCCGATGGCGCCGGACACGAAAGTGGCCGGTATGGCAGGCGCCGTGGGCAGCCGGGGACCGTCGGTGTCGGTCCAGGGCAGTTCCGCATGGTCGGCCAAAGTCGGCGGCGCGGGGGTGACCATATGCGTGACTGTCGCCAAACCCGCCAGCAGGAAGGCCGTCCCGGCCATCAGCCGTCGGGGATGGGTCAGTCGCTGCCAAAGCGACCGGTCGAAAATCGGGGTGGCGTCGTCGACTGCGTCGGCTTGATCGGACGGCGCCTTGTGCCCGCGACCCGAAAGAGAGGCGGGGCCGCCCACGACCCCCTCGATCTCCTGCTGTAGAAGTTTGTCGAACGCGGCTTCGTCCATCTGTGCCTGGCTGTCGGCCATCATGCCGTCCTTCCGGGAACTCAACTTTTTCCCGGAATTGACCAATGATTCGGGCCGAACTGTGAAAAGTTCGGCCCGATCTACGGGCGATTTGCCACAAAACCCTGCGATTCACGACATTGGAGGGGGGGTTAGAACCGACCGTGGCAATGCTTGAACTTCTTGCCCGAGCCGCAGGGGCAGGGATCGTTCCGGCTGGGATTGCCCCAGGTCGTGGGGTCGTCTTCGACGAAGCCGTCGGCAGCGACGCCCACCGATGCGGCTGCCAACGCGGGTTGCGGCGCCGCCGGGGCCGGGGTGGGTGCGGGTTGCCGCTGCTGTTGAAGCTGCGCCAGG
Source organism: Pseudomonadota bacterium (assembly GCA_039180995.1). Lineage (GTDB taxonomy): Bacteria > Pseudomonadota > Alphaproteobacteria > Rhodobacterales > Rhodobacteraceae > Jannaschia. The sequence continues at coordinate 1,741 of JBCDCW010000315.1, forward strand.
ATCGCTTCCCGCTCCTCTTCGGAGATGGGGCGGATCTGCGAGAGCTGCTTGGTGACGTCGGCCCGCAGGCTGTCGAGCATCCCCTCGAACAATTGGAAGCCTTCGGTCTTGTATTCGTTCAGCGGATCGCGCTGGGCATAACCGCGGAACCCCACGACCGAGCGCAGATGTTCCAGCGTTAGCAGGTGTTCGCGCCACTTCTTGTCGATGGTCTGGAGCAGGACCTGCTTTTCGATCCGCCGCATTTGATCATCGCCAAAGGCGTCGCCCTTCTCGGCCATCAGCTTGTCGCTGGCCTCGTAAAGCCGTTCGCGCACCACCTCCTGGTCGACGCCATCTTCGTCGGCCCAGGCCATGACGGGTTCGTCCAGTGCCAGCACCTCGATGATGGACGCATAGAGCCCTTCGGCGTCCCATTGGTCGGCATAAGTTTTGGGCGGCATGTATTGGTCGACCAGATCGTCCACCACCTGATGGCGCATGTCCTGGGCGATCTCGCCGATCTCCTCGGCCTCCATGATCTCCAGGCGCTGCTCGAAGACGGCCTTGCGCTGGTCGTTCATGACGTCGTCGAACTTCAGGAGCTGCTTGCGGATATCGAAGTTACGCCCCTCCACCTTGGCCTGGGCGCGCTCCAGGGACTTGTTGACCCAAGGGTGCACGATGGCCTCGCCTTCCTTCATGCCGAGCGTCGACAGGACCTTTTCGAGGCGTTCGGAGCCGAAGATGCGCATCAGGTCGTCGTCCAGCGACAGGAAGAACACCGAGCGGCCCGGATCGCCCTGGCGGCCGGACCTCCCGCGCAGCTGGTTGTCGATGCGCCGGCTCTCGTGGCGTTCGGTGGCCAGCACGAAGAGGCCGCCGGCGGACAGGACCTTCTCCTTGTCTGCGGCGACGTCGGTTTCGATGCGGGCGCGGGTGTCGTCGGGGTCGGCCTCGGGATCGGCGGCGATGGCTTCCAGAACGCGCATCTCGACATTGCCGCCCAGTTGGATGTCGGTGCCGCGACCGGCCATGTTGGTGGCGATGGTGATCGCGCCGGGCTTGCCGGCATCGGCCACGATTTGGGCCTCCTGCTCGTGCTGGCGGGCATTCAGGACGTTGTGTTGCAGCCCCTCCTGGGTCAGGCGGGCGGCCAGCATTTCGGACTTTTCGATCGAGGTGGTGCCCACCAGCACGGGTTGCCCCCGTTCGTGGGCCTGCTTGATCTCGTCCACGACGGCGTCGA
>JBCDCW010000316.1:0-2961 GCA_039180995.1 Pseudomonadota bacterium
CCCGGGATATCTATGGCAGGATGAGAGAGATGGGCATCATTGCAAGCGAGCGCCGATTTGTTCGAAGCGGCCATTGCGATAGGCATAGGTCCAAATCGTGCAATTTCGGGCGCCGCAGAATGGGTGGGTGCCAAATTCCCAACGGCAGGTGAACTTGGCCACCTCTACGTCGGCGGTTCCGTCGGCATTCACGGTGATGGCGTCGGGTTCGACGGAAATCGAACTGCCTGCGGCGCATTGGGATTGAAGCTCGGCCGCGACCACCGCCGCGAGGTCGGCGGTGGTTTGGGCGGCGGCGGCCGGGGCCAGCAAGGCGAGGCTGACCGCTAGGGGCAGGCGCCGCCGCATCAGTCCCGCAGGCTTTCTTCGCGCAGGCCGTCGGCCAGGAGGTTCAGGCCGAGAACGAGGCTCAGCAGTGCGACGGCGGGCACGATGGCGGGGTGGGGGAAGACCGACAGGAGGCGGCGGCCGTCGTTGATGGTGGATCCCCAGTCGGGCGATTCTGGCGGCAGGCCCAGGCCGAAGAAGCCGAGGGTGCCGAGCAGGATCGTGGTGTAGCCGATGCGCAGGCAGAAATCGACGATCAGGGGGCCGCGGGCGTTGGGCAGGATCTCCCAGAGCATGATGTACCAGGGGGTTTCGCCCCTTGTTTGGGCGGCGGCCACGTAGTCGCGGGTCTTGATGTCGAGGGTCAGGCCCCGGACGATGCGGAACACGGTGGGCGAGTTCACGAAGACCACCGAGACGAAGACGATCAGGACCTGGCCGGAGATGTCGAAGAGATCCACGAAGCCGGGCCAGAAGGCGAGGACCGAGCCTTGGGCCGAGATCAGCGAGAAGTAGAACAGGAAGCCCACCGCCATGGCGATGCCGACATAGAGGTTCCGGGTGGCCGGTTGGGTCCGGTAGCGGGAATTCAGAAGGACCGCCACGAAGGCCAGCGGGAAGATGAAGAGGACGGCGGCCATGTAGTTCGGCAGGCCGGTCGCCACGATCTCGGGCGTGACGAGGAGGTAGAAGAGCAGGATCACCGGGAAGGCCAGGATCAGGTTCGCCAGGAAGCTGAGGAACGTGTCCAGAAGGCCGCCGTAATAACCCGCGGGCAGGCCCAGCGTGATGCCGACCATGAAGGCAAACAGCGTGGCCAGCGGCGCGATCTGCATGACGATGGTCGAGCCGAGGACCATGCGGCTGAAGACGTCGCGGGCCAGGTTGTCGCCGCCCAGCAGATAGAAGGGGTAGGCGCCTTCCTCGGGCATGGCGGTGCCGGGAACTTCGTTTTTCATGCCGGAGACTTGGGTCAGCGGATCATGGGTGGCGATCATGTCCAGGGGGCCCGCGTAAAACGCGGTAAAGGCCCAGAACATCACCAAGGCGAAGCCGATCATGCCGATGGTCGAGTCGAAGAGCTTGCCGTAGAGGCCGAGCTTGCGCTTGTAGGCGAAGCTGGCGGCGAAGAGCACGGCCAGCGAGAGCCAGACCGGCGTGAAGGCCCGTGACATGCCGCCGATGATGCCGCCGCCCGCGTGGCCGACGACCATGCCGGCGACGATATAGGCGACGATCGTCGCGACGACGACATAGAGCGAATAGGTCTGCGCCCTCGAGATCAGGCCGGGGAAGCCCTCGGCGATGGCGGCGGTGCCGTCGGGGTTGATCACGACGCGGTCGCCGGTGGCGAAGAAGCTGACGGCGATGGCGATGAGAGAGGTCACCAGAAGCGAGATGACGCTTATGGCGAGGATGGGGTCCAGGACATTGCCCAGGCTGCCGGTCCAGGTGAGAGGTTCCATGTGTCCGGTCTCCTCAGGCGATGCGGATGCGCGGGTTCAGGAAGACGTAGCCGATATCGGAGATCAGCTGCGTCACCAGGACGACCACGACGGAGATGATGGAGACGCCGAGCAGAAGCTCGATGTCGTTGTTGCCGGCGGCTTGGACCAGGGTCCAGCCGAAGCCCTTGTAGTTGAACAGGGTCTCGACGATGACCACGCCGTTCAGGAGCCAGGGGAATTGCAGCATGATCACCGTGAACGGCGCGATCAAGGCGTTCCGCAGCGCGTGCTTCAGGACGATCTGGTTGAAGGCCACACCTTTCAGGCGCGCGGTGCGGATATATTGGGCGGTCATGACCTCGGTCATCGACGCGCGGGTCATGCGGGCGATGTAGCCCATGCCGTAGAGCGCGATGGTGAGCACCGGAAGGGTGAAATTCGCGAAGGTGATGTCTTCCATGGCGCCGGTGGCCGTGCCCTTGAACCACCTGAGCCCGACGGCGGAGGACGCGAAGACGGCGATGAAGATCACGCCGGAGACATATTCAGGCGTGGCGGTCGTCGTGATCGAGACGGTCGAGAGCGAGCGGTCCAGCTTCGAGCCTTCGCGCATGCCGGCGAGCACGCCGAGGATCAAGGCGCCGGGCACCATGACGACCATGACCCAGAACATCAGCTTGGCGGTCTGCCAGCCCCGTTCGGAGAGGATGTCCAGGACGCCGTTCTGGAAAACCGTGGAATAGCCCCAGCTGCCTTGCAGCACGCCGCAATAGGCGGGGGCGTCGGCGGCATCGATACCGGGCGTGGCGCAGCGTGAGAACGTGACCTCGCCGTTTTCCACTTCGGTGAAGGCGGGGGCGACGCCCAGCCAGCGCGCATATTTGATCGGCATCGGATCCAGGTAGCCGCGGTTTTCGAGCCACGACACGACCTGTTCGTCCGTCATCCGGTTGTTGGCCTGGTTCTTGGCCAACTTTTCGAGGTTGGGCTGCAAGTTCGTCAGGAAGAACACGATGAACGTCAGGCAAAGTGCCGTCAGAACGATCACACCCAGTCGTCGAAGGATGAACATCCCCATAATCGGCCCCCGGTCGTTGGTTGTCGCGGATCATCCCGCCCGCGTTCTAAAAGGCGGAAGGCCGCGCGAGTGGCGCGGCCTTCCCGGTCGGTCCGTCAGGCGGCGACG
>JBCDCW010000317.1:0-2954 GCA_039180995.1 Pseudomonadota bacterium
CCGCGGTCTCAAGGGGCCTGCCGACACGGCGCATCCTGGCGCCATGGCAGGGGCCGCGCGCAGCGGCTGGTCCGTCCGGGCGGGGATCTCGGGTGAGGAGGGTCATGGGATGGGGATGCCACGGGCTAAGCTCAGGGCCAATTGGAAATACGGGATTGGCGCCGCAGGGCCGCCGTCTGACCGGGGGTTTGCAGAGCCCTGATGCCAGTTTCCCAATCGCACCGTGGTTTCGAGGGCAGAGCCCGTTTTGCGCCGTGCAACCTGCCGATGGGTCGACAAGTGGGGCCGGGCGCGGCAAGGCTCGGCGTTGGAGGAGGTGCCCGAAATGAAGCGATCCCAGGTCAATGACATCATGCGAGCGGGGGACGAGTTTATCCGGTCGTTCGGGTATGTGATGCCGCCCTTTGCCTATTGGTCGCCCGACGAGATGCGGGCGCGGAAAGCCGATATCGCGCCATTGATCGACGCGCGGCTGGGATGGGACATCACCGACTATGGCCAGGGCCGATTCGACGAGATGGGGCTGTTCTTGTTCACCACCCGGAACGGTCGGCAGGACGATCTGAAGCGTGGCGGGGGCATGTGTTACGCCGAGAAAATCATGATCTCGCGCCAGGATCAGCTGAGCCCGATGCATCGCCATTGGCTGAAGGCGGAAGACATCATCAACCGGGGCGGCGCCACGCTGGCCATCGAAATGAACGGCTCGGCCGAGGATGGCAGCTTCGACAGTGATCGCGGCGGCACGGTCTTTTGCGACGGCGTCCGGCGGGATTTCGAGCCCGGAGAGGTGCTGCGCTTTGCACCTGGCGAAAGTGTGACTTTGATGCCGGGCGACTGGCACGCCTTCTGGGGCGAAGGCGGCGATGTGCTGATCGGCGAGGTCAGCACGGTCAACGATGACGAGACCGATAATTGGTTCCGAGACAAGATCGGCCGCTTTGCCGAGATTGAAGAAGACGAGGCGCCGCGGCACCTTTTGGCGAGCGATTACCCCAAGTTTCTATAGGCCAGAACGGGGTTAGCGGGCCGTGCGGCGCATCGCCCGTTGCTGGGTCGTGCGCTCGACCGATGGTCCGGCCGCTACCTTGTCGACGGGGCGTCCGTCGTCGGCGGGTCGTGATTGATGCCAGTCGGGCCCAGGCTTGATATCGGCCGCATGGTGCCCGAGCCGGGGCGAATTTTGCGCTGTGATCAGGCCAACGTGATTCACGAGTTCTGGACTTTGAGGCCCGGGCGCGAGATGCTTGTGACAGCGTTTGCGTCAGAGGCGATCAGAGATCGGTCCTGGCCATATGAGCCATGGCTCAGAAGGGCAAAGCAAGCGTCGGCGAATGCGAAGCATGGCGCCGAATCGCATCTCGGGACGTCGGCCCGGGCGCGACAAATGGAACGGAATGGGCCGCTTCGGCTGCAACCTGTGCCGATGGAGGGCAGAACACGCGGTAGAAGACGGCTTGACGATCTCCAGATGCTTCCCGGTGGTTGTGCGGTGCGGGGAGTGTCTGTTTGAGCGGCGCCCCGGTCTATGAATAGGCCGGGGCGTCTGTTTGGTGGCAACTGCCGCTTGACGACAGGGCGATGGTGTCCGTAGGCGCCGCCCATGGACGCTTTCCAGCACGTGATCCTGACCCGCTTCAACTTGGCCACGCCGGGGCGCGAGAGTGCGATCCGCACCCAGCCGGGCTGGTTGCGAGGGCGGTTCGATCTGTTCCGAGACTGGTGTCTGCCCTCGGTAGCGGCGCAGAGCGTGCAGGATTTCCGCTGGATCGTGTTATTCGACGACAGGACGCCGGAGGGGTTTCGAGCCGAAATCGCCGCGTTGCAGGCGGTCTATCCGTTTGACGCTTACTTCACGCCGCTTTTCCCGGCCGATGGCTGGCGGCGTTGCGTGGCCGAGGTGGTGGCGCCCGAGGCGCCGATGCTGCTGACGACGCGGCTCGATAACGACGACGCGCTGGCGGTGGATTATGTGGCGCGGGTGCAGGCGGCGGTCGAGGGGACCGAGCGGCGGGCGTGGAATGTGACAGCCGGGTTGATCCGGCAGGGAGACGGGCTCTGGCAGGTGGCGCATCCGAAGAACGCGTTCTTCTCGCTGTTGGAGCCATGGGGAGAGGCCGCAACCACGGCCTGTGGGATCCAGCATATGGCGCTGGATGCCGAGGTGCCGGTGACCCAGATCGGCGGGCCGCCCGGCTGGTTGCAGGTGGTCCATGGCGGCAACGTGTCCAACAAGGTGCGCGGGCGCCGGGTGGGACCGGATGTGGGCGCGCGGTTCGGTGGGATGGGCCTGGACGGAGTCCGCCCGCCCGGATGGTCCGAGCGGGCGGTGGAGGGCTTGCTGGCCCCGCTTCGGGGCGTGCGGGACCAGGTAGCCCGGTTGCGGTGACGTAGGTCACCTTCGGGCGCAACCCCCGGACAATGAGACTTGTGGGGGCAGATGCCTGGGCGCGTTACTGGGCCGTGCGGCGCAGCAAGCGACGCTCGGTGCGGGTGATCCGGCCATCGCCGCGGGTGATGCGACGGTCGATCCGGTCTTCGCGGCGGTCGACGCGATCCTCGATGCGATCCAGGGGGCCACGGTCGACGCGGCGGTCGATGCGGGTCTCGATCCGGTCTAGGCGGTCTTCGACGCGGTCGGGCGACGCGGCCAGGGCGCCGGTGGCCAGCGGGGCCGAGATCAGGGCGGCGATCAAAAAGGTACGGGTCATGGACGGGGTCCTTTCGGTTGTGTGGACCCCTTTCACGACCGGCGCGGCGGTTTCCGTCGCGCCGGCCGGAGATTTTTTCGTCAGGCGTCGATCTTCGGCAGGAGCGAATCCAGAGAAGCCTTGGCGTCGCCGTAGAACATCCGCGTGTTGTCCTTGTAGAAGAGCGGGTTCTCGATGCCCGAATAGCCCGGGCCCTGGCCGCGTTTCGAGACGAAGACCTGCTTGGCTTTCCAGCATTCCAGC
>JBCDCW010000318.1:0-2949 GCA_039180995.1 Pseudomonadota bacterium
ATGAAGACACCGCGCCCCTGCGAGGTCGAGAACTGGCCGCCGTCATAGTTCAGGTAGTTGAAGGACTTGAGATGATCGACCATCTTCCAAGGCTCGCCCGAGCCCAGGATCGTCGCGGGGAAGCTGAGCGTGTGGAACGGCACATTGTCCTTGCCCATGAACTGGACGTAGCGGACATCGTCCGCGCCCTTGTCGGTGCGCCACCAGCGTTCCCAATCACCGCCCGTGGCATCGGCCCATTCGTTGGTCGCCGCGATGTATTCGATGGGCGCGTCGAACCAGACATAGAAGACCTTGCCCTCCATGCCCGGCCAGGGCTCGGTCCCTTTCCGCACCGGGATGCCCCAATCCAGATCGCGGGTGATCCCGCGATCCTGGAGCCCGTCGCCGTCGTGGAGCCATTTCTTGGCAATCGAGGTGGTCAGGACCGGCCAGCCGTCCTGGCTGTCGATCCATTGGTCCAGCCGATCCCGAAGCTGCGATTGCAGCAGGAACAGGTGCTTGGTCTCGCGCACCTCCAGATCGGTCGAGCCCGAGATGGCGCTGCGCGGATTGATCAGGTCGGTCGGGTCGAGTTGGATCGTACAATTCTCGCACTGATCCCCCCGCGCGCGCTCATATCCGCAATTCGGGCAGGTCCCCTCTACGTAGCGGTCGGGCAGGAAGCGGCCATCGGCATTGGAGTAGATCTGGCGGCTGCTGCGCTCCTCAATCAGGCCGGCTTGGTCGAGCTTGCCGGCGAAATGCTGGGTCAGCCGATGGTTCTGCGGGCTGCTCGACCGGCCGAAATGATCGAAGGACAGGCGGAACCCGTCCGACAGGTCCTTCTGGATCTGCCACATCTCGGCGCAATACTCGGCCACCGGCTTTCCCGCTTTAGCCGCTGCCAATTCCGCCGGCGTGCCGTGTTCGTCGGTGGCGCAGATGAACATGACCTCGTCGCCCCGCGCCCGGCGATAGCGGGCGTAGAGATCGGCGGGCAGCTGGCTGCCGACCAGGTTCCCGAGATGCTTGATCCCGTTGATATACGGGATCGCGGAGGTGATGAGGGTACGGCGCATGGAGAACTCCGAAAGGTCGCGCGCCATCTAGGCCGGCTGCCCCGCCCGTCGCAAGCGCCCCTCGTCCTCTGGTCGGAAATGCCTCGGGGGCGAGCCCGCGAACGGCAGCGTCCGGGCAAGGCAGAATCGTCAGGCGCAGCCTGTTCTATGAATTACGTGAACTGCTCGCGTAGCAATCGCTCCTCCAAGCCGTGGCCGGGATCGAACAGCAGGCGATGGCTCACGGCCGGTTCACAAGCCACCTCGACCGAGACCACGTCGCGCACCGATCCGCCATCGGCTTCGGCCATCATCGGCCGCTTGTCGGGGTCCAGAACCTCGAACCGCACGCGGGCCGTGATCGGCAGTAGCGCCCCGCGCCAGCGCCGGGGGCGGAAGGCGGACATGGCCGTAAGGGCCAACACCTCCGACCCGATCGGCAAGATCGGGCCATGGGCGGAGTAGTTGTAGGCCGTCGATCCGGCGGGCGTGGAGACCAGGGCGCCGTCGCAGACCAGTTCGTTCATCCGCAGCTTGCCGTCCACACTGATCCGCAGCCGGGCCGCTTGCGGGCCGGCGCGCAGCATGGACACCTCGTTGATGGCCAAGGATTCCACGACCTCGCCATTGGCCCGCGTCGCGGTCATGCGCAGCGGGTTGATCACCGCCTCCTCGGCCGCTTCCAGGCGGGCGGTCAGACCGGTCTCGGCATATTCGTTCATCAGGAAGCCGACCGTGCCGCGATTCATACCATAGGTCGGCACGTCCAGCCCCATGGTGGCGTGCAGCGTCTCTAGCATGAAGCCGTCGCCGCCCAGGGCCACGACCACATCGGCCTGATCGGGCGCACATTGGCCGTAGCGGTCGGCCAGGCAGCCCAGCGCGCCCTGCGCTTCCGGTGTGTCGGACGCGAGGAAGGCGATCTTGCGCGCGCGGTTCGGCATGGAGGTCCCCCGTTTCCGCGCAGGGTTGCGGGGTGCGGATCGGAAACGCAAGCGCGGGTCTCATGATGAACTTGTGCGATCCGGCGCTTTTCGTGGGGGCATAGGCCGGGTAAGAGACTGCAATCCGACAGCAGGAGAGCGCCAGATGAACGCCCCCCATCGCGACCCGAATTTCTTCACCGCCAGCTTGGGCGAAACCGACCCCGAGATCGCCGAGGCCACGCGCCAGGAGCTGGGTCGGCAGCGCGACGAGATCGAACTGATTGCGTCCGAAAACATCGTCAGCCGCGCCGTCATGGAAGCCCAGGGCGGCGTGATGACGAACAAATACGCCGAAGGCTATCCCGGTCGGCGCTATTATGGCGGCTGCCAATTTGTCGATATCGCAGAGGATTTGGCGCGAGATAGGGCGAAGCAGTTGTTTGGCTGCGGATTCGCCAACGTGCAGCCGAATTCGGGCTCCCAAGCGAACCAGGGTGTGTTCACGGCGCTGCTGCAACCGGGCGACACGATCTTGGGAATGTCGCTCGATGCGGGGGGGCACTTGACCCACGGCGCCAAGCCCAATCAGTCGGGCAAGTGGTTCAACGCGGTGCAATACGGCGTGCGGCGCCAGGATCTGCGGCTCGACTACGATCAGGTGCAGGAGCTTGCGACGGAGCACCAGCCGAAGATGATCATCGCAGGCGGGTCGGCCATTCCGCGGATCATCGACTTCGCCAAGATGCGCGAGATCGCGGATAGCGTGGGCGCCTATCTGCTTGTGGATATGGCGCATTTTGCCGGGCTGGTCGCGTCCGGCCATTATCCGTCGCCCTTTCCCCACGCCCATGTGGCGACGACGACGACGCATAAGACGCTGCGCGGCCCGCGGGGCGGGATGATCCTGACCGACGATGGGGACATCGCGAAGAAGGTGAATTCGGCGATCTTCCCGGGCATCCAGGGCGGGCCCTTGATGCATG
>JBCDCW010000319.1:0-2869 GCA_039180995.1 Pseudomonadota bacterium
ATAATGATGCAGTCGCGGCTGGTATCTCCATCGGCTACCGCTTCTAAGCTTACCGCTTGAAAGACTGGCTCCGACAAACGCCCCGTGCTCTCGAGCGCGGGGCGTTTCCGCATCTTCCGGGTGGCATCCGTCTGGGGCCGTCCCTATCCCCGAACCATGACACCCGCCTCCCCCTCCACCCGGGCCTGGGCCGAAATGACGCTCCTCGGAATCATCTGGGGCGCCAGCTTCTTGGCCATTCGCACGGCGCTTGACGAAATCCCATTCGTGACCTCGGTTGCCTATCGCGTCGGGATCGCCGCGCTCATACTCTGGGCATATGTCGCAATCCGCCGCCTGCCCCTGCCCCGCGATCCGCGCCTTTGGGCCGGACTCTTCATCATGGGCATCCTCAACAACGTCATCCCGTTTTCCCTAATGGCCTGGGGCCAACTCAATATCGAAACGGGCCTGACGTCCATCCTGAACGCCGGCACGGCCGTCTTCGGGGTCATAACCGCCGCGATCTTCCTGGCAGATGAACGCCTGACGGCATATCGCGCCATCGGCGTGGCCATCGGCTTTCTAGGTGTCGCAACCGCCATCGGGTTGGAAAACCTGTCCGATTTCGACATCCGCTCCGCCGCCCAACTGGCGATCGTTGGCGGCACAATAAGCTATGCCCTGGCCAGCGTCTGGGCCAAGCTGCGCCTCCACGGTCTCGCCCCACAGGTCCAAGCTGCTGGCATGTTGACCGGGTCGTCCCTCGTCATGATCCCAGCCGCCTTTTTCATCGACGGGCCCGTCATCCCGCAACAGGCCGACACCTGGATCGCCGTCCTCTACTACGCCATCATTGCGACCGCCTTAGCCTACCTGCTCTACTTCCGCGTCCTCGAGATGGCCGGATCCGGCAATCTCCTCCTGGTCACGCTCCTCATCCCGCCCGTCGCCATCCTTCTGGGCGTCTGGGTCCGCGGCGAAGCCCTCTCCCCCAACGTCTATGCCGGCTTCGCCCTGCTCGCCCTGGGCCTGGTCATCCTCGATGGCCGCCTGTTGCGTGCCCTGGGCCGGGCCGCTACGCGGAGGGCATGATTTACGAGACCCCCCAGGCCTTCCGCGACGCGGCCGACAAACGCATCACGCTCTTCGGCATGTCGGGCCTCGGCAAGACGCACCTGTCCCAGATCCTGCGGGCAGGCGGCGATTGGTTCCACTATTCCATCGATTACCGCATCGGCACCGCCTATATGGGCGAATTCATCGCCGACGACCTGAAGCGCCACGCGATGACCGTGCCCTATCTGGCCCGGCTGCTGAAATCCGACAGCATCTATATCGGCTCGAATATCACCTTCGGAAACCTCACCCCGCTCTCGAACTACCTGGGCAAACCCGGGGACCCCGCGAAGGGCGGTCTGCCAATCGAGGAATACAGCCGCCGCCAGGAACAGCACGAACGCGCCGAACTGAACGCGCTCCTCGACACGCCGTTTTTCATCGACCGCGCCCGCGACATCTACGGCTATGGCAACTTCGTCTGCGACACAGGCGGCTCCATCGTCGAAGTGGTCGACCCCGATGACCCCAACGACGAGATCATGACGACCCTCGCCACTCACACCTTGCCCGTCTGGATTGAGGGCGATCCGGCCCACACACAAACCCTGATCGACCGCTTCGCCAGAGACCCGAAGCCGCTCTGCTTCCGCCCCGAATTCCTCGCCGCCCGCTGGGCCGAACATGGCGGCGACGACGTGGATCCAGATGCCTTCATGCGCGGCATCTATGCCGCCGCCATCCATGCGCGCGAACCGCGCTATGCAAAAATGGCCCGCTGGGGCGTGTCGATCTCGCCCACCGACGTGGCCCAGGTGCGAGATGCCACCGATGTGATCACCCTCATCGCCGATGCCATTGGCAAGCGCCGCGCCACGTCATAACTGAGCCACTCGGCCCGGAGTCTCAGATGCCCATCACCCTGCCCCGCGACCTGCCCGCCTTCGACATCCTGTCGAATGAGGGCGTCATGGTCATGGGCGCCGACGAAGCCACCCGGCAAGACATCCGTCCCCTGCGCATCGGCCTTCTGAACCTAATGCCCATGAAGATCGCCACCGAGACGCAATTCGCCCGTCTTATCGGCGCCACGCCGCTGCAGATCGACCTGACGCTGATCCGCATGACCGAGCATCAGTCCAAGAACACCCCGGCCGCGCACATGGCCGCGTTCTACCACTCTTTCCAACAGGTGAAGGATCAGAAGTTCGACGGCCTCCTGATCACCGGCTCACCTATCGAGCACCTGCCCTATGAAGACGTCACCTACTGGGACGAACTTCGCGAAGTCATGGACTGGACCCAGACCAACGTGCATTCCACCTTCGGCATCTGCTGGGGCGGCATGGCCATGGCCTGGCACTTCCACGGCGTGCCGAAACACGATCTGCCCCAAAAATCCTTCGGCTGTTTCCGTGTCCAAAACGAGGCTCCAGCATCGCCCTACTTGCGCGGCTTCTCGGACGATTGCGTCATCCCCGTGTCCCGCTGGACCGAGTTGAGGCGCGACGAAGTCGAAGCCGCCGGGATGCAAGTGCTACTCGGATCCGACGAAACCGGCCCCTGCCTGATCGAAGACGTCGCCCACCGCACGCTGACGATCATGAACCATTTCGAATACGACACCGAGACACTGCGCCTGGAATATGAACGGGACGTGGCCAATGGCACGCCGATCAATATCCCCGGCAACTACTATCCTGCCGACGACCCCGGACGTGCACCGCAGAACCGTTGGCGCAGCCATGGACACCTGCTCTACGGGAACTGGATCAACCAGATCTACCAGACGACCCCCTATGACCAGCGTCTGATCGGCACTCACCAGCAG
>JBCDCW010000320.1:0-2806 GCA_039180995.1 Pseudomonadota bacterium
CTACGGTACTGTATGCATGCAAGGCCACCCGATGCTCCGTCTCGTCACCATCACGCTCCTTACCCTCGGCTTGGCCGTCGGCGGTGCGGTGGCCTTTGTGAAAGGCCACGATGCCATGGCAGACCGGCCTGCCATGGGTACCCCGCCAGACGCGCCTGTGTTCACAGCGCGCGCCGTCCCGCAGCCCGACCCAGCCGAATTGCGTCGGCCATCGGCCCCACCGCAGGCGGCCGAGCCGAAAATAAGTCAGGCGTTTCAATCAGATAATCTCCCGCGATCCGCACGACCCGAGGTCTCTGGCGCCCCCGCCGTCTCCGATGACCCGCTCGCGACGATCTTCTCGACTCGGGCCGTGCCGGTCCCGGATCTCTCATCCGACATGGGATGGGATACCGACGCCGCCGGGCCTGCGCCGCCTTTGCACGTGGCGGTCGAACCCGTTGGATCGGAGATGTCTTTCCGACTTCGACCTGCCGAGGTCTGGTCGACCGGAGTCTACCGCTAAGCAGGCGCCGAACGGGTTGACCTCGGGGGGCCCATGGGGTCCCGTGTCTGCGATCGGGCGGAATTCCGCCCACGCCGCCAACCCCACATCCGGAGCGACCCATGATCCGACGTCTCGCCGCCGCTACCTGCCTCGCGGCCCTGCCCCTCACTGCCTTGGCACAAGACGCGGTCGCCCCGACACCGCAATCCTTCTCACTGGAACTCAACAACGCCGCGACCCTTGACGGGTCGACCTGCCAGTTGACCTATGTCGCCAACAATGCCAGCGACGTCGATCTGTCGCAGGCGTCCTATCAGGTCGGGTTTTTCGACGCGGTCGGCGTCGTGCGCCGCATCCTCGTGCTGGAATTCGGCGCGCTGCCGCCGGGCAAGACGCGGATCGTCCTCTTCAATCTGCCGGAACAATCCTGCGAGGATCTGTCGCGGATCGTGGTCAACGATGTCTCCGCCTGTCAGACGACGGCGGGCGAAGCGTCGGATATCTGCCTGTCCGCGCTCGAAACCTCCTCGCTGACCGACATCCAATTCGGCCTGTAACGCGATGCCTTTTGGCCTGGACCCGATTGCCCTGGTGGTTTTCTCGGCGCTGGCGGCATTGTCGGTTGCCGCGCTAACCGTCTGCCTGTTCAAGATCATCCAGTTCCGCCGGATGGGCGTCGGCCGCGCAACCCAGGCCGACGCCATTCTTGACGCATGGCTAGGCGGCCGACCGGACGAAGCCATGCGCGCCGCTGCCACCCGCGATTCCGTCGGCGCGCGGGTTTTGCAGGCCGTCCTGTCGGCCCAACGCGCCAGGCCCAACGATGCCGCCTATGCCGAGGAATTGGGCCGCAACGCGGCGCTGAACGAAATGTCCCTGCTGGCTCGGCGCATGCGCGTCTTGGAAGCCGTCGTCCAGGGCGCCCCGATGCTGGGATTGTTAGGGACCGTGATCGGCATGATCGACGCCTTCTCGACCCTATCGCTTGCCCAAGGCGCCGTTGACCCGGCGCTGCTGGCGGGCGGCATCTGGACCGCTCTGACAACCACGGCAGCGGGCCTTGCCATCGCATTGGTCACGTTCTTCATCGCGACCTGGCTGGAAGCGCGAATCGAGCGGGAACGGCAGTTGATCGAAGTTGCCGTCTCGACGGCCATTCACGGCCGCGTCGAGGCCTGACGGCCTTGGCCGCGCGCGCGCTCCTTCCCCCGGCGCGGACCCGCAGCTACCGCTTCGCTTTGACACCCCTGGCCGATGCGATGTTTCAGCTCTTGATATTCTTCATGTTGTCGTCGTCGCAAGCGCCCTATTCGCTGCTGACGTTGAAATCGGGCGACGGACCGGGTCGCGGCGCCGCTGGCCAAACCGCCGCGCCATCCCTGGGCTCCGAAGCCGCCCTCTGGAGCATCGACGCGGGCGCCATCGTAGCCAGTGGCCAGCGTTTCTCATTCGACGATTTGCCCGACTTGGCTTCTGCGCTGCGCGCATCGGACGTCCCGCGCGTCGTCTTGATCCCCCGCGCCAGCGCTCGGGTCCAAGACTTGGTCGCCGTGACCGAAGCCCTGACCGCCGCGGGGGTGCCCAGCATCGAAATGGCGCGCATTGGTGGCACACCATGACAACGCCGCTCCACACCCGGCGCCCGCCCATTCTGGACGTATCGCTGGCGATCGTGAACATCGTCCTTCTGTTGATCTTTTTCTTTCTGGCGACCGGTCGCCTTCTGAATCCGGCTGCCCCAGGCCTGGAACTCTCCGAAACGCGCGACTTGCCGTTGGATGTGCTGCCTTCACCCATCCTGGTGATCGGACAGGACGATAACTGGGAACTGGACGGCGCCCCGCTCGCCCCGGATCTGCTAGCGGCAGCGATCCAAACCCTCGACGCGCCCGCCACCCTCCACATCCTCATTGATCGCGGTGCCCCAGCCGATGCGCTGCTGGCCCTCACGGCACGTCCCGAATTGGCGGATGTCACCCTGCGCCTGGTGACCCTTCACCAACGGCCGATGCGATGATCTCCCGCGCCAGCCCGCCGCCCGAAATCGGCTCCCATTGGGCCCTTGCGACCGTGCTGTCGGTCAGCATTCATGCGGGCATCTTCGCTTGGGCCTTTGACTTGATCCCGGATTTCACCCCATCGGCACCGCGTCAGATCCCCGAGACGATCATCACGGTGTCCACCACCCTCGCCGAGCCGCCGGACGACCAATCCGGCGATCCGCTGGGCACCGACACAGTTCTGCCATCGGACGACGTAGAGACGCTGGAACCCACTGTCGAACCACCACCCGCGGCCGAGACCGGCGAAGCGGACGAG
>JBCDCW010000321.1:0-2787 GCA_039180995.1 Pseudomonadota bacterium
ATGGTGACCCGGCGTGTCGGCGAAGGGGTGGCGTTCATGCCATTCCACTTCGGCGGTATCTTCGAGGGCCGGGACCTGCGGGAGAATTATCCCGAGGGCGCCGATCCGTATGTGTTGGGTGAGTCGTGCAACACGGCGCAGACCTATGGCTATGACAGCGTGACCCAGATGCAGGAGACGAAGGCGACTCTCTGCAAGATCGTCGCGGCGTAAGGGAGGAAGAGAGATGGCAAGAGCGAAGTTCCTCGTCGACGCCGAGCGCTGCATCGAATGCAATGCCTGCGTCACGGCCTGTAAGAACGAGCACGAGGTCCCCTGGGGCATCAACCGCCGCAAGGTGGTGACGATCCAGGACGGCCAGCCGGGCGAGCGGTCGATCTCGGTCGCCTGCATGCACTGCTCGGACGCGCCCTGTATGGCGGTGTGCCCGACCGACTGCTTTTACCAGACGGCGGATGGCATCGTCCTGCACTCCAAGGACCTGTGCATCGGCTGCGGCTATTGCTTCTACGCCTGTCCGTTCGGCGCGCCGCAATTCCCGGTCGCCGGGAATTTCGGGTCGCGCGGCAAGATGGACAAGTGCACGTTCTGCGCCGGCGGCCCCGAAGAAGACTTCTCGGAGGCAGAGTTCGCCAAATACGGGCGCAATCGGATCGCTGAGGGCAAGCTGCCGGTCTGCGCCGAGATGTGCGCGACCAAGGCGCTGCTGGCAGGCAATGCCGACGAGGTTTCGTCGATCTACCGTGAGCGTGTGGTGGCGCGCGGTTTCGGCTCCGGTGCTTGGGGCTGGGGATCGGCATACGGGTCCGAGCGCGAGCTCTGACCCAAGCCCGGACCGCGTCACGGCTCCCCAAGGCGCGGTCCGGATTTCGCACATGATCTTAGGTGTCCGAATGCTGCGAACCCTCCTGCTAATACTCGCCTTCACGGTCCCCGCCGCCGCGCAAGAGACGGCGACCGACGCGCCTGCCGCCCCGACGGGCGGCTTGACCGACCCATTGGTGATCGACCGGTCGGCCACGGGCGGCGCGCCGACATTGGAGGATATCCGGGCACGGCAAGAGGCGCTGCGCGTGGACGACACGGACCGCCGCGCCGATGTTGTCGGCGATGGCGTCGCCCCCGCCCCGGGAACCGAATTGGGATCCCGAGGGGCCGCGTCGGACCCGCATATCTGGCGTGGCGTTCGGTTCGATACCGCGGATGCGACGACCTCGAACCGGGGCCCTGCTGCGACAACCCTCATCCAAGAGGGCGGCATGGTCTGGCTGCAATTCCGGAACGGGCCGTTGAAGACCTGGGGCGCGTGGTTCCTGGGTGGTACGCTGCTGGCCCTAGCGCTGTTCTATCTGGTGCGCGGCAAGATCCGGCTGCACGGCCCGCCCACGGGCCGCACGGTGACCCGTTTCAAGGCCGTCGAACGGTTCGGCCACTGGCTGCTGGCGGGCAGCTTTCTTGCGCTGGCGGTGACGGGGCTGGTGGTCCTGTTCGGTCGGATCGCCGTCATTCCCTGGCTGGGGCATGAAGCGTTTGCACCCATCGCCGTGGTCTCCAAATGGGTCCACAACAACGTGTCATGGGCCTTCATGCTGGCGCTGGTTCTGATCTTCGTGATGTGGGTCGTGCACAACATCCCCAAGCTCGAAGATCTGCGCTGGCTGATGCGCGGCGGCGGCCTGTTCGGCGGTGGCCACGTTCCGGCGCGCAAGTTCAATGCGGGGCAGAAGCTCATCTTCTGGTCGGTGATCCTGGGCGGCGTGATCCTGTCGGTGACGGGCGTGTCGCTGCTCTTCCCGTTCGAATTGCCGATGTACGCGTCTTTGTTCGAGTTGCTGAACGCCACCGGTCTGCCCCAGGCGACCGGTTATGGCCCGCTGCCGGTGGCGTTGTCCCCACAAGAGGATATGCAGCTTGCTCAGATCATCCACGCGGTGGTCGCCATCGGTCTCATCGCCGTGGCGTTCGCGCATATGTATATCGGATCGGTCGGGATGGAGGGCGCCTATGCCGCCATGGGCGACGGCGAGGTCGAGGAGCGCTGGGCCATGGAGCACCATTCCATCTGGGCCGAGGAAGCCATCGCCCACCGCGATGGCCGCGCGGCGCCGCCCGACGGAACACCGGCGGAGTGACGGGATGAAAGCCATGCTCATCGCTTTCGCGGCCTGTATCGTGATCGCCGTGGTTGCTGATTTTGGCCTGGATCGCATGGGCTTCTCGTCGTCCGAGCAGCAATCGTCGCCCGACACCGTGCGGCTCGACTAGATCACCAGCGGGTCAGCCCGCAATCAGATGCCGGTTTGCGGCGCGTTTGACGGGGGTGAGGGCTGGGCCGTGTGTCTCGGGCCAGCCGCGATAGCCCTGGATGCAGGAGCTTTCGGAAGAACGGCGTGATCCGATTGCGAAGCCGAGGCCCGTCAGGGGGTCGCGCAATCAGTTTATGCGATGGCCGACGTTGGCGAGTTGTCGACCGATTGCCGCGACCCTTCCTACATCGCTGACACCGCGTCGAACATCCGACCCCGCACGTATAGCTGCACCCACCCCACCACGTGGTTGTCGCAAGGGTTATAGTGCTTGAGGTATCCGCCCGGGGCGATCCAGTTCTGAACCGCCAGTCACTGCCGAACCCATCGTGGTGCTTCACCACGCGGTTTTGGCCCGGGATGCCGCCGAGACACTGGCCTAGCACCTTGAGTTTCCAATATGTTACCTTATAAACCAATCGAAATTCCAAGAAAGGCGATCGCCAGATGCGCAAGCAAGCTGCGATCCGGCAGGCGGAAA
>JBCDCW010000322.1:0-2475 GCA_039180995.1 Pseudomonadota bacterium
CCAAGTCACCCCATCGCCCCCATGAGCTCGCGCCCGACCAGCATGCGCCGGATCTCTGACGTCCCCGCACCGATTTCCATCAGCTTCGCATCGCGGAACAGGCGCGAGACGGGCGTGTCGTTCATGAAGCCCGCGCCGCCCATGGCCTGGACGGCTTGGTGGGCCTGCTTCATGGCCTCCTCGGAGGCGTAGAGGACGCAGGCGGCGGCGTCTTGGCGGGTAACTTCGCCCCGGTCGCAGGCCTTGGCGACCTCGTAGACATAGGCGCGGGCCGAGTTCATGGCGGTATACATGTCGGCGATCTTGGCCTGCATCAGTTGGAAGCTGCCGATGGGTTTGCCGAACTGTTTGCGCTCGGCCAGGTAGGGCATGACCTCGTCGAGGCAGGCGGCCATGATGCCGGTGCCGATGCCCGACAGGACGACGCGTTCGTAGTCCAAGCCGGACATAAGGACCTTCACGCCCCCGCCCTCTTCGCCCAGGACGTTATCGAAGGGGACTTCCACGTCCTCGAAGATGAGTTCGGCGGTGTTGGAGCCGCGCATGCCGAGCTTGTCGAAATGGGGGGAGGTGGAGAAGCCCGTCATCTCGCGCTCGATCAGGAACGCGGTGATCCCGCGCGAGCCGGCGTCCGGATCGGTCTTGGCATAGACGACCAGGGTGGCGGCGTCGGGGGCGTTGGTGATCCAATACTTCGTGCCGTTCAAGATGTAGCGGTCGTTCCGCTTTTCCGCCCGCAGCTTCATAGAGACCACATCGGAGCCGCTGCCCGCTTCGGACATGGCGAGGCTGCCCACATGTTCGCCGGAGATGAGCTTGGGCAGGTATTTGGCCTTTTGCTCCGCCGTCCCATTCAGCGCGATCTGGTTGACGCAGAGGTTGGAATGGGCGCCGTAGGACAGCGCGACCGAGGCAGAAGCCCGAGCGATTTCCTCGATGGCGATCGTGTGGTCGAGATAACCCATACCAGCGCCACCGTCTTCTTCCGGCACAGTGATCCCAAGGAGGCCGAGCTCACCCATCTCTGCCCAGAGTTCATGGGGGAAATCATTCTTAGCGTCGATCTCGGCCGCCATGGGCTTCACCCGCTCCTGCGCCCAGCGGTGAACCATATCGCGCAGGGCTTCGGCATCCTCGTCCAGATCGAAGCGCATGCTGGCGGTGAACATCGGATGGACCTCCCGTTTTGACGCCCGTTGACGTTTAGATCGTGGGCTCGCCCGCGTCCATCAACCGCCCACCGGCGCCTCGGACGGGGCGAGGTGGCGCACCGCTTCATCGGTGGCGATGCGGGCGATCAGGGCACAATCGGCTTCGTCGAAGGTCAGCGGCAGACGAATGTCCAGCAGGCGGGCCAACAGCGCATCGGTGCGTGGCAGGGATTGGGACGCGACATAGCCCCAATGGCGGTGCGCCGATGTGAAGCCATGGGCCTCGGCGTGGCCGAACCACTTCCATTCCACGCCCCGCTCAGCACAGGCCGTCAGGAATGCGGGCACCCGCGCCGGATCGTCGGCCAAGACCTGCAAGGATGATCCCACGAAGTCCTCGGCCGCGGGGCGTTCGATGACCGACAGCCCCGGCGTCCCCCGCAGCCCCGCCTCCAAAGCATGGTAGAGCGCCGTCCACCGCGCGGCCTGCTGGGGCAGGTCGACCAGCTGTGGGCGCAGGATCGCGGCGCGCAATTCGTCCATCCGGCCGGAGACGTTGGGCATATGGGCCTTGTGCCGGGCAAAGACATCCTCGCCGGGCGCGGTCCCGTTGCGGTCGTAGAGCATATAGCTGCCCGACAGCAGGATCATCTTGGCGGCCAGATCGGCATCGTCGGTGACGATGAGGCCGCCCTCGCCGGAATTCACGTGCTTATAGGTCTGGGTCGAATAACAGCCGATGGCGCCCCAGCGACCCGAGGCTACGCCGTCCCACGCCGCGCCCATCGTGTGTGCGCAATCCTCGATGACCGTGATGCCGTGACGGTCGCAGATCTCCATCAGCCGCCGCATATCGGTCAGATGGCCCCGCATATGGGACAGCATCAGCACCCGGGCCTGGGACGCCTTCGCCTCCAGATCGTCCAGGTCGATGGTCAGATCGGCCGTGATCTCGACCAGAACTGGCCTTGCACCAACGGCTGCGATGGCGCCCGGGACCGGCGCCAACGTCCAGCCATTGGTGAGCACAGGATCGCCCGGGCCGATCCCGATGGCCCGCAACGCACAGCCCATGGCATAACCGCCCGACGCGACGGCCAGGGCGTGCCGCGCGCCGGTCTGGGCGGCGAAATCTTCCTCCAGGGCGGACACCTGCGATTGGGCCGCGCCATAGCGGTGCAGCGCGCCGGATCGCATGACCTCCACAGCGGCCGCAATGGCATCGTCCGGGATCGGCTCCTGACGAGTGAAGGATTTGCTGAACCGTTCCATACGCAGACTTGGGCGCGGGTGGTCTCCAAGGTCAAGCCGCCCACGAAGCCGA
>JBCDCW010000323.1:0-2393 GCA_039180995.1 Pseudomonadota bacterium
GGCGGGCCGTGTCGCAGTCTTGGAGATAGGCGAAGGGCGCGCCCTCCCATGACCCGATCCACATCGTGAACCGGGCTTTCGGGCCTGCGGAGAAGTCGCTTTCGATCAGCGCCAACTGCTCGTCCGGGTCGTCGTCGCAGGCCAGGTGTGGCGCGCGCATCCAGTCGAGTAGCATCGGCAGATCGGCCCGGGTAACGGGCCGGAACGCGATGTCAGGCATCGGCCAGGACCAGGGCTGCCGCCGCTTTGTCTAGGCGGGCCAGGGCAATTCGGATATCGTCGTCTGACAAGTTCAGCGGAGGCAGCAGGCGGACGACATTGTCGGCAGCGGGCACGGCGATGACCTCTTGCTCGTATCCAGCGGCGACCAGATCGCCGTTCGGGACCTTGCATTTCAGGCCGAGCATCAGGCCCGATCCGCGCACGCTCTCGAACACCTCAGGATGCGAGGCCACCAGGGCCTCTAAGCCTTGGCGGAAGAGGCCCGCCTTGCGATTGACCTCGGCTAGGAAGCCATCGTTTGCGACCACATCCATGACGGCGTTGCCCACGGCGCAGGCCAGGGGGTTGCCACCATAGGTCGAGCCATGGGTGCCCGGCGTCATGCCTTGGGCTGCGTCTTCCGTGGCCAGCAGCGCGCCCAAGGGGAAGCCGCCACCGATGCCCTTGGCGACCATCATGATGTCGGGCGCGACGCCCGCCCATTCATGGGCGAACAGGCGGCCCGTTCGGCCCATGCCGCACTGGACTTCGTCCAGGATCATCAGGACGTCAGTCTCGTCACAAAGATCGCGCAGGCCCTTCAAGCACTGGTCGGGCACCGGGACGATGCCGCCTTCGCCTTGGACGGGTTCCAGGATCACTGCGGCCACGTCTGGGGCGTTCACTGCTTCGGTCAGCGCGTCGTGATTGCCGAACGGCACGTGGCGGAAGCCCGGCAGCAGAGGGCCGAAGCCCGCCGTCATCTTCTCGGACCCGGCGGCGGCGATACCGGCGCTGGACCGGCCGTGGAACGATCCGGTGAAGGCGAGGATCACGTTACGATCGGGTTGGCCTTTCGCCGTCCAGTATTTGCGGGCCATCTTGACGGCCAACTCGCACGCCTCGGTGCCGGAATTGGTGAAGAAGACGGTGTCGGCGAAGGTCGCATCCACAAGCTTCTGGGCCAGTGCCTCCTGCTGGGGGATGCGATAAAGGTTGGACGTGTGCCACAAAACCTGTGCCTGATCCGTCAGCGCCTTAGTCAGCGCAGGATGCGCATGACCCAGAACGTTCACCGCGATTCCCGCGCCCAAATCCAAAAAACGTCGCCCATCCGCTTCCACCAGCCAAGCGCCTTCGCCCGAGACGAAGCTCAGGTCGGCGCGGTTGTAGGTGGGCAGGACGGCGGGAATCATGGCCTTTATCCTTGTCTAAAGGGTTAGAACATCTCGGGTGACGCAAATCCCTGTACCTGTCAACGCGGCCACGCGTGTTAGCGATCACGCAAATGTTGAATGCACGTGATCGGACCGACTGTTTCAACCAAGCCGGGACAATACGAAAGGGAGACCCATGAAACGCTACGCCCTGGCCGCGTGCCTTGCCGCCTTCGCCCTGCCTGCCGCCGCTGAGGAGACCTGCGCGCTGCCGGCCGACCGCTACGACATGACCGAGGCGCAGGTCGACGCGATGTATGATTGCATGTCCGATTGGATGATCGAGGGGTACCAATCCCAGGGCGACGAGATCGCAATGGGCTATCGCGATTGGAAGCAGGCCTCCACCCGTCCTGCCGTTGCCGGTGTCCATGGTGAGCGGTTCTTGAACACGTTCGTGAACGAGGTGGCCGAAGAGCAGTATCTGAAGTTCGAGGATGGCGAGTTCGAGATGCCCGTGGGCTCGATTTTGGCGAAGGAGATGATCGGCGTGCGCGCGGCCGAAGGCCTGGCCCGTCGCGCGCCGCTACTGATCATGACCAAGGTGGATGACGCGCCAGACACCGATAACTGGCTCTATTCCGGCGTCCAGCCCACCGGCCAGGCCCTGCGCGTGAGCCAATCGTTCTGCCACGATTGCCACGGGAACTTCGATTTCCAGGATAGCATGGGCTATCCGCTGGAAGAGGTTCGGGCGTCCGCGTCGAACTAAGGTGATCGGCTCCGGCCAGTCGGAACTGGCATCACGGTAGGTTTGTCGAGCGTCCTCGGGGACCCCGGGGGCGTTTTGCATGCTGTAGGTGGCGGCGATCCCGGGGCGCGCCTCGGTTCTGGCAGCTTGGTCCCGATGGCAGACCGCCCATGATCGTCCTGCTAAGCTCCGCGCATGCAACGCCTTCGCCCCGCAGATGCTTCGGACGATTGGATCGGGGCGCGTGTTGTCGTCCACATCGACCGGCCCGTCGGCAGCCGACA
>JBCDCW010000324.1:0-2226 GCA_039180995.1 Pseudomonadota bacterium
CTCCCGGGCAGCCGGTTGCGCGTGGCCACGGGCAAGCGCGGCGTGACCTACATCCACCTGCTCTTCGATCGCCACGAAATCATCTTCTCCGACGGCATCCCGTCAGAAAGCTTCTATCCCGGCAAATGGGCCTTGGCCGGCCTCTCGCTGGCTTGCCGCCTCGACCTAATCCGCCTGATCCCGCAACTCGCTCTCCAAAGAACCGAGACGGCCTATGGCCAGCCCGCACGCCGTATCCCCCGGTTCGCCGAACTTCGCCAAACGGTCGGCGCGCCGCTGCACCAACTCGCCCTCACCGGCTGATCGGGCCGGGCCCGGGCGCCAGCGCCCGGGGCGAGCATCCGTCGCGACGCCGCGGTCCGCCCATGGGACGGGCTGCGGAAGAGCTGCCGATCGGGCCAGGATCGGCCTTTCTCCGCCGCTCAACTGTCACTCAACGGTTACCCTCACGTCATCGGGCGGTCACATGGCAAGCTGAAGCGAGGATGATGACCGCCTCTGGGAGACCTACCATGTACCTTCGCTCTTCGATCCTGCTGCTTTGCACCGCCGCACCGGTGTTGGCTGACGGCCACGCCGCCACGACTGCCCAAGCGCTTAGCTATGGCCCCCGGCCTGCCTATCTGATCGACCAGATGAACGATGGTCCCCTGAAGGACCAATTGGCCGCCTGCATCGGCCAGACGCCGGAACGCTCCCATTTCTCCATCGGTCACCGCGGCGCGCCGCTTCTGTTCCCCGAACACACCGCCATCTCGAACATTGCCGCCGCGCAAATGGGCGCCGGCATCCTGGAATGCGACGTGACCTTCACCCAAGATCACGAACTGGTCTGCCGCCACGCCCAGAACGACCTGCACACCACGACCGATATCCTGCTGAGCGATCTGTCAGGTACCTGCGTTGGCCCCTTCACCCCCGCCGCAGGCGACGACGGTGCCATGGCCGAATGCCGCACGTCCGAGATCACGCTCGACCAATTCATGACGCTGACGCCCAAGATGGACGCAGCCAATTCTGCGGCCACCACGGTCGAAGATTACGTCAACGGCGGCGTCGCCGATTGGCGCACCACGCTCTACTCCTCGGGCAGCGCAGGCCTTCTGACCCATGCCGATAGCATCGCGCTGTTCGATAGCCTCGGCGCCGACTTCACGCCCGAGTTGAAGTCCCCCTCCGTCGACATGCCCCACGAAGGCTTCAGCCAAGAAGACTACGCCCAAAAGCTGATCGACGCATACAAGGCTGCGGGCATCGACCCGTCCCGCGTGTGGGCTCAGTCGTTCAACCTAGCGGACGTCCAATACTGGATCGAGAACGAGCCGGATTTCGGCGCCCAAGCCGTTTACCTGATCGACCATTACGACATCGAGGGCTGGGACCCGATGGATGCCGCTACTTGGCCGGACCCCATGTCCGCCTATGCCGAGATCGGGGTCCGATACATCGCGCCGCCCACCTGGGTCCTGGTCACCACCAACGATGCGGGTGAGATCGTGCCGTCCACCTGGGCCGAAGAGGCCAACGCGGCGGGCCTCAACATCATCACCTGGACGCTGGAACGGTCGGGGCCTCTGGCGACGGGCGGCGGTTGGTACTTCCAATCCATCGCCGACGTGACGAACAATGACGGCGTCTATTTCGAACTGCTCCACGTCTTGGCACAAGACGTGGGCGTGGCAGGTGTCTTCTCGGACTGGCCCGCGACCACGACGTTCTATGCGAACTGCATGGGTCTTGAATAAGGCCCCCGCGGCCTGCCTCCGGGTGGGCCGCCCCCCTCCGATCATCGGAGCGATATATAGCCAAGATCCGTTGTCAAAGCTTGGCCTGGAGCGGGCGCTCAGACTTTCGGTGAACCGGCCTCAAACCCGTAGGGCCCCGGTCCATCGCGCGGCCGCCCCCCCGGGCCCGGCGATCCTGTTTCCGTTGGCAGGAGATACATGGCTTGGAGAGACTTGGTGGGCATAAAGTCCTGCCGAACAGATGTTAGATCGCCGAACCGCGGCCCGTCGACCGGCCGGTTTGAACCGGGACTGTCCATGCGGACACCAGACCACACTGCGCGAAACCTCTGAACGGCACACTAAAGCGTTTCGATATTAACCTGCGACATATCCGGCAGCCTTGAAGTAGTTCCAGCATTCTGTTGGCTCGTAGAGATCGCAGATTGATCGGATGGCCTCGAAGACCTCGGTGAAGGTTCTTGCCCCGATCCGTCGCAAG
>JBCDCW010000325.1:0-2130 GCA_039180995.1 Pseudomonadota bacterium
GACGATCAGGCCGATGATCCCGCCTGCGATGACAATCGGATCGGAGAGGTCCAGGATCATGAGCGGCCGAACAGGCGTTCGATATCCGAGAGCTTGAGTTCCACGTAGGTGGGCCGCCCGTGGTTGCATTGGCCGGAATGGGGCGTGCGTTCCATTTCTCGGAGCAGGGCGTTCATTTCCGGCGCGGAAAGGGGGCGGCCGGTGCGGACCGAGCCGTGGCAGGCCATGCGAGACAGGATCGCATCCAGGCGGGATTGCAGCGAAAGTGGGTCGGCCTCGTCATCCTGTTCCAGTTCGTCGATCAGGTCGCGGATCAGGGCCTCGGCAGAGCAATTGCCCAGGATCGCCGGGGTTTCCCGAACGGCGATGGTGCCGGGGCCGAAGGCGTCGATGGAGAGGCCGAGCCGGGTGAGATCGAGGGACAGAAGACGGTCGGCATGGTCCGAGCCGACATCGATGACTTCTGGGATAAGAAGGGCTTGGGCGCGGATTCCCGTCTCGGCCATCTGGGCTTTGAGGCGTTCGTAGACGAGGCGTTCATGGGCGGCATGGGCGTCTACGATCACCATGCCCGTCGCCGTTTGGGCGACGATCCAGTTTTCGTGGAGGTGAGCTCGGGCGGCGCCCAGGGGGCCGCCTTCGGTTGCGGGCAGCGCTTCATCGGGGGCCTCGAAGCGGGCCGAGGGGCCGTCCGAGAAGCCCGGCATCTGGGCGGTGTAGGCGGCCGCGCGGGCTTGGGGCGATGGCCGGTCCATCTGGTACATAGGGGCCGGGGGGCGTTCGGGCTGCATAGCGCCCAGGGTCGCGTCGGCCACGGTGGTCGAGCTGCGGTGACCGGCATCTGCCAGGGCATGGCGCAAGGCCGAGACAATCAAGCCCCGGACAATCCCGGGGTCGCGGAAGCGCACCTCCGTCTTGGCGGGGTGGACATTGACATCGACGAGCGTCGGATCGCAGGTGACGAAAAGCGCGGCAACCGCGTGGCGGTCCCGCGCCAGCACATCGATATAGGCGGCGCGGAGCGCGCCGGTCAGCATCCGGTCGCGGACGGGCCGTCCGTTCACAAAGAGATATTGGTGGACGGCATTGCCGCGGGAATAGGTGGGCAGGGCGGCCAGGCCGGTCAGGTTGATGCCGTCCCGCGCTGCGTCGATCTCCAGCGAATTGGCGGCGAAATCCCGTCCGAGCACGGCGGCCAACCGGGCCGCCCGATCCGCCGCATCGGCGCGGAACAAGACTTTCTCGCCGCCCTCGCTGACATCCCGCAGCGTTATCGCGACCGAGGGTTCGGCCATGGCCAGGCGGCGGATTGCGTCGGTGACGGCCATGGTCTCGGATCGTTCGGTCTTCAGGAATTTCAGGCGCGCGGGCGTGGCATGGAAAAGATCGCGCAACTCAACCACTGTTCCGGCCCGGAGCGCGGCGGGTTTCACCGCCTCTAGCCGGCCGCCCGAGACGTTGAGCGTGGCGGCTTCGCCAGCGCCCGCCGCGCGGCTGGTGATCGTCAGGCGGCCGACGGCACCAAGGGAGGGCAACGCCTCGCCGCGAAAGCCGAACGAATGGATGTTGAGCAGATCGCCGCCGTCGATCTTCGACGTGGCGTGGCGGGACAGGGCCAAAGGCAGGTCTTCGGCCGCGATCCCGTGCCCGTCATCGGTGACCCGGATCAGCGTGCGGCCGCCATCGGCGATGTCGACCGTGATCCGTGTCGCGCGGGCGTCGAGCGCGTTTTCGACGAGTTCCTTTACGGCCGAGGCGGGGCGTTCCACGACTTCACCGGCCGCGATGCGGTTCACGGCGCCTTCGTCCAGCTGGCGAATGCGCGGGGGGATCATATTGCGGTCCGGGGCGCCCATGGCACGAGACCTAGCATGCCATGGGTCCGAGTCGGAAGGGGGCACTGGCGATTGTTCCGGCGTTTCTAGGCCTTGCAGATCGCTTGGTGGAGGGTGCTGGCGCTGGGGCTTGTATCTAAGACGGACAGGATCAGTCCGCGTCGCGCCATCGACAGGGCGGCGCGCAAGTAGGTGGGGATTTCTCCGCCTAATTGGCCTTCGACCGCGGCGCAATCGCATCCCGGCGGCGATCTAGTCGGTAATCGGCTTCGTGGGCGGCTTGACCTTGGAGACC